>JBOIDL010000147.1:0-9983 GCA_050740435.1 Gammaproteobacteria bacterium
CTGAAGTTTAATGAAACCGATATCCGCGATGGGGCACTGCTTGTGGCCCAGAACAAGACCGGCAAGAGGCTCAGGATTGCCATCATTGGGGAACTGGCCAAAGTGATTGACCGGATCATGGGGCGCAAACGAGCGTACAAGGTGCGCAATCTGGCCTTGATACGTAAGGAAAACGGACAACCATTAACAAAGTGCGCGTTGCATGAGGTTCGACAAGGCACGAGCCGTGGCTGGGGTGTCCTTCCAGTTCCGCGACTTGAGGGCTAAAGCTGGAACCGATAAAGCGAATGCTAAAGACTTGCGCGAAGCCCAAAAGCAGCTCGGTCATGAGACCATTCAAATGACCGAGCATTACGTTCCTAATCGCTTAGGTGAGAAGGTCGAACCGACCAAATGAAATATGCAGTGGGGTGCAATTGCGGAGCAAGCCAAGAATTGCGGAGCAAAACCGAACGGTAACAATCCTGTAAGGCATTGAATTTATTGGTGGGCCCGGTAGGACTCGAACCTACGACCAAGGGATTATGAGTCCCCTGCTCTAACCGACTGAGCTACAGGCCCGCAGCCCATCAAGCGTTAATCGAGGAAAGTACGAAGTTGTTCCGAACGGGAAGGATGGCGCAGTTTCCGCAACGCTTTGGCTTCAATTTGTCTAATCCGTTCCCGTGTGACATCAAATTGCTTACCTACTTCTTCTAAGGTGTGATCGGTGTTCATGTCGATTCCGAAGCGCATCTGTAATACTTTGGTTTCACGCGGAGTTAATCCGGCCAATACCTCCCGCGTCGTCCGGCACAGGCCCTCGAAGGTGGCGAGATCCACCGGCATCAAGGTGTTTTGGTCTTCAATGAAATCCCCTAAATGCGAGTCTTCGTCGTCACCGATAGGGGTTTCCATAGAAATCGGTTCCTTAGCGATTTTTAGTACCTTGCGAATTTTTTCCTCGGGCATTTCCATGCGCTTGGCGAGCTCTTCTGGGGTCGGCTCCCGCCCCATTTCCTGGACAATTTGGCGCGAGATCCGGTTGAGCTTGTTGATCGTTTCAATCATATGCACGGGAATTCGAATCGTTCTGGCCTGGTCGGCGATCGAGCGAGTGATCGCTTGCCGTATCCACCAGGTGGCGTAGGTGGAAAATTTGTAACCCCGGCGGTATTCGAACTTATCCACCGCCTTCATCAGACCGATGTTCCCTTCCTGAATCAGATCCAGGAACAACAACCCGCGGTTGGTGTACTTCTTCGCAATCGAGATAACCAACCGCAGGTTTGCCTCAACCATCTCCTTCTTTGCACGACGTGCTTTTGCCTCCCCAATCGACATACGGCGGTTAATGTCCTTAATTTCAACAATCGTCAGTCCTGTGTTTCTTTCAATCGCAGCGAGCTTCTTTTGCGCCTGGACGATTTCGTCATCGTGCGCCCTGATCGCGGCCGCCCACGGTTTACGCGAACGCGCTAAGGATCTGGTCCATTGAAGATTGGTCTCGTTGTTCTGCAACGAGCTGATTGCGTCTTTGCGTGGCATATTCGCACGCTGCGTGCAAATCTCCATGATTTCCCGTTCCAGCACGCGGATATTCTCGACGATTTGCCGAACTTCGCTCGTGAGCTTATCGACAAGCTTCGGTACAAACCGAAACTCGAGGATGTGCGCGCATAGTCCGTCTCGCAACCTTTTGGTCTTGGGATCACTACGCCCGTTTCTCTTTACCGCGCTGAGGATCTTTTGGTGCATTTTTTTAAGGGCGACAAACCTCTCTTTGACCTCTTCGGGATTCAAAGCAAAACTCAATGGGTCCGCCTCGTCGTCCTGTTCTCGTTCCTCGGCATCCTCATCCTCGTCTTTTAGGAGCCGAGCGTTCGCCGGTGCGATCGCTGCCTTCAATTCGCCGGCCTTTAGCTCCTCTCCGGAAGAGAAACCGTTGAGCACATCACTTAGTTTCGACTCGCCGGCCTCTACCAGCCCGTATTCAGTCAGCAGTTTTTCGATGATGTAAGGGAAGTCAGCGAGCGCCGAAAGTGCTTGATTGAGCCCTTCTTCGATGCGCTTTGCGATCGCGATCTCACCCTCGCGCGTGAGCAGATCAACCGTGCCCATCTCGCGCATATACATGCGAACCGGATCGGTGGTGCGGCCAAACTCGTCGTCGACAGGCACAAAGGCGGCCGCGGCGTCTTCCGCGACATCCTCATCGGCGGCGATCGCTGTATCGGCTAACAGCAGGGATTCGATATCGGGTGCCGTTTCATGGACCTCGATTCCCATGTCCGTGATCATGCCGATGATGTCCTCGATTTGCTCGGGATCGACGATGCCCTCCGGGAGGTGGTCATTGACCTCGTGATAGGTCAGAAAACCTTGCTCCTTCCCTTTTGCGATGAGTTGTTTAATCTGCGAGCGTTCGTCGCCTGAGTCAATATCTTCGGGAGTATCCATAGTTAAAGTATAAACTGTTCAATGCGTTAAAAGATTAATCGAAAAGTATAGTAAAACAATTGTCAATCTGCCAGGACGCTATGATCAGAATTACCGTTAATTCGGCGCAAAAATACTTAATTTATCTTATCGCTAGTGCTCGTGGCAGCTTTGCTGTTTATGGCGAGTGCTGCGCGCAGTTCCGCTTTTGCTCGCTGCGTAAGCGCGCCCGGATTGGATGTCAGCAACCGAACCCGCCGTTGCTTGTTGGCAAGAGTCTGCAAGCGCTCCACGGCCCCCGCGAATTCGGCTTCCAAGCCCTCATTTGATACCAGCGGGTCCTCGGCCGCCAGCCGATTCAATAAACTGCTTTCCTCGGCGCCGCGCCACCGCTCAAGAAGGGCGCCGCAATGAATTCCGGGATGATCTTGAATTAAACGAACCAACTCCAAAAATATCCCGATGTGGGGAAGTTCCACCGGCGTGAGGTCCTGCCTCAGATCGACCCGCATGGCTAATTCCGGCCGCCGCAACATGATTGCAATCGCAGATTGAATTATGGATAGCGCTGGGCGGCGAGTGGGGACGACGACTTTCTCGGCCGGACGCGCCGTTCGCTCCAGACCCGCTAATTCGTCCGCATCCAGCGTTGAAAGTTCCCCTAAGCGGCGTCGCAAAAGGTGTTGTAGTGCGCCGGGCGGCAGCAGGTTTATGTATGGGTTTGCAAGCGCGACCAGCCGGGCGTTACCTTCAGGCGTATTCAGATTGACCCTTTTTATTAGCCTTGCGAAGAGGAATTCCGAGAGGGCTGTCGCCTTGTCGGTGGTTTCAAATATTGTGGCGCCCGCCTTACGCACCCAACTGTCGGGATCTTCGCCCGCCGGCAAAAAAAGAAAGCCCGCCGTTCGCCCATCCTTCATCTGCGGCAGGATCACGTTAAGCGAGCGCCAAGCGGCGCGCTCTCCGGCCTCATCGCCATCGAAGCATAGAATGACCTCGGGAACCGCGCGAAACAAGCGAGTGACGTGCTCTCGGGTTAGGGCGGTGCCGAGGGTCGCGACCGCATGGTTGATCCCGAACTGCGCCAGGGCGATCACGTCCATATAACCTTCGACGACCAATAGGCGCTGCGCATCCGCGCCGGCTTTTAAGGCCCGGTGCAATCCGTACAGCTCGGCCCCTTTGTGGAAAACGGGTGTCTCGGGCGAGTTGAGGTACTTCGGCTCGCCGCCGTCCAGGCCACGTCCGCCAAACGCGACGATCCTGCCCCGCGTGTCTCGGATCGGGAACATGATCCGGTCGCGAAAACGGTCGTTATAGCGACCGTCCGGTTTCGCGATCACAAGCCCCGCCAGGCTAAGCACACGCAGGGCTTGCGGGGAAGTTCCCAAGGCCCGCTGCAGTTGATCCCAATCCGGTGGGGCATAACCCAGATCGAAATCGGCGGCGACACGGCCGGTTAATCCCCGCTGCTTGAGGTAAGCGACGGCCCGATTCGCGGCGGGACGTTGGCGCAACTGCGCCGCATAGTGCTTGGCTGCCTGCGCCAAAATATCGTACAGGTCGGCGCTTGGGGCTTGGGGCGTGGTGCCAGGATCGGTGTTGGGGAGTGGCATGCCGGCGCGATCGGCGAGCTCAGATACCGCCTCGATGAAGTTCAGCCGCAGATAATTCATTAAAAAGTTGATGGCGGAGCCACCGGCGCCGCACCCGAAACAGTAATAAAACTGTTTCTCGCGGTTGACGCTGAACGAGGGGGTTTTCTCGTTGTGGAAAGGGCAAAGGGCCACATAATTGCGCCCGGCCTTGCGCAAGCTGAGGAATTCTTCGATCACCTCGACGACGTCCGTCTTGGACAACAGCTCGTCGATGACCGGCTGTGAAATGCGGCGGGTCATGCCTATGCCTTACTCTTTCGAGTATAGACGGGGCAAGCCACAATGCCAGTTTGTCGCGGTAAAGGTTCGGGCCGCCCCATTTATCTGCCCAGGCGGTGATTATGCGCCTGGGTAGCTTGTGCCCATGTCCGGGGGCCCTGCACGCACTCCTTAAGCGCGAGCGGCATCCGCGTATGAACCGCGATGAAAACGCCGGAGGACGGGTTTGCCCCGCTGCCCGAATGCGGAGGGTGTAAGGCGGGCCTGGGTGCGGGCGAGTTTCTTTTGCCAGCGCTTGACGGCCGCGGCTGCCTTACGCTTCCGCACCTGGGTCGGTTTCTCGTAAAATTCTCGCCGGTGCACTTCGGCCAGGACGCCCGCCTTTTCACAGGCGCGCTTGAAGCGCCGCAAGGCGATGTCGAAGGGTTCGTTGTCTCTCACTCGTACTGACGGCATTGAGAATCGGATCCTTGTTTAAGATTTATTTTACTGCATAGTGTAATCGAGTCCGTTCCATTGGCAAAGTACGTACCGTAGCTAAAAGCAGTCCATGCGCGTGCTGGGAATAGAAACCTCATGTGATGAGACCGGGATCGCGATCTACGATTCCGAGCGCGGGCTGTTGGCGCATGTGTTACGCACCCAGGCCTCCCTGCATGCCGACTACGGGGGCGTGGTGCCCGAGCTGGCCTCGCGCGATCATATTCGCCACGTTATCCCGTTGATCCGATCGGCACTCTGGGAGGCGGGCTGTGAGGCGCGAGATCTCGCGGGTGTCAGCTATACCGCGGGGCCGGGCCTCATCGGCGCGCTTCTTGCCGGGGCCGCCGTGGCGCGCAGCCTGGCCTGGTCGCTCGGGATCCCATGCTTAGGGGTGCATCATATGGAGGGCCATCTGCTTGCCCCGATGTTGGAGCCTACCCCGCCCGCGCCGCCCCTGCTCGCGCTCCTCGTCTCCGGCGGGCACACCCAGCTCGTCGACATGGCCCGGGTCGGGAGTTATCGGATCCTCGGCGAGTCCGTGGACGATGCCGCGGGCGAGGCCTTCGACAAGACGGCGAAGCTGCTCGGCCTCGGTTACCCGGGCGGTCCCGCGCTCGAGCGTCTCGCGGAGCAGGGCGAAGCCGGCCGATTCGTGTTTCCGCGTCCCATGACCAACCGGCCCGGCCTGAACTTTAGTTTCAGCGGCTTAAAGACGGCTACGCTCCAAACCCTGCGGACAACACGCGACGATCCAGAGACGCGCGCGGATATCGCGCGCGCGTTCGCCGATGCGGTGGTCGACACGCTGGTGATCAAGTGCCGGCGTGCGCTCAAGGCGACCGGTTACCGGCGGCTTGTGGCGGCGGGCGGCGTGAGCGCCAACCGCGCTTTACGCGCTCGCCTGCGCGAGCTTAGCGGTGAGGGGATTCAGGTCTACTATCCACGGCTCGAGTTCTGCACCGACAACGGCGCGATGATTGCCTACGCGGGATGGGTGCGCCTTCGCGCCGGCCACCGCGACGGCCTCGAGTTCCCGGTACGGCCGCGCTGGCCGCTCGGCGACCTGCCTCCCGTTTAGGCGCGCGCTAGTCCGCCCGTGCGGTCGCCTGTTTGGCACCGATTTTCGGTTCGGTCCCCGCAAGCAACTTGCGCAGGTTTCCCCGGTGTCTCCAGAAGATCAGCGCCACAATCAACACGACGACCGCGACATGAATCCAGGTGCGGTCAAGCACAGCAACCATGAACGGCGCGCATGCGGCTGCGCCTAAGGCGGCCAGCGACGAATAGCGAAATAGGCCCGCTAAGGCCAGCCACACCAGCATGAAGCCGATCCCGGCCGGCCAAGCGAGGCCATAGAGCACGCCGATGAAGGTCGCGACCCCCTTGCCCCCGTGGAAGCCAAAGAATACCGGGTACAGATGGCCCGAGAACGCCGCAAGGCCTATCAAGGCGAGACCCGGATCGGACACGTCCAATGCGCGGCCGGCGAGCAGCGGCAGCAAACCCTTGAGCCAATCCCCCGCCAAGGTAATGACCGCCGCCGGCTTTCCGGCAAGCCTCAAGACGTTGGTCGCGCCTGGGTTGCCCGAGCCCTGCGCGCGCGGATCGGGGAATCCGCCTGCCCGGCAGACGACGATGGCCGAGGAAATCGATCCCAAAAGATAACTGAAGCAAATCAGGGCGAGCTCGAGCAGCATGGCGCTATTGAAGTCGCTTGACCTTGACAGGTCAAGCAAGCATCGGGTTTAGTGTCTATCATCGGACCGGAAAGTAATGTGAAAACCGCACAGGTAGCCGTGGCCAGGCGCATACGATTGAACGGCGTATGGATATCATTTACATAAACGATCTAAGAATCGAAGCCGTGATCGGGGTCTATGCCTGGGAGCGGCAGCTCAAGCAAGTGGTCATCTTCGACCTCGAGATCGGGACCGATATCCGCAAAGCGGCGCTCACCGATTCGGTGGCCGACACGCTGAATTATAAAGATGTCGCCAAACGGGTGTTGGCCTTCGTCACAGACAGCCGCTACCAGTTGGTTGAGTCGCTTGCGGAGGCGGTCGCCGAGCTCATCATCAAGGAGTTCGATATTCCCTGGCTCCGCTTACGGCTGAACAAGCAGGGCGCCGTGCGCGGTGTGCGCGACGTCGGGGTCATCATCGAACGCGGCCGCCGGGAGGAAAGTTGGCACGGGTCTATGTAAGCATAGGCAGCAATGTGGGGCGCCGCGACAACATTCGCAGCGCCATCGCATCACTGCGCGGCCAGTTCGGGGAATTGATGCTGTCGCCCGTATACGAGAGCGCCGCCATCGGCTTTCCCGGAGATCATTTCTATAATCTTGTCGTGGGCTTCAGTACCGATTTAGATCCGCACGGACTGCGGACGCGGCTAGCCGCAATCGAGTCTCACCATGGCCGCACACCCGATATGCCGCGCTATGCGCCCCGGCCGCTCGACCTCGACATCTTGCTTTATGATGATCTCGTGATTCGAGAAAATGGCTTGGACCTGCCGCGTAAGGACATTACCCGTTATGCCTTCGTGTTGAGGCCCCTGGCCGATATCGCGGGCGAGGTCATGCACCCGCTCGAAGGCCGGCGGATCCGCGAGCTTTGGACGGAATTTGATAAGAGCGGACAAGCGCTTGTGCCGGTTCCCCTTGAAGACCTCCTGGGACCGTCCCCAAGCGCTTCGGAGCCGCGGGCGTGAACATCCTATGTCTGGGCGATTCCGTTACCGAGGGCAGCGTTATGCGGAATAAAATACAAGCGTCGGCAAGAAGCTTCGCGGGGCGTAATGCGGCGGTGCTTAGCCTGGCCTTGATGGCGGCTGCGTGCGCGGGGATGGAAACCCGCGACCGCCTGGACAACCTGGAGTTGAGCGTCGCCACCTACGAAAGCGCGCTGCGCTGGGGCGATTACGACGCGGCGGCGTTGTATCGTGTTTCCCGTACCGGCCCCTATCCGCCGATCGACACGGAACCCCTTCAAGCTATCCGGGTCGCCTCCTACGAGATCGTCAATCAGACTCTGAACGCAACTCGGACCGAGGCCACCGTGACGGTCTTGTTCCGTTATTATTACCAGGATGTGGCCCAGGTCGCCACGCTTCGCGATGTCCAGAAATGGTGGTATGACGCAGCCTCGAAGCGCTGGTTCCTGGATGGCGAATTGCCGGATTTTCAGCGTCACTACGAATAGCTTGAGTGGATCACTTCCGCCTAGCGCCGAGGCCGCGGCCCACAGCGCGCGGCTTGTCGAGGCGATACGCGAGGAATTGGCGGTATCCGGTGGGAGCATGAGCTTCGCGCGCTATATGGAGCTCGCGCTCTACGCCCCCGGTCTCGGGTACTACAGCGCCGGGAGCGTGAAACTCGGCTCGAGCGGCGATTTCGTCACCGCCCCGGAACTCTCCCCACTGTTCGGGCGCTGCCTCGCGGGGCCATGCCGCGAGGTCCTCGCGCGGCTCGGCGGCGGCGCAGTCTACGAGCTCGGCGCAGGCACGGGCCGGCTCGCCGTCGAGATCCTGACCGAGCTCGAACGCCGGGACAGCTTGCCGGAAGCTTACTGTATTCTTGAGATCAGCGCGGATCTGCGCGCGCGCCAACAGGAATGGATAGAACGCGCCGTGCCGCATTTGGCTTCAAGGGTCGCATGGCTAGAGCGGCCGCCCAGCGGGCCTTGGCGCGGGATCATGATCGCTAACGAGGTGCTCGACGCGCTGCCCGTGCACCGCTTTCGCGTCGCTGGTGGGAAGGTTTACGAACAACGCGTGGGGTGGCAGGGCGATAGGTTCACATGGGGCGAGGAGGTCTCCGCCGAACCACATCTCCGAGCACAGATCGAGGCAATCCAAAGCGCATTGGGCTCCCCGCTCCCGGAGAGCTATGTCTCCGAGGTCAATCTCGCCTTAACGCCGTGGTTAGGGACGGTGACGAAATTTCTATGCCGTGGAATATTTCTATGCATCGATTATGGTTACACGCGCCGCGAGTACTACCTGCCCGAACGCCGCGAGGGCACGCTGCTCTGCCACCACCGCCATCGGGTCCACGCCGATCCGCTGATCCTCACCGGACTCCAGGATATCAGTAGCTTTGTCGATTTCACGGCCCTAGCCGAATCCGCGGAAACTTGCGGGCTCGCGGTTTTGGGCTACACGACCCAGGCCCATTTCCTGATCGGTTGTGGTCTTGAAGAAGCGCTAAAGTCGCTGCAAGCGGCGGAGCCGCGGAGAGACTGGAATCATATTCAGGAGGCGAAGCAGCTCACCTTGCCCCAAGGGATGGGAGAGCGGTTCAAAGTGATGGCCTTAGGAAGGGTATGGGATGGGCCGCTTACGGGTTTCCAGGAATACGATCAGCGGCATCGTTTGTAGACCCAGCGCCGGAGATGGCGTGCAAGTGACCGTGCCCTGACGCGCCAACTCGCGCGTCGCGGGATTAACAAAACTTTACATCTGAGCAAAACATCAGCAACAGTTGCTCGCTAAGCTGGCTACCATGAATCGCGCTGGTGCGGTTCTCAAACCTGATGAACAGGAGGTAGCCATGAGCTTAGAGAAACACAAACTGGAACATCCAGAGCAACGTTTCGGTGACCGCAAATTCACGCGTCGCACACGCGTCGGCATTGGCGTGGTGGCGCTGGTCGGCATCGGACTCGTCGCAGGGATGCTGATCGGGACGAGCGTCTCTGCCCATCCCGGCCTTGGCGGCTGGGGCCGGCACGGGGGCGCCGTGACGATCGAGGACATGCGTGAGCGCGCCGCAGACAAGGTAGCGTGGCTCGCCGGTTTCCTCGACGCGAGCGTCGAGCAGCGGCAGCAGATCCAGGCGGCGGTCAGCGATCTGGTGGAGCAGCTTTACCCGCTGATGCAGCAGCACCGCGACAGCCATCGGGCGCTGGTCGCCGAGCTGACCAAGCTGGAGCTGAACCGCCAGGCATTCGAAGATCTGCGCAAGACGAAACTCATGCACATCGACACCGCTTCTGGCCGGCTCGTGGACGGCTTGATTTCGGTAGCCGAGATCCTCACGCCAGAACAACGCCAACAACTCGCGAGCCGGTTCCAGCGTTAACCTTCCAGTTGCATAAATTCTGGGGTAAGCGGCGGGAAATGGCGTCGGACATAGGGTTTAGTGAGTGTTTTGCTTTTCGCTGGATCTCACCGCTGGTGAAGTCCAGCCCTTCGGGACTCTAT
>JBOIDL010000148.1:0-9976 GCA_050740435.1 Gammaproteobacteria bacterium
GGCGCGTTCTATGGTCTGCCGGATCCACCAGGTGGCATAGGTTGAGAAGCGGAACCCTTTTTCCGGATCGAACTTCTCTACCGCGCGCATTAAACCGAGATTGCCTTCCTCGATGAGATCCAGCAAGGCCAAACCGCGATTTAAGTATCGGCGCGCGATCTTGACCACCAAGCGCAGATTACTCTCGATCATGCGCCTGCGGCTGCCCCTATCGCCTTGGCGCGCGGCGCGCGCGAGGCGTACCTCTTCCTCGGCCGTCAGCAGGGGTGAGTATCCAATCTCGCATAAATACAAGCGGGTGGCGTCGATCTCGGCTTCCGAGATCTCGGCGGGACGTTCTACCGTCACGCCCAAGCTGGGCGCCTGCTTGTCCTCGATACCCTCCTCGCTGTCTTCGTCGAGCATATCCGCCTCCGCATCACCCGAGTCAGTGTCGAGATCGGTGATCTTGCTCATGGCGTTACGGCTTGAAAAAACCCTCCCAGCGCGCCAATGACTCCTACCGCGAAGCACTCGCCACCGTGGAGGACACAACCCATCTGCATCAGGTATTCGACCACGTTGCCCAGCCCCTCACCTATCACGACCGCCGCGTGCGAGCACTGCGGATCGGCGATCCCAACGACATCGCCCTGCTCTGGGCTGTCTCCCGGGGCGAATTCGCCGCCGCATGGCCTCATCCCAAAGATCTCCAAAAGCCACCGCTATCGTCTCACTTCCAAAGGCCATCAGCTCACCGCCGCCCTGTCCGCCATCCGCCAAACTAACCTCAAACGCCTCATCGGCACCCATCCCACTCCCGCATAATCCTCGCACGGCGCGAGGAAATCGAGAAGTAGTAGATCAGGGCCCGCAATGCTTCTCGACTTGTGTGCGGGCCTCGACGATGGCCGCTTGGCGCTCTTCCTCGCTGAGCCGCGTGCGGCTTTCGTCTTTTTCGACGCGGAGAATCCTGGGATTGGCCTCGAGCCGTGTCAGTTTATCGCGGGCCGCTTCGCAAGCCGCCTTGCGTTCACCCGCTTCTTCTTTCGTCTTCTGATCGGTCTCCGCTTGTTCTTGCCGTTTATCGCTTCGGATCTCAGCATCTTTTAGTTGCTGCTCTAAAGTCTCGCGGGCCGACTTGGAATCGGCCTTCGGGGGAGATTTGATGGTCTGGGCCGGCCGGCCCGGAGGCGGCGATTGCGAGTATTGCACCTGTCCCTGGTCATCGACCCATTTGTACATCTCAGCAAGAAGGCCGGGCGAAGCCAAAGCCACACCCAGCGTCACGCACAATAGCGTTCCACGAGAATTGCAAGAGCGAGTTAGCATCGCGCGTCCGTCCAACATCGTAATGCTGTGACTATAAACCTATTCGCCTCACGAAGTAAGCGGCCGGCGGGTGACCTGGGCTGTGCCCGGTTGCAGGGAATAGCTGCGCAAGATCTCGGAAAATTGCTCGAGCGCCGCAATGCCACTCGTTCTTGCTTGCTGGCACCACTCTTGGAGCTGTCGCTGTTGATCCAATGAGATGGGCGTTTGCTGAGCGATGGCTTGCAAGCGAGTTTGAAAGTGATGAACCTTTGCAAGTATTGCACTGTCCCGGAGTCCCTGCGCAAGGCGCAGCTCGGCAGCGGTATCCATCGGGCTTTGCGAGCGCGTGAGAAACCGCCCAGGACGGTGCGTTGGATCCTCCGGTTTGCATTGTTCCCGGTATACTCGCTGGAGGGCGTGCTTGGTATAGTCGCAGAGCACTTGCAAGCGACAGCTTGAGACCGCTCGGACGGTGTCCTCATCGATCCGCGATTTCCGAGGATCCTTATACAGGCGGGGCGCGATTTTCTTCACGCGTGCGAGGCCGAGAGCACGGAGTGCGCGGATATACCACCAACCGAGGTCGAATTCCCATGGTTGGCTGGAAAACCTAGCGGAACTGGCGAAGGCATGATGATTGTTATGCAATTCTTCGCCGCCAATCAAGATACCCCAAGGGATAAGGTTGGTGGAAGCATCGGGGCAGGCATGATTGCGGTAGCCCCACCAATGACCCAACCCATTGATGACCCCGGCGGCAAAGAACGGGATCCACATCATATGTATCGCCCACATCGTGAGGCCGATGGGCCCAAACGCAAGGACATAAACTATTCCTAGTAGGACGACCCCGAGCCAAGAGCTATACGTGCGGCCGTAGAGGTACCTTTCCAACCAGTCGTTGGGGGTGCCGTGTCCATAGATCGCGAGTATTTCGGGATGGCGCGTATACGCTTCCCCATACGCTTCAGCGCCGGCCGAAAGCAGCTTTCTTATGCCTACATTGTGCGGGCTGTGAGGATCGTCCGGGGTTTCCACAAACGCGTGGTGCTTGCGGTGCACCGCGACCCAGGTCTTCGTGGCCATCCCGGTGGTCAAAAAAAGCCAGAAGCGAAAGAAATGCGCGGCGGCAGGATGCAAGTCCAACGCTCGATGGGCTTGGTGGCGGTGCAAAAAAATAGTCACCGATACGATCGTTACGTGCGTCAGCCCCAAGGTGACCAGCACATAACCCCACCAGGGAAGCGCTATATAACCAGTCAACATGCACAAGACCTCTTATTTTCTTGTAATACCCCGCCGCTTGCGGCGGGCACTTTAGCATTGGGGTTTCCAAAGGGGAGTAGTGCAACTCTCCCCTTTGGTCGCCTGCGGGTACACGCCCCGCAGGCGAAATATTTTGACTCTGCCGTCTTGCGGCGGAGGTATCATACCCGATGGTGAGGAAACCCTTGGCCACGGGCGCGGCTCATCCGCGCTGCGCCAATGGCGCCAACGCCTCGGGCGCGAAATCGTCGACATCGATCGCCGCGCGTACCGCCCGATCCCAAGCTTCGAGCAATCGCATGTCTTCCGCCGAGACGATCCCCGCGTTCAGGGCCTCCTTACGGGCCGAGTGCTCATCGGTCACTTTGATGGCGCCATCCTTGATCGCGGCCTTGATGCGCACCTCGATACGTTCCGCTTCCGGAACCAGCTCGAAGGCGTGTTCGATACGGCCGGTGATGTCGTCAGGCTCACGGCTTACGAAGATGCCGGCCGTCAGCCGGTCGCGCGCGGGGGAGGCTTGCAACAGCAGCGCGGCCGCTTGGTGCGTGAGCCGATCGTCGGCCGGCCGGCTTCGCTGCCCCCAAGGGAACACGACGCGCCGTAACACCCAACCCAGAGAGCGCGATGGGAAATTCCCGAGGATTTCCGCGAGCCGCTGTTCGATGATAGCGACGGCAGTGGCGCCGATAGACTCGACCAAGGGCAGATCGCCGGCCTGTCGGCCCTCGTCCTCGAAACGTTTGAGAACGCAGCTTAGAAAATACATCTCGGCGAGAATGTCCGCGAAACGTCCGGAAAGATGCTCCCGGCGCTTGAGCTCGCCCCCGAGCAACAGCAGCGCGATATCCGCGCTGAGCGCGAAGCTCGCGCTGAGACGGCCGAGCTCCGCATACCAGCGGCCGGCCGGTCCTGCCTCCGGCGTGGTCACCGAGCGAGCGCGGGTGAGGTTATGCACGAACGCCTGAGCCAGATTCCGCAGCAAGAAACCGAGATGGCCCGCGAGCGCCTCATCAAAAGCGGCGAGCCCAGCCTGCTGATCGGATCCCAAGGCGGCTTGAATCTCCTTATGTAACCAGGGATGGCAGCGAATGGCGCCCTGACCGAACACGATGAGGCTGCGGGTGAGAATATTCGCGCCCTCGACCGTGATGGAGACCGGCACACCCTGATACATGTTAGCCATGTAGTTGCTCGGCCCCTCGCAAATGGCCCGGCCGCCGAGGATGTCCATGGCATCGTTGACCACGCGCCGTTGGCGTTCGGTGGCCTGGTATTTGAGGAGAGCTGAAATTACCGCGGGTTCCTGGCCCTGATCCAAAGCCACGGCCGTGATCCGGCGCGCGGACTCGACCGCATAGGCCTCGGCGGCGATATGCGCCAAGCGTTCCTCGATCCCCTCGAAGCGGCCGATCGGCAGCTTGAACTGCTTGCGCACCCGGGCGTAGGCCCCGACGTAGCGAGCACAATATTTAACCGCGGCGGCGGCGAGCGCCGGCAGGGAGATGGAGCGTCCCACAGTTAGCCGCTGCATCAGCATGCGCCAGCCTTGGCCGAGCCGTTCACGGCCGCCGATGACCATATCCATCGGAATGAACACGTCCTCTCCTGCGGTCGGGCCGTTCTGGAACGCCAGCTTGAGCGGAAAGTGCCGGCGGCCGATGCGGACCCCGGGATGGTTCGTGGGTATGAGCGCCAGTGTGATGCCCACATTGTCCTTGGCTCCCACCAGATGTTCCGGATCGTAGAGTTGAAACGCGAGGCCCAAGACCGTGGCCACGGGCGCTAGCGTGATATAGCGTTTTTCCCAGGTGACGCGTATACCGAGGACGGTTTGCCCTTGGTATTCGCCCTGGCAGACCACGCCGCGGTCGGGGATGGCCGAGGCGTCCGAGCCGGCGTAGGGACTGGTCAAGGCGAAGCACGGGATCTCCCGGCCCTCGGCGAGCCGGGGCAGGTAATGGTTTTTCTGCGCCTCGGTGCCGTAATGCATGAGAAGCTCCGCCGGTCCGAGCGAGTTCGGCACCATCACCGTGACCGCCGCGCTGCCGCTCCGCGATGCGACCTTGGCGACCACCGTGGAGTGGGCTTGCGCCGAGAACCCGAGCCCGCCGTAGTCCTTGGGGATGATCATGCCGAGGAAGCGCCGGGCCTTGATGAATTCCCAGAGATCGGCCGGCAAATCGTGCAGCTCATAGGTGATCCGCCAGTCATCAATCCTGCGACAAAGCTCGTCGACCGGGCCATCGAGGAAAGCCTGTTCTTCAGGCGTCAAGGAGGGTTTCGGTAACTCGAGCAACCGCTGCCATTCCGGCCGGCCCGAGAACAGCTCGGCGTCCCACCAGACATTTCCGGCCTCGAGCGCCTCGCGTTCCGTCGTGGACATCGCCGGGAGCTTGTGGCGGTAAAGGCGCAGCAGCGGCGCGCTGTAGAGATAACGGCGCACGAGGGGGATGTTCGCTACGGCAACGGCTACCCATAAGAGCCAGGCTACCGCGGCGAGAAACCCCGGGAGTTGCAAGGAAGCCAGCGCGACGGCCAGCGCCATTCCCGCTGTCCACGCCCACAAGGGCGCGGCGAAATACGCAAGCGCGCCAAAACCCCCGATCACGGCGAGAAGGTATAGCAACGCGGTCATCTGCCCTCCCAGTTTCTTTTAGCCCGGCTACCGAATCACGGTGCTAAGATAGCATATGCAAGTGCTCCAGGGGATCGGTAATTTGTACCTGTGTAGCGAGTTTAGTCAGGCGTGTTAGCACCTCACTGATTGCACTATCGTATTGATAATCGATGACAATCGTGCCCGCGCCGATTCTGGCACCGTTGTTGACGTAATCGGAACCAAGTTAAAGGCAAGGCCTAGCAGATGTGGGGTGTTTTAACGGACGATGAGTTCGATACGGCGTTAAGAACCGGAAACTAAACCTTTGTGCCTAGGCATAGACGAACATAAACCAGAACAATAGGACAACATTATGTTGATGACCTTATTACTGATCGGCATCGGCGTCGGGTTGATGTATTTCCTCGATCCGGAGTCAGGCGCACGGCGCCGGCGGTGGCTGCACGAAAAATGGGCGAGGCTCACCAAGAAGGAACAGGATCCCTTGGCTGGGTCGGAGGCGAGTGGTGATCGTGTCGTTGAAGCAGGCGCCGATGATATCTCATTGACGGCTCCGAACGATGTAGCGACCGATGACGAGCTGGCGAGGCGGGTACGGTTGGCGCTGGAACGGGCGCTCCCCCAGCCGCCCGCGGTTGAGGTGATTGCCCATCACGGATTGGTGATACTGAGCGGGGAGGTGTCGGCGGAGGAGCAAGACATAGTGCTCACGTGTGTCCGCGCGGTACCCGGGGTGATAGACGTGGAGAACCGCGTCGAAGTGCGTACCGCCGCGGGTAACGCCTAAGCTCTCATCAATCGAAAACGCGCTGCACGGGACAGGCCCTCCCGCGCGGCCCAGGCTAAATCCACGGAAATCTACGGAAAGCCACTCGGGATCGATGCGCGGGGGGAATCCAGGAATGCCGGAGTTGCTTGGCTCGGCTAGGGCTATGCCCATCGCGATCATCATCAATGACGCCGCGGGATCGGACACGACCGCGGAGACACGGGTGCGCATCGCGGAAGCGTTCCACAATCTCGGCGCCGAAGCGCATTTTTTGAGCGCGCGCAGCGGCGAGGAGATCGTGGATCTGGCACGCGGTGCGGTCGCCCGCTATGCCGGCCCGGTGGTCGCCGGAGGCGGGGATGGGACGATCAACGCCGTGGCGTCGGTGCTTATCGAGACCGATCGCACGCTCGGGGTGCTGCCTCTCGGGACGCTCAATCACTTCGCCAGGGATCTCAATATTCCCCTCGCCCTGGAGGAGTCCGTGCGCACGCTCCTCGGCGGTACGGTGGCGCAAGTGGATGTCGGGGAGGTCAACGGCCGGTTCTTTCTCAACAATTCGGGTCTCGGACTCTATCCGATGGTCGTACGCCATCGCGAGAAGCTCCAAGATCGCCTAGGGCACGGCAAGTGGCCGGCGTTCCTGTGGGCGGCGCTCTCCGTGCTGCGCCGCTACCCCTTCCTCGCGGTGCGCGTGAACGCAGACGATCACGAATCGGTGCGGCGCACCCCGTTTATCTTCATCGGCAACAACGAATACGAGATCGCGGGTTTCGAGGTCGGCACCCGCAAACGCCTCGACGCGGGACGGCTATGTCTCTACATGGCACGCCGTACCGGGCGCCTTGGGCTCCTGCGCTTCGCCCTGCGCGCGCTCGCGGGCAAGTTGCAAAGTGAGAAGGATTTCGATGCGCTCTGTACCGAAGAGGTCTACATCGAGACGAAGCGCAGGCGCGTGCACGTCGCTATAGACGGTGAGGTCACCGTGATGCCCACCCCACTCCATTACCGGGTTCGCCCCCGAGCGCTGCGGGTGCTCGTGCCCGCGGCGGAAACGGCAGAGCACTAAACGCTGCTAGACTGATCGCGGTTACTTCCGATCGCAGCTTAGAGTAACGCCCGTGCGCACCGTCGTCCATCTCTCCGATCTGCATTTCGGGCAAATCGATGAGGCGATTCTCGCCCCGCTAGTCGCCTTTATCCACGGGATCAGGCCGAGTCTTGTGGCCGTATCGGGCGATTTGACCCAGCGCGCGCGCAGCTCCCAGTTTGAACAGGCGCGGGCGTTTCTGGAAACGATCCGGGCGCCGCGGATCGTCGTGCCGGGTAACCACGATGTGCCGATGCGCAATCTCTTCGCGCGCTTCTTTCGCCCGCTCGCCAAGTATCGCCGCTACATCACGGAGGACCTCGCGCCGTTTTATCGTGACGAGGAGATGATGGTGGTCGGCATTAACACCGCGCGGTCACTGACGATCAAGGGCGGGCGCATCAACGAAACGCAGATCGCAAGTCTCTGCGAGCGGCTAGGCGATGGGGGAGGGGAGATGATCAGGATCCTGGTCACGCACCATCCTTTTCACGTGCCCGAAGGCGGAGACGAGGATGATCTGGTTCGCTGTCCGCCACAGGCACTGGCCAAGCTCGGCCAATGCCGACTCGACATCCTGCTGGCCGGCCATCTGCATCGCAGCCATACCGGGCCCCTCGCCGAGCGTTTTAGAATCGGCGGCTACAGGGCGCTTGCAGTCAGCGCGGGCACGGCGATCTCGACGCGCGTGCGCGGCGAGCGCAATTCCTTCAATGTGCTGCGCATCGAGCGCCCGCACATCGACGTCAGCTGCTGGTCTTGGGACCCTGAGCGGTTGGCATTCATCCCGGGGAGCCCTGAGCATTTCCTGCACACGCCCACCGGCTGGGCGCGTGCACGCCGCGCAGCAGATTCACTGAGAGATGCATAGTGTCCTAAACTTGGATGCCGCCATCCTGGCGTTCGCCGCGGCTCATCGCTCCGAGATCCTCGATCAGTTGTTTCGTGGAATGACCTGGTTCGGCTCACTCTACGTTCTCATCCCAACCGGCCTCGTGCTGGTCGGCCTGTTGGCCCATCGACGGAACCGATTCGAGGCCTGGCTTCTGGGGATGGGCCTCTGCGGGACCGCGCTCATGGCTCACACCATTAAGCGGATTCTAGCGCGGCCTCGGCCCGCGCTTTACCCGCTATTGATCGAGCTGCCTGTCTCGGATTCGTTCCCGAGCGCGCATGCCGCTCACGCGACTGCGTTTTTCCTGGCCCTAGTCCTTATCGTGCGCCGCCAAGCCCCCGAGTGGGCAGGGTGGATCGCCTGGGCGGCACTGGTTGTGGTGGCCTGCGTGGCCGCCTCTCGGATCTACCTGCAGGTGCACTTTCCATCGGATACGCTGGGCGGGATGGTTCTAGGGGTGTTGTGGGTGACTGTGCTTTATAAGCTCATGCTTCGGAGAGAGCGGCAAGCGTAGCGGTCTTAGTTTAGAGCAGTGATTCTTAGTTATAACCCCGGTATGGGATTTTATCGACGGAGAGGTGCATAAATTCATCGTTCTCCAGTATACCGGTTACACATCGCTAAAAAGCACGACCGAATACTTTACCGCTTCTGCCGAGTACGGGACTCCGTAGCTGAGTTGGCACTGGACGGTAGGCTGCCCGAAGAGAGCCGTATCTTTCAGTTCTTTTATACCGCTAACGCTTTAATCATTCACAATCACAAGAGCGCTGGATTGTGTTTTTCTGACTTGCTTAAAGAAGTTGACCGCTCGGTTGAACCATCTTCTGATAAAGATGAAGGGTTAGAGAAGCTACTTCGGGAAATCCGCGAATCAGACCAAGAGGTTCGTAAGCTGATCGATCGACATGTACCATCATGCTCTTTTTGACGCGATTATCAGTTCACTGCATCTGATACTGGTTCATAGAATCTTGCGAGAACTAAGACTTGATGCCGAGAGTGCCGTTCGCATGATTGGTAAGATGCGCATAGTGCCCGCTTGGATTCGGAAGATTGTGCTATTTTGGTCACAGCTCCGCGAGTCGGGTCGGTCTTCGCATTCAACGCGAGCATACGCCTAACTCACGCCCTGAGGGGACTGTCAAGCGTCCTAAGGGCTCGCGCGATCCAACTGAGCAGGGTCTGGGGTCATGTCTTGATATGTCATTATTATGGCCTATGCTGACCTCATGGCCCGCCCGCTCCGGCTGGACATTCTGGATGCTCTGCCTACGACGGCGACATCGAAGGTGCTCTTCCTGTCTGACGTGCAGTATGTAGGGCGTGCTGTGCGCGCCATTCCCATCGCGCAAGATGAAAGTTCATCGGACGGCGCGCGGGATGCTCGCTGCCCTCCCAATTTTATTAGCCCGGCTACCGAACCACCGTGCTAAGATAGCATCAAAGTCGATGTCCGGCTCGGTCCACCGCTCTTACTCTGAGGATCTGGTCCGGGCGGAAAGGGCGTTTACGTTAATAAGCTCTGGCTCGAAAAACGATGAGCGAACGAAGAAACCTGCGAGACACGGTAGTCGCGATCCTGCTGTCGGTAGCGGTGCTTGGCATGTATGGATGCAATACCGTCGAGGGGTTCGGCAGGGACCTCGAAAAACTCGGCGATAAGATCGAGAAAAAGGCCGAGCAGAAGAAGCACTACGGAGAGGTCGGGCGTACTCCAAGGATCGTGACTTCATCCCCGACCCGGAGCGTCTTGCCGGCTTCAGAGGGCGGGATCCGGGTATTGACGGCGAGGCGGTAGTAGTGATTGAACCGCGAGCGGGCCGCCCAGGCGGGTAAGGTCTGTTCGCGTTTCGTGGCCAGGGTTTTCTGGAAGCCTTTCTCCTCGATCCCGCTCCGCGGGTGGCGCGCCGGTACGACACAGCGCTGGCAGGGATTGACGCCCTCGAAAGCGACCGCCCCGACGTTAAAATCCACCAGCGTGCCGGGCTCCCCGAACAGACGGTCTTCCCAGAATGCGGGGACACCGCTAATCTCAAG
>JBOIDL010000149.1:0-9733 GCA_050740435.1 Gammaproteobacteria bacterium
GAGGCGCGCTTTACCAAACGCCGGCGATTGAGCTCGTATTTGACGGGGCGCACCGACGCGCCCTCCTTGAGACTTTTGGTATCGGTCGAATCGGTGTCCATTTGTGACATGCCTTGCCTCATCTCCGTATTCGTCAATTGCGCGGCTGCCCAAGCCAGCATCCATCCGAAAGGCTCACAACAGCGAGATGGATAGGAAATCCAACGCGATCCCGCAACGGGTAATGCGTCTCCAATGCTGCATTACGCCATGCAAAACAGCTATTCAGCCAGCGTAGCCTGAATGAAACGCCAGCCGAATCCGGGAAATTCCGATCCCGGATTTAACTTCGAACTATCCGTATTTGCTCGCCACACGGATTGCGAACGTCACGCCGCCGACACTTCCCGTCCCAGCTCGGATCCTTGCGCCATTAAATCTTCTTCCGCGAGAAGCTTGGTCAGACCCGGCACCGCATGATCGAAGGTGAACATATAGTAGTGATAGCCGAGCGTGATGTAGTGCATGATAAAGGGGATCTGATCCGGATATTCGCGTATCACCCGCCGGGAGAATTCTCGACTCGCTTTCGTGTAGTCCTCGGGGAAGGTTTTATAAATAATCTTTTGTTGCTGATACTGGCGCCAAATCGTCCGCAGAGAAATTTTTCCATTAACTAACTTCGAGACGAGATTGCGCACGCCGGAGGCGGTCAAGAAGAACAGTCGTTTCAAACGGCCGGCCACGGTGGCCGGATGGGACATCCGTGAGAACATCTCCATGGCTCGATCAAAATATGCCTTCGGCTCATACAGCGTCCGGATCACGCGCAGATGTCCCTCTAAGAGCTGCCTGCGCGGGATACGTGTCACGATATTCGTGTACCCTGATCCGAGCGTTCGTTCTTCGTCACCCGTGAGCTCTTCGATCAAGCGGCCGGTTTGCTTCATGCGCGCGAAGAGCGGTGTCCCGGGCAGCGCCACGAGCGGGCCGATCATCGCGTTCGCTATGGACGCATCGGTAATAAACTCGATCTGACGGCCGAAGATATCATCAGTGTCGCTGTCGAACCCGACGATGAACGAGCCATAGGTCAACAGGCCCGCCTGCTGGATGCGCCACACGTGCTCGACCAAGGAGCCCTTTAAATTTTGGAACTTACGCGTTTCCTTCAGGCTGTCCGCCGAGGGCGTTTCGATGCCCATGAAGACCCAGATAAAATTCGCCTTGACCAAGAGATCCAGCAACTCGGCGTCATCGGCAAGATTCACCGTCACCTCCGTCCCGTAGAAGAAGGGATGGCCGCGCTCGGCATTCCACACGGCGAGCGCCGCCAGGAGTTTCTTGGCTTCTTTCTTGTTCCCGATGAAGTTATCGTCGACGACGAAAATCACACCGCGGAACCCGGTGTCGTAGATCGCGTCGAGCTCCTTCATCATCTGCGGCGGTGTTTTGGTTCTCGGCTTGCGCCCGAACATCACCGTGATGTCGCAGAATTCGCAAAGATAAGGACAGCCCCGCGAGAACTGCACCGAATTCATCGCATAGTAATCGAGATTGAGCAAATCAAACCGCGGCACCGGCGTTTGCGTGACATCGGGCTTGTCGGGAGTGGTGTAGACGCTCTTATATGTGCCCCGTTCCAGGTCCTGGAGGAACTCGCGCCAGGTGATCTCGCCCTCGTTTAGAACCTGCACGTCGCAATGGGGAGTGCATTCCTCGGAACAGGCCGTCGGATACGGGCCGCCGAAGACGACCAGCTTCCCCGCGGCACGGGAACGCGCCGCCGTTTCGAACAACGAAGACTTCTGGGTCAGCATGGCCGAGAGGCAGACGATATCGGCCCATGCTAGATCGCTCTCTTGCAGGGATTCGCAGTTCAAATCGACCAAGCGGATCCGATAGCCCGCCGGCGTCATTGCGGCGATCGTGATCAGACCCAATGGCGGCATCGCCGCCTTTTTGCCGACGAGCGGAAGGTAATATTGCGAGCCCCAATAGGTGGGCGGAAACTTCGGGTAAACCATCAGGATATTCTTGTATTTATCGTTCATAGATCCTCCTCGCGCTGTGACCCGCTGGGACAATCCCGGCTTACATGGCGAGTATAGGAAATTTGGCTCGCGAGCGCCAATGGTCGTCAAAGGCGATTTATCCGGGACGATGCCTTGGTCAAGAGCGTGGCACGCAGCATCGAAGGCAGTCTCGGCCGGCAGATCGTGCGCGGCGTGCTGGGGTCAATCTTCAAGGAGCGATGGATGAGACCATGCTTTCATCCCCCTGCACTGATCCTTACACCCCCGGCTACCCGATTGGGTCTCATAGCTCTGTGTGGTGGGCAACGCCGCGCCTCTTGCCCACGCTACTTCTATTTAATCCTGTCTTGACCGTATTGCTTCGGTCGCTGTGCAACGATGGCCGTGGCTGTGAACCCACAGCACTCCAGCTCTTGGACCGGGGCCATAGACGCGCGCCTGATGCGATCACCTTGCAGCACGCCAACAGTGTCCACGGTGGTGGCGATGACGCCAATACCGACCCGGCCGCCCGTGATCGTATTCCCCGAGGTCGTGCCGTCTCCGTCCGCAATGACGATCCCGAAGAAACGATTATTGCTCACGCGGTTCGCGCTGATCGTGCAGCAGTGCGGGCTTGCGACTTGCGCGATGCCGATTTCGTTGGCGAATATGTGGTTATCCAAGATTTCGACGCTACTCGGGCTGACGTCAAAAGCGACAATACCCGCAGATTGAAAGTCGTTCAGCGGATCTGGGCCGCAGAAGGGGGCGGTGCATACATTGCCAGCGACAATATTCTCCGTCACCCGAGCGACTGCATTCTGTCGAATCGCGATACCTTGACTAGTATTAGTAACTCCTGTGCCCTCGAGGATGACAGTGTGCGAAATCGTTGCGGTGGACGCAGCCCCTCCCGGAGGCCCTCCAACACCAATGCCATCCCCCTGATATCGATCGATAATGACATCAGTGATTTTTCCATGCCCGGTGGAACCAAACTGGCTCCCTATCCTGAAAGCCGCGGGGAAACCGATCCGAATCCCGTTACCCGGATTACAGGTGCTCGGATCGGCTGGCTCGGGCCGCATCCGTGTGATATGAGACTCCGCCAGCGTGAGCCTGGCGCCCTCCACCACGACGATGCCTTGGGCTTCGACGGCACAAGGTACTGGGCCTGTCACGGTGAATCCGAACATGCGGACTTTGGCACCATTCGTGATGCGAACCACGGCGCCTAGTGGTGTTTCTGTCGGCACGTTGGACACGAACACCGCGAAAGGAGTGAGTGTGGCAGGCGATTGCAGTATCGTGGCGCCCACGCCAGCGCCCTCGACGCGCAGGTCCCTTGTGATGACGATCTCCTCGGTATAGGTCCCCGGACTGACCTTGATGGTGGCGCCAGACGGAGCCGCGTCCACCGCCGCCTGGATCGTGGGAAAGTCCCGTGGCACAACAATAGCCTCGTCGTCTGCGAGGACCGGGACGCTGCCAAAGGTGATTCCGCACATGACCAAGACGCCGAGGCACAACCTCACCAGGATTCTCCGTGTCAGGCCTTGCATCGCCGACGCTCGGTGCTGCCCCGGACAATGATTATGCGTGTCTTTCATGATTACCTCCTGTGACCGTATTGCTTTGGTCGCTGTGCAACGATGGCCGTGGCTGTGAACCCACAGCACTCCAGCTCTTGGACCGGGGCCATAGACGCGCGCCTGATCCGATCGCCTTTCAGCACGCCAACAGTGTCCACGGTGGTGGCGATGACGGCAATACCAACCCGGCCGCCCGTGATCGTATTCCCCGAGGTCGTGCCGTCTCCGTCCGCAATGACGATCCCGAAGAAACGATTATTGCTCACGCGGTTCGCGCTGATCGTGCAGCAGTGCGGGCTTGCGAGTTGCACGATGCCGATTTCGTTGGCGAATATGTGGTTATCCAAGATTTCGACGCTACTCGGGCTGACGTCAAAAGCGACAATACCCAGAGATTGGGCGTCGGTTAGCGGATCTGGGCCGCAGAAGGGGGCGGTGCACACATTGCCAGCGACAATATTCTCCGTCACCCGAGCGACTGCATTCTGTCGAATCGCGATACCTTGACTAGTATTAGTAACTCCTGTGCCCTCGAGGATGACAGTGTGCGAAATCGTTGCAGTGGACCCAGCCCCTCCCGGAGGCCCTCCAACACCGATGCCATCCCCCCGATATCGATCGATAATGACATCGGTGATTTTTCCATGCCCGGTGGAACCTAACTGGCTCCCTATCCTGAAATCCGCGGGGAAACCGATCCGAATCCCACTGCCCGGATTACAGGTGCTCGGCTCCGGCTCGGGCCGCATCCGTGTGACATGAGACTCCGCCAGCGTGAGCCTGGCGCCCTCCACCACGACGATGCCTTGGGGATAGACCACACAAGGTACTGGGCCTGTCACGGTGAATCCGAACATGCGGACTTTGGCACCATTCGTGACGCGCACCACGGCGCCTACTGATATTCCTGTAGCCTCGAACACCGCGAAAGGAGTGAGTGTGGCAGGCGATTGCAGTATCGTGGCGCCCACACCAGCGCCCTCGAGGTGCAGGTCCCTTGTGATGACGATCTCCTCGGTATAGGTCCCCGGACTGACCTTGATGGTGGCGCCAGGCGGAGCCGCGTCCACCGCCGCCTGGATCGTGGGAAAGTCCCGTGGCACAACAATAGCCTCGTCGTCTGCGAGGACCGGGACGCTGGCAAACCTGATTCCGCACATGACCAAGACGCCGAGACACACCCTCACCCGGATTCCGCGTGTAAGGCCTTGCATCGCCTGCCCCGCACGATGATTATGCATGTCTTTCACGATTACCTCCTATGCTGTGCCGAGTAAGGCACTTGCAGTTTGTGAGAGTTGTAAACGTCTCTCCTGGGGATGATAAACAGTCTAACCATAAGCATTTATCCCAGAATTGACTTTGCGGGTCCATTGGCCCTCCTCTAGACGCAATTTCAAACCTGCATCTTAAGGGTCTACTCTGGACCCGCCCCTCTTCAACGTCTTTCATTACTCACCAGGGTTAACTGGGGTGCTACCGCCTGATTCAACCTCAAGCAGTATTTCGCGAATGCGCAAACCCGCTTGCTGATATCTTTCCTGCTCCACCGCGGCGGCCTCTTCAGCCAGACCGCTAGAAGCAACGAATACCACGCGGATGCCTGCGCCCGTTGGATTATCCGCCATCAACTTATGCAGTTGCGCCGAGACATCAAAGGTGAAGTCGCGTCCTTTGTCCGCATCTCTCGCATGAGCCTTGTGGCTATGATCGAATTGCGCGAAAAAGCCCAGCACGCCGACGAACGCGCGGCTCTTGCCTTGGTCATCGGTTAGGAATACGCTCACCGAAGCGCCAGGCGGTTTCTCCGCGCGCACACCTTCGAGCCTCAGCACGGCTTTGCTCGGGGACACTGCGCTTGGCTGCACGGCGGAGAGTTGGGCTTCGCGAGCCCCCCCTTCCGTGGATTGAGCAAGCGGTACCTCTTGATCGATCTGGTCGATTTCCACCTCGCTCATGGTAGCAATTGGTGTTCTTGTTATGCTTGCGCTAGTTCTTTCCGTGCCAGGTTCCGTCAAGGCCACCGCCATTCTTTCAGCGGGCGGCTCTACGCGAAAACACTGGTTAACATTATCGTAGTTATAATCGATACGGCCTTTGGGGTCGAAAAGCTCCGACACTTTCATGGTGACGAGACGGCCCTTTTCGTTGACGAACCTGAATTTCTTTTTCATCCACTCCCTCTCATTGGTTGGATTGGCATCCCGGCCATTTCGGGTGGTCCAGCATTCCCACAGCCGATCGATATTGGCATGGTGGACCCAAAAAATCGGATCGTTTGCCGAAAAAGGTATAACCCCCATATGTGGCGCCAAGCATCGATTACCTACCGCACAATGAATGTTCCCATGTACGCCGCCATCAAGCGTGCCTTGAAATTCATAAAAATTACTTAATTTCAGCGTGCTGTCGGCGTTGGTAGCCAGTAGGTCAAGCTGGACCAAGGAGCCCAATCCGCGTGTGCGCCTGCGTTCAAAGAGGGGATTTTCGATCGTACCGCTTGGGGTATTTAGCGTCTGA
The DNA here is from genome assembly GCA_050740435.1 of Gammaproteobacteria bacterium. GTDB lineage: Bacteria > Pseudomonadota > Gammaproteobacteria > JACCXJ01 > JACCXJ01 > USCg-Taylor. Next base: position 6,110 of record JBOIDL010000149.1, read on the forward strand.
CGAATGAAATCGAGTGGCACCCGGCCTGGCGAATTCGCCGGATCAAGAGGATCGGTCGCATCGTTCGTATAATCCCAATATGGCAGAACAAGGTTAGGATCACCCGACGCCTCGCGGAGAACGCGCTCGAAGAAATAGAGAGCCATCCTGTGCCAAGAGAAAAAGTGGCTGGTCCCGTGCTCGCAAGTAGCCCAGGTTTTTTTCGCCACGCCTCGCGGTCGCGCCGGCGGCGTCAAATTTTGCAACCCGGCCCAATAGCCCGCGAATAACGGCGCGTCATCAGGAAACGTCTGGCGGAAGGCCTCCTGCCAGGTCTCCACTGTTCCTCCAAATGGTTTCCCAAATGGGGATGGCGCGGATTTTCCAGCATAGCCATGAATAGCCGCCCAGTATTCCCAGCTTGTCCGATACTCCACCGAGTTCTTAGGAGCGGTATTACGGCTCTTCATCACCTGAACGCCGCGGATCAAGCTGTCTAGTTTGTTTTGATCTTTAACGAATTCCTGAAGGCTTTGGCGGATAAATCTTTTCTGAGTCTGATGCTCGGGGGCATCGGCCGCCGATGCAGTGCCGAGGATGGCGAGGGAGGCGATCACGCCCAGCACGCCTCGGCGCAAAGATGCGATTGCTATGGTCGTCTTCATGGTCTTTGATCCTGATCGAGTTGAGGAGCTCGGCGGCCTTTCGGCCGCCGAGCGCTTTTTTGCTGCTTAAGCCACCGCTACTTGGTAGTAGTAGTAGGAAATAAGGCCAGCTTTCAGATTGGATTCGACTTTCATGGTAATCTCCTTCGTTAGAAGTTGAATTAACGATTTGGCCGGAATGCGTCCGGCCGCTCCAGGAATGGCGCGACGAGTGAGCAGTCACACCATCCTGTGCAAAGGCTAGCCGATATCCGCAGACTAGGCTGTGAAGTTTTTCGCAAATAGGGTATGAAATATTCACTTGATTTTTCTGGGCCGTGTCTAATTCCAATCGCAAGGATGGACAAGATTTCTGAAGGATAATCTTGCTCTATAATTCCCAAGGCCACGGAGACTACGACAAGACCTGGTCCATCAAGTAGCGGTTCCGACACGCCGGTTGCGGCTTATGCCCACGGGGCAACTCGACCAGGTAGGTTCCCCTTTCACTTACCTGTGGGATATATGCCCACCTAGGTGCCCCTCAGCAACCGAAACCTTAACTTCCTGACTTTCCTGCTCTTAGGCAGAGCGCCCATCAGACTCATGCGCTGAGCAACACCCTTGCCTCGTTACCTCGCACTGATCCTTTGTAGCTATCTAAGAATATGTCCAGTGTCCGAAGCAACCGCCGGTCAGGGCCGTAGCATCGGGTCCCTACTCTATCCGGCAACGACGACGTCAGGGTAAAAAAGTCACACAGCGAATGTGAGCTAATTCACGGAATTTGCCCCCCGCACATGGAACACTATGGCGGTGAGCAATAGGCGAGAGTTGGTGGGACATATCGATGAGGGCGGTTGTGAGGCTCTAGGGGTGAAGAATCATGAACGAACCGGTTACTGAAAAGATGCAAGCAAGCAAGGAGCGGATCAGGCAGGAAGCCTGCGGCTGTCCATTGCAGACCATGCGCCGGCATGTATGGCGCGCGTTCCAAAACCGCTCGCTCGCTTTGCTTCTCGCCAGTGTGGTTGCCGGCGCCCTGCATTTATCCGAATACGCACTGGCCGCGACCGCGGTCATTAAGACACCGAAGCACGCGCGGCTACAGGGCTTAGAATCTTTGCGCCGGGCCGTTCGACAGGACGGCGGGGTGCCACTGCCCGAGAATCTAGACGATTTCATCACCAACCGTAAGGCCGCCGTACGACTGGGCAAGGCATTGTTCTGGGACATGCAGGTCGGTAGCGACGGCGTGCAGGCCTGCGCCAGTTGCCACTTTCACGCAGGGACCGACGATCGGTCCAAGAACGCCGTCAATCCGGGCCTCGACGCGGTCGTCGATAACCGCGACGGGGATGTGATCGGGTACTTCACTGCGAACCCGACGGCTGCGGTCCCTCAGTTCGAAACCAGGCAAGCTAACGAGACCTTGAGTCGAGACGACTTTCCGTTTGTTAAAACGATCCAGGATCTCATCCGCGCTTCGGATGGCACGATAGGGCCGGGAGTCAACAACAGCAATGATATTGCCGGCTCAATGGGTATTTTGTTCACTTCATTCAACGGTGTCCGGCCGGGGAATCCTCTTGACTCGGGCACCCCGCAGCCCGACTCCGTTTTCAATGTCGACGGCTTAGTCAATGTGCGCCAGGTGGAGTCCAAGAACACGCCCACGGTGATCAACGCCGTGTTCAATTTCACTAACTTTTGGAATGGTTCCGCTAATCACCGTTTCAACGGCAAAAACGTTTTCGGCGACCAGGACCGGAACGCCGCGATTTTTGTCAACCGGCCGGGCATAGGATTGGTCCCCGAACCCATTAGCCTGGACAACGCCAGCTTGGCTTCCCAGGCAATGAACCCGCCGCGGAGTCCTGAAGAAATGTCCTTCGGTGATGTGGTTCAGGGCAATACCCGGCAGCATCGTGAGATTGGACGGAAACTGTTGCGCCGCTCGCCCAAGACGGGTGTCCGCTTGATTCCACTGGGTCTGCAGTTTGTGCATCCCGGAGACTCGGTGCTAGGGCGGCTGTCCAAGGCACCCTTTCGTGGGTTGTCGACTTCCTACGAAGCGATGATCAAGCAGGCTTTCGCCGCACAATACTGGAACTCATCGGCGCTCACGAAATTACCCGGCACGCCGAATGAAGCGGAATTCACCCAAATGGAAGCCAATTTTGGCTTTTTCTTCGGACTCGCCGTAGCTTTATACGAAGCTACCTTAGTGTCCGACCAGACTCCTTTTGATCAGTGGATGGAGACCGGCCGTTTTAATCGAGGCTTTACGAAGACCGCGCTGGTGGGATTAAACGTCTTCGTCAATGAGGGACAATGTGTGCAGTGTCACGCCGGGCCTGAGCTAACGAAGGCATCGGTGCGCGCGGCCGAGGGTGCAAGCAGGGTGATCAGGGCCATGCAGATGGGGCAAGGCGCTGCACTCTACGACACCGGCTTTTACAACACATCTGTGACTCCTACCACCGACGATCTGGGCCGCGGAGGTGCAGACGCTTTCGGCCAGCCCCTCGCGTTCGCGCGGCTAGCATTGTTTGACCGCCTCAGCGACCGCCTAGGTACACCCAAGAGTGACATTCCGATACCAGGTAACGACCATATTCCGGCCAGGGACGAAGATGCCGGATCGGCCGTCTGCGAAGACACCAACGCCAATGGGCTTTGCGAGCCCACCGAGTCCCTCCGACCCGAGTTCCAGCGTGTTGCTGTCGATGGCGCTTTCAAGACGCCCGGTCTCCGGAATGTCGAACTGACCGGGCCTTATTTCCATAACGGTGGGATGGCCACGCTGCGGCAGGTGGTGCAGTTCTACAACCGAGGCGGTAATTTCTGTAGTTTCAACCTACGGGATCTGGATCCTAGTGTAGTGCTTCGTTGTTCTTGGAACTTAAACGGCGATTGGCACGAATGACCTTCTGCAGAATGTCATTGGCCTTGGCGGTCCAGACGAAGGGCTTGGGGTCGCGATTATGCACGGCGATAT
>JBOIDL010000150.1:0-9667 GCA_050740435.1 Gammaproteobacteria bacterium
GGCCATCAGCTCACCGCCGCCCTGTCCGCCATCCGCCAAACTAACCTCAAACGCCTCATCGGCACCCATCCCACTCCCGCATAATCTGCGCACGGCGCGAGAAAATCGAGAAGTAGTAGATCAGGCGGCTTGCATCGGTATCGCATGACCGATGCGCGTGATCTTGTTACGGTCATCCAGGTAGACAAGCGTCGGTTGGTGGGCGGCCGCCTCTTCACGCTGCAATCCGGCATAGGCACATATGATCACGCGATCGCCAGGGCTTGCCTTATGCGCTGCCGCACCGTTGATGGAGATCACCCGCGAACCCGGTTCCGCCCGGATCGCATAGGTCGTGAAGCGCTCGCCGTTGGCGATATTGTAGATGTGGATCTGCTCGTACTCCTGGATCCCGGCGGCGTCAAGCAAACGCGCGTCAATCGCACAGGATCCCTCATAATCAAGTTTCGAATGCGTAACACGAGCACGGTGGAGTTTCGCTTTGAGCAAGATGATATACATTGCGTCCCGAGCCAGTGACAGTTTGACCGCGATTATGGCGCAAAGGTCACTATCGTTCAACGAACGTGCGCGCTGCAAGGTTGTCTATGAGGCGCGTCTTCCCGAGCCAAACGGCGGCTAAGATCCTGAGATCGCTATCTTCTGGAGCGGGTTCCATGAGATCGCTGGCGCGTCTGACGACAAAGTATTCGGCTTGGAATCCGGCTTCCTCCAAGCGCGCGCGACCACGCCGTTGGATGGCTTGAAAACTCGGCGCCGCACGGCTCAGCGCGTCACGGGCGTCGCAAAGCGCCTCATACAAACGCCAAGCGATCGCTCTTTCTGCTTCCGTGAGATACGCATTCCGTGAGCTCAGCGCGAGACCGTTGGGCGCGCGCATGGTCTCCACGGCATGAATCTCTACCTCGATACACAAATCGGCAACCATGTGTTTAATCACCAGCAACTGTTGGTAATCCTTCTCGCCGAAAACGGCGAGATCGGGCCGCACCAGATTCAGCAGCTTCGTCACGACGGTCGCGACCCCGGTGAAATGCCCGGGCCTGGACGCCCCGCACAACATAGTATCCAATCCAGGCACGCGGACCTCGGTATGCCGATCGAGGCCGTTGGGATACAGTGCCGCCACCTCGGGAACGAACAGAACATCAGCCCCCGCCGCATCGAGCAGCGCGCGATCCTGTTCAAGGGTACGCGGATAGCGATCGAGGTCTTCGCCGGCTACGAACTGCATGGGATTGACGAACAGGGTGGCAACCGTGCGGTGCGCCAAGCGCTGGGCCTGTTCGACGAGGGCCAAATGCCCTCGGTGCAGGTTCCCCATCGTGGGCACGAGCGCAATCCGCTGACGCCGATCGTGCCAAGCTGTGACGATCTCCTTAAGCTCCGCGATCCGAGCGACGCTAATGATCACTCGAAACCGTGCACTGGGCCGGGAAACGCACCGCTCTTAACCGCCCCGGTATAATCGCGGAATGCCTCCTCGATACCAGCGCGCCCGGCAAGAAAGTTCCTCGCGAATCGGGGCAGCCGCTCGCTGATCCCGAGCATATCGTAAACAACCAGCACCTGTCCGTCACAGCCGGGACCGGCGCCGATGCCGATCACCGGAATCGTCGCCGCTGCGCTGATCTCGGTGGCAAGCGGGCTGGGCACGCACTCGAGCACCAGCATCGCGACACCGGCGCTCTCCAGCGCCTGTGCGTCTCTTTTGATCATCTCGGCATCTTCGGGATCACGGCCCTGAACGCGATACCCGCCCAGCTTATTGATCGATTGTGGCAGCAATCCCAGGTGTCCGCACACCGGGATACCTCTGGCACCGAGCAACTCGACGGTGGTCGCTAACCAGGCGCCGCCTTCTAGCTTAACCACCTGCGCGTCCGACTCCCCGAGCAAGCGGCCCGCGTTTCCAAGCGCTTGGTAGGGTGTGGCATAGCTCATGAACGGCATATCGACCACCACCAGCGACCGCGTCACCCCTCGGCGTACGAGTCGCGCATGGTAAATCATATCGTTCAAGCGCACGCCAAGCGTGCTGTCATGGCCTTGCACCACCATGCCGAGGGAATCCCCCACCAGCAGGATATCGACGCCAGCCGCGTCGGCGAGCCTGGCGAAGCTCGCATCATAGGCGGTGAGGCAAGCGATTTTCTCGCCGCGCCGCTTCATCTCGATCAGATCCGAAGCGGAAATTGAAGTGATTGCGCCCATCCGCTCAACACGCTAAGGCGTGATTGGCGCGCGGCCGGACAATCGCTCAATACCCCCTCTTTCACAATGCCTTAGGAGCCCAGCGAGCGGTCCGAGCCCCGGAACCTCAAGGTCCGGGGCAATTTCATACAGCGGATACAGCACGAAAGCCCGCTCGCTCAGTCCCGGATGCGGGACCGTCAAGTCGGGCCCGGTAATACGTTCGGCGCCGTAAAGGAGTATATCAATGTCCAAGGTCCTGGGTCCCCAACGAACGCCGCGCGCGCGGCCGTGCCGGGCCTCGATCGCTTGCAACGATGCCAATAGATTGTAGGCTGTCTGGGCCGTCTCGATGGCCGTGACCGCGTTGATGTAATCGGGTTGATCCGGCGGCCCCATGGGCGCGCTGCGGTAGAACGAGGATTGAGCGACTATGCGGGTCTCGGGTAGCCGCGCGATGGCAAAGATGCCCTGCGCTACTTGCGCACCGGGATCGGCAAGATTACTGCCCAGACCGACATAAGCGATCGCCGAGCTCGCGGCGCGCGGGCCGTTGGCGCGTGGCATCGCTAACGCCGGCGACGGCGTCTCTTCGTCGGGGCGGTCTTGCCTGCCGCCGAAATAAGCTCGCCCCGGCGGACTTCCTTGGCGCCTTGGAATTCAGTCCACCACTCGGCCAGTTCCGAGACCTCCTCGCCTGCCTCCGCGCGCAGCAGCAGAAAATCGTAGGCCGCCCGAAAGCGCGGGTGGCTCAGCAACCGAAACGGTGTTCCACCCACACGCCTCGTTAGACGCGGTTGTAGCGCCCAGATTTCGCGCGTCATCTGCGTGTAGCGCCGCGGCATGGCAATGCGGGAGATTTGCTGCGAAATCACAGTGTCCGATGCAAGCTGATCGGCCTCCACGGGCGATAATTCGTGGGCCCGGTGCTCATCGGCGAGCCTCCGCATGGGATCCCATAGCAAAGCTGAAATTAGAAAAGCCGGGGTGACCGGTTTCCCCTCCGCGATGCGGCGATCGGTATTTTGCAGCGCACGGGCCAGAAACATATGAGGAAATCCGCTTTCCTCTTCGCTTAAGCAGACTTCTACTTGGGGGAACAACTGACCGAACAGGCCATAGTGGCGAAGTTGTTCGAATGTTTGGACGGCGCATCCGCCGAGAAAGAGCTTCAAGATCTCCTCGAACAAGCGTGCCGGCGGGATCTCCGAGAGCAGCGGCGCTAACTCGAAAATCGGTGTTGCAGTCTGCGGATGGATGGTAAATCCTAACTTAACCGCAAACCGCACGGCCCGCAACATCCTCACCGGATCCTCGCGGAACCGCTGCTGCGTGTTGCCGACGACCCGGATCTGGCCGGCTTTGATGTCGTCTATCCCACCCACGTAGTCAACGACCGAGAAATCCTCAATGTTGTAGTACAGGGCATTGACCGTGAAATCACGCCGCAAAGCGTCGTTATCAATATTGCCGTAGACGTTGTCGCGCAGGATCCGTCCGTCCTCGGTAAGGACACGGCCATCTTCTTCCGCCGCGTCAGCGCCCCGAAAGGTCGCTACTTCAATGATGTCCCTGCCGAAATGCACATGCGCCAAGCGAAAACGGCGGCCGATCAGGCGGCAATTACGGAATAGCTCGCGCACCTGCTCCGGAAGCGCGTCGGTGGCTACATCGAAGTCCTTCGGCTCGCGGCCGAGCAGTAAATCGCGCACACTGCCGCCAACGAGGAAGGCTTGAAAGCCGGCGTTGTTCAAACGATAAAGGACCTTGAGCGCGCGCTCATCAATATTGGCCCGCGAGATGATATGGCCGGATCGCGGTATGATCCGCGGGGTTATCGGGATCGTCGCGACCTTGGTTTGCATCGCTACGTCAAGCACGGGATTGTCACCTCGGTCGGGATGGCCACTGTTTCAAAAGTGTAGACGCGGTGCGTATAATACACCGCGGACGGCGCCCATGCTGTAAAGCACCCTTCTCCCAAACTGCTCCCTTCGTCTAGCGGCCTAGGACGTCGCCCTCTCACGGCGAAAACAGGGGTTCGATTCCCCTAGGGAGCGCCAGTAAATCTGCTACTACCGCTCCCCTTTGCTAGTCTTTTTCACCCCTTCAGTAGCAAAAGTAGCAACTGTAGCCGTAGCAGCACCCACAGGCTCATTTTCAACTTGCCGCGAATCAGGTCGGGACTGTTCAAGCCGCTTCGCCTCGAATGCTGTCGCCGACCCACGACAATTAAGCTCCAAAACCTTGGTATCACTCACAACCAGTCTTCTCTAGCGCGCTTCGCTTGGTGCTGCTGGGCTACTGGAAAACCGGATGGCCTGTTAAATGCGTTCAATCATAAATAGACTTTGGCGCTATTAATGGCCGGCTGCATCGAACGTTAGCTTAACCTAAAGGGATTTTAGATATGAATAAGCCAATCATCGCTGCTGTCGCAGCACTGGGTTCATTAGTTGTAAGTGCTTCTGCCAATGCAGCGTGTGCTAATGCTGATTTACCAGGTACTTGGTACGCGTTTGTTACCACGCATTCCATAGGCCCCGTAATCGACACCGACGGCGATGGGATAGAAGACGAATGGATCTCTTACCCATATCGGTGTAAGACCATTCTCGATAGTTCGCGACGTGTAACGTCATCTTCGTGGTGTAGGTTGCCAGATGGCGTTCCTTTTGAAGTAATTCCAGGAACTCGTTTTTCGGTAAGTGGCTCGTGTACTGTATCTGCAACTGGGCCTAATGGATCAGTGATAGGTCAAATGAGCAGAGACAAGCTTACTATGACGGGGCTTACGCGCCTATCAGATGACAGTGAGTGGAACATATTCACTGCTGTTAAGAAGTAAACATAGAGAACGTAGATCGTTGCGTGGCCTGCCTCAAGCCTATCACATGTGCGAGCAAGACCAGCGGCTGTAATATCAGTGGCCGTGCTTGTTCCGCCGTTTATCTCGTAAATTACCTGCGCCCCAGATCGCCTAATCGAAGATGTCGCCGACCCCGTGTGCTCGATGGGTAAAGACCAGGTCCCACCGGGGGGCGTTTATTTGAGTGAGTCACCGGCTGTCTCCCCGCTCGTCGCTAGTCGAACGGCGCAACTTATTCTCAACCCACTCCTCCAGAGCACAGTGGCGGTATACACAGCGTTGTCCAAGTAGTCCCTCAGCGCCGGTCTCGCCAGCCCTGCCGATGTTGCACTTGGAATACTTGCCGTCCTTATACACCCGGACCAGCCACACACCGCCCCGCGCGTGCTTACGATAGCCCAAGGGCAGCCGCGCATGAAAGTGCCGGTTAGTGCCCTCTCACGGCGAAAACAGGGGTTCGATTCCCCTAGGGAGCGCCACAGTGTTTATGCGCTCGCGAAATGTCTCCATTCCATGACACTATTCGCGATCTATACCGGCGCAATCAAAGGAAAACTGTAGGGCAATTATTAGCTTATGCACTGGCATTTCTATTGCTCGAAGCAGCACGGGGGCGCGGTGCAACCACGGAAGGGGCCGGGCGTCATGAAGACTCCCGCTCCCCCTTCCCCCCTCCCTGCACCTCGCCCCCACTGGCCACAAACGCGCCTGCTCCCCATCAGGTGCCCTTCGACAATCTTCGATTCCTTGTGCCTCGCTAGCTCGTGGAATATCTTCCCCAACTGCCGACGCAACACCCCGAAACTCCGCTTCTTCCTTCGCTTCGGTATAAACACTACGTGATATTTGCGGGCCGATCTCGTATGACTCAAACTCTGATATTCTTTCGATTGTGAATCTCCTTCTCTTGGCGGAGAGCGGAGATTCACACCGACCGTAGTACACGTCAAACCACGGTGAGTCCCCGGCAAAGCCCGGGGCTTACCTCACTGAGTTATTTTCACGCGTCTCCTTAGCTTATTATCTCGGGGGTACCTCAGGAGTCCTAGACATGCGGTTTACTGTTGCCAAGAAGATCGCGGCGTTTTTTGCGTTGGTATTGTTCATAGGCCTCATCGCAATGGCGTTTATCTATCGGGGGCTCGGGATGGTCACGACGAATGTTGAGGAGCTGGCGAACATCGAAGAACCCCTCACTGCATCGGCCTATGAGATGGAGATCAATATCAACGGCATCGGCTTCCAAGTGCTGAAATATCTCGCTACCGAAAACCCGTACTATCGCAGCCAGGCGCTCCAGGACGACAAGGATTTTTGGGGGTTTCATAGGCGCTACATGCGGCTTTCCAAGACCGAGCGGCAGCGTACTCTCGGGAACGAAATAGGATCTGGGTATCGCGATTTTTGGTTACTCGCCGAAGCACTCATAAAGTACCGAGATGAGCTCACGCCATCGGTCGAACGGGTGTATGAGCGCCTCGAGGCGATGGACCGACTCATCGAGGAGCGCAGAGACACCGTCGTCACGCAACACCGTCACGACCTCGATCAATTCGCCAAAGTGCTCATCCTGGCAGCGACCGAAGCGGAGCTCGCCGAGGTGGGCTTCTGGTGCGCTAACTACCAGCGCCGCCCCAAGCCCGAGTATAGAGAATTGCTGTTCGCCAAGCTCGGTAATGTGAAGGCTCATCTGACGGACTACGAGCGGCTCCGCATGACTGCGGACGACCGAAGGATCATAAAGACCGTCTTAGGGAGCGCGGTGGAGCTCATCGACAGTGAGATTAATCAGGTATTGAGCTTGGACGACCAGATACGCGAGGCACGGCAGAAGTTCATCGACCTGCGGCTCCACATGGACCGGCTATTGGATCGCGACATCCAGGTGCTGACGGCCGAAAACCTGAGGGCGCCCCGCGCCGCCGCCGAGCGCGCGGCGGCAATCGCGCGCATGATGGCGCAATTCCTGATTCCGGTTTACGTTGTGACTGCCATGGTAATGGCCGCGTTAGCGATACGCCTGCTCTTAATCCCGCTACGGCAACTGACGCGTGGCTTCAAGGCGCTGGAAAGGGGTGATCTGATGCGTCGGGTCGCGGTCAAATATAATGATGAATTTGCCGACCTCGCGCGCGGCTTCAACGACATGGTAGACCGGCTTCGAAAGACCACGGTATCGCGCGATTCGTTGGAGCGCAGCGAGGAGGCTTTGCGCGGAACGGTGGTTAAGCTCCAGCATGAGATCACCGAACGCGAGCGGGCGGAAAACGAGCGGGCCGAACTGGAGGGGGCGCTGCGTCGCAGTGAAACGCTATCGGCTATGGGTACGCTCGTGGCCGGGGTTGCGCACCAGGTGCGCAACCCGTTGTTTGGGATATCCTCGATTCTCGATGCGATGACGGAGAAATTTGGCGACCAGGGGCAGTATCAACGTTACCTCAGTGTCCTGCGCGGCGAGATCGAACGTCTGAACCATCTGATGCGCGACCTCCTCGACTACGGGAAGCCGCCGGCGCTCGAGGAGGCCGAGGTAACCATAACCGATGTAGTGGAGGATGCCATCGAGGCTTGTTCCCCGCTAAGCGAGCAGGCAGGCGTTAAGGTTATTAAGCGCATTACGGATCCGTTGCCGAGGCTATATGTGGATCGCCACCGCTTGGCACAAGTGTTTGAGAACCTCGTCGACAACGCCATCCGCCATAGCCCGCCCGGCGCTCAGGTGCAGGTGTGGGTGCAGCTCTGTAAAAAAGACGGGCAGAGTTGGATCGAGTGCGCTATCGTGGATGCTGGCCCGGGTTTTGACTCCGGCGACCTGCCGCGAGTCTTTGAACCCTTTTTCACACTCCGCAGCGGTGGCACCGGGCTGGGGTTGCCACTCGCTCAACGCATCGTCGAGCAACACGGCGGCACGATCACGGCCGGCAATCGACCCGAAGGCGGGGCGATAATGACCGTCCGGCTACCGCTTGCACGGTCGCTGCCCCGCATCGAAGTGACGGAGGCGCGGCGTGGCACCTAACCGCATCCTCGTCGTCGACGATGACGTCGGGGTAAGTTTCGGGATACGCGATTACCTCGAGTCGCACGGATTTGAGATCGAGCAGGCTTCGAGCGTGGATGAGGCCATGCAGGCCCTCGGTCGTTTCCAGCCCGATGCGGTGATCCTGGATCATCAGCTACCCGACGGGACGGCTCTGGACGTGCTCGCGCAGCTCCAGCAGACCGATACGCACGTTCCGGTCATCGTCCTGACCGCGCATGGGTCTATCGAGCTCGCCGTCGATGCGATCAAGCTCGGGGCGGAGCAATTCTTGACCAAACCGGTGGACCTCGCGACTGTACTGGTGATTCTGCGCCGAGTGTTAGAAACCGAACGCAGCCGGAGGAAGGTGCGCGCCCATGCGCTCCGCGACGCGCGCACGGTACTCGATCCGTTTATCGGAAGGAGCGAGGCGATGCGTCGGCTGGCGGTGGAGGCGCAGCCGGTCGCAGCTTCGGCAAGCCCAATCCTCATCCTGGGAGAAACGGGCACGGGGAAAAGTGTGCTGGCCCGATGGATTCATCAGCACAGTACACACGCCAAGGATGCCTTCGTCGATATCAACTGCGCTGGGCTGACGCGCGAGTTTCTCGAGACCGAGTTGTTTGGCCATCAGAAAGGGGCCTTTACCGGGGCGGTAACCACCAAGCCAGGTCTCTTCGAGGTCGCACACAACGGGACCCTCTTCCTCGATGAGATCGGCGACATGGATCTCGAGGTCCAGCCCAAGTTGCTCAAGGCGATCGAGGAGAAGCGGTTCCGCCGGCTCGGTGATGTTCGTGAACGAGCGGTCGATGTTAGGCTCATCGCGGCTACTCATTGTGATCTCTCCGCGCTCGCCGCTGGGAACAAGTTTCGTCGCGACCTCTACTATCGTATCAATACCTTTCGGCTCACGATCCCACCGTTACGGGAACGCAAAGAGGATATCCCACTGCTCGCTCGCCATCTGCTCGACAGGCTGTGTGCGGAGCGTGGAGAGCGGGTGCTTGAGATCGATGAAGGCGCCGAGCGGGCAGCGCTGGAGTATCGCTGGCCCGGCAACATTCGGGAGTTACGCAACGTGCTCGAGCGTGCGGCGGTGCTCTGTGATGGCGACGTCGTGCGCCGCCGCGACCTGAGCTTCGAGGGGGAGCTCGAAGCCACCCGCGTGGAGGGGTTGGATTCCCACCTTACCCTTGAGGAGCTCGAGCGTAGGCACATCGAGCGGGTACTGCGGGAGGAACAGGGACATGTCGAGCGCGGCGCGAAGCGACTGGGGATCTCCCGCAGTTCCCTATACCAGAAGATCAACAAGTACCAGCTACAGTCCAAAATCTAGAAAGTAGATATGCATTTCGGACATCCCCGCCACCTCGAATGCCTGATCCCCTAACTTTCCTATTCTCGGCAGTCACTTATATGACGGGCGCGGCGTTGTCTTTGCAGTAGTGCGCGTATGACGAACCGCCTGCTCATCGTCGATGACGAGGCTACTATTGGGTTTGCTCTCTCGGAGTATTTCGCCGGCTCGGGCTGGGAGGTGGACTGGGTCGGGAGTCTCACTGAGGCCAAGGCTCAAGTGC
>JBOIDL010000151.1:0-9597 GCA_050740435.1 Gammaproteobacteria bacterium
AAGGCTTCAGCCGCCGCGTCCGTGTCGCGACTGCTCCGATTGCTACCGGCTGGAGCGAAAGTTGCCGGGCGGGTTCGCACCCGCTGAAAGACCGTGCCTTGGCACGGCGCACGAGAAAGTTGGGTTAACGATGTTCTGCACGAATTCGCCGTACTCCTGCATGATCTCGCCTCGTTGGGATTCCGGAATCTTCCCCCACTGTTTCTCATCGAAGCAGCACATCAAAAGGTATTGCATCGTCTCTCTCCACGAATACGAATCTAGACTTCCACCAGAATTTTGAAACCGCCTTTGGCCATACGCTTGGCGGGGCTACTTCACTCGCTTGTAGCTGATTTCCATCCCCTTCACGTCCTTGCCGTCCGGGGCGGGGTTGTACATCGTGTAGGAATACGTGGTACGCAAGGGATTCTTCTCCTTCAGGCTAACCTAGCCCATCAAGAAGCGTGATCATACTGCCATCAAAAAGCTTGATCGCGCTCAGCCACACGAAGCGAGAGGTGCCGCCCACCTTCAGATCGATCTCGCAGACCGGCAGCGACCAGCCGGGCGGTCCGAGAAGATCAGGCTACGCGGAGCATCGAAGACGCGTGTCATCACGATCTCTCGCTCTGTGGGCGTCGTTACTTTCAATGTTCCAGTGTTCTTCATGGTGATCGCCTCTCCGTGTTTGTTGTTGCGCGCCGCTGCTCACTTTCGCGGATCATTTCGGTCAAGTCCTCAGCCGGGCGGATCTCGAAGGGTCCTGCCTTCACACCAGGGTGCTTCGACATCAACTGGATGGCGTGATTGAGGTCCTTGGCTTCGAGCACGAGGATTCCACCCAACTGCTCTTCGTCTCGGCGTACGGGCCATCGGTGAAATATGACCCTCTGGCCAGTTATTATTGTCTCGATTGTCTGCATTGCTTCATCTCCTTTATCCGTGGTTGAACGGTTCTCTCCACCGGATAGTCGTTTGGCGGAGCCCAAAATCGACAACGAGCTAACGCTTCCGGACGCTCCGCGCTTACGCCGGCGACCTTGATCATCTCGTTCGCCTGTTTTAAGCTGGCGCCGGCATCGCCACGGTGCTGCCGAGCTGCCCAACGCTTGGTAGGTTGCTCGCGTGCTCAGGCAAGTGCACGGTGTGCCTCGCGAACGTGTAGGACCCACCACCCGACCGAACCATCGCAGAGGAGGTTTCCGTGCAGGTACTCGTCGCTCGTCACGCCATCGCCCCCTCACGGATGATGGGCGCAGGAAGATGCGGCGCGGCGCGACCGGGCTGCGGGCAGTTGCCCCGCTGAAAGTCGTCCTTTCCGGTGCGCGCAAACTCCTCCTGCTGCTCGGCGGCGATCGATGTCCTTGCGACGAGCCCGCTCGTCCGCGCCGTCCAGACGGCGGAGATCCTTGCCGAGGTCTACCACGGCCGGAACATGGTCACGCTGAAGGATCTCTCTCCCGACAGCGAGTTTCCCCCGTTCCTCCGGTGGTTGCGCACGCAGGATGCCGGCGGTACGGTCGCGATCGTGGGGCACGAGCCGCATCTCTCCGGTCTCACGAGCTGGCTGTTGACTGGGCGCAAGCCGTCGTTCATCTCCCTCAAAAAGGGTGCAGCGTGCCTGCTCGATCCTGGAGGGCGAGAGCCTCGTGAACGACGCGACCGGTCTGGTGCTCTACAGGTTCGCCGTGGCTACTGCGCTGACCGGGGTGTTTTCCGGCTGGGCGCTGGTCGGCGAGTTTGGTCTGATCGCGCTCGGTGGTCTGGCGCTCGGTATCGCAATGGGTTGGATCACGTCGCGGTTCCAGGAGCGCCTGGGCGATCCGATGCTCGAGCTCGCGATGTCATTGACGACGCCCTTTGCGACCTACTGGCTGTGTGAGTCATTGCAGGTGTCGGGCGTCCTCGGGGTGGTCGCCGTCGGACTCTACCGGTCGCGGTGGGGACATACGCGCACCTCGGCGCTTGCGCGCCTGAACATTCGCACGTTCTGGCGCGCAGTCGTATTCGTGTTCAACTGCCTGGTGTTCGTGCTCATCGGGATCAGATTGCCGCAGATCGCTGAATCGCTCTTGCACCCACAGGGCCTATCCTGGCCGCGTGTTGCGGGCCTGATCGCCGTGTTGAGCGTCGTCGCGATCGGTGTGCGATTTCTCTGGGTCTTCACCGCGACATACGGCGTGCGCTGGCTGATTCCGTCACTGCGCCGCCGCGATCCCGCCTCGGCCCGCGTCTCGACGCTCGTCAGCTGGTGCGGCATGCGGGGCGTCGTCTCCCTAGCCGCCGCGCTCGCGCTGCCGGCAGTGCTGCCGAGCGGCGAGCCTTTCCCGCAGCGCGACCTCATGATCCTGCTCACCTTCGGCATCGTTTTCGTGACGTTGGTGGGTCAAGGACTGACGTTGCCAGCCCTGGTCAGGGCATTGCGTCTCGAAAGCGATACCTTTGCTGAGACTGAATCCGAGCTCGCTCGCGAGGCGATGCGCCGCGCCGCGATTCGGGCCTTAGATACGTTGGTTGTCGAGCACGGCGTGCCGGCGCGTGAGGCCGTAGCCGTGAAGCGCTTCTTCAACAGTCCTTCACTGCATCGCTCGGGTGGGTCGATTTCGCCCGACAGCGAGACGCGACTATGGCTCGGCGCCGCCGCCGCGCAGCGCGATGCCCTCATCAAGCTGTGGCGAGAGGACAAGATCGGCGACGACGTGCTGATCCGCCTCGAGCGCGAAATCGATCTTGCCGAAGCCCGGTTGGCACGCGAGGACTGACAGAGCCCCACCGGCTTATGACGTGGTAGGGCGTTGAGCAGGGTTTGATATTTATCCTCGCGTGAAGCGGCGATTTCCTGAGGTGACTTGCGCCTGCTGAATCGGTAGCTGAACCTGCACCGCAGCCGAAAAGAAGCTACGTTCGCTAACTTGTCAAAGCCGTTTAATTTTATTGGTCGGGGTGACACGATTCGAACGTGCGACTCCTGCCTCCCGAAGGCGATTCACCACCCGTTTCGTATCAATAGGTTATTAAAAAGATACTCCGGAAACAACCACGTATGCATTTATCCATTAATACATAACCACGCTCGTTCACGCTGCGAGTGTGACAAAATTGTGCCAAAAGCAGATTCGCGCGACTAGCTTCCCTTAGTTCGCAAACATCCTATCCAGATTTTGTCAAGAGAAAACCCTATGAAAGCAAAATAGGGTTTTCTCTGGTATTCATTCGTCGCCCTGTGATATTCAACCCGCCTGGTGCAGGATTGAAAGCTGCCGGGAGAGACTTGTGATGACGGAATCTATCGGTAGAGAGGGCGAATATTACACCGACCAGGACGTCGCGCAGCTGCTTGGGATCTCGGTCGGTCGCCTACGTAACAAGCTGACCGCGGGCAACCCGTTGCCCCCGCGTATTCAGCCGCCCGGCTGTCGCAATAGACTTTGGCCTTGCAACGCGGTGCACGAATGGTTGCAGCAGTTCATGGTCGCTGCATCGCCAGGAACAACACGGTATGTGCCAGCGCGGCGGCGCGGTCGGCCCACCAAGCAGGAATCGCGTACTCGCCACTCATGAGCATCGCTGCCATGAACTGGGCCTGGAGTCGGACGCTTCTCCCTACCGCCAAGCTGGTGCTGATGTCTTTAGCCGATGCGGCAGACGATTACGGTGTTTGCTGGCCGAGCGCATCAACGCTCGCCCGCAAGTGCGGTATTTCGACACGCACCGTGCGTCGAATCCTTCACGAGCTGGTGCAATGTGGACTTATCCGCGCCGAGCCGCAATTTCGCAAGGACGGTTCCCGTACCGCCAACCGCTATGTCATGGCACTGCGAAGGGGTGACAAAATGACACCGGGTCTGGCCATGGGCGACCATACCCCTGGTCACGGATTTCCGGGTCCCCATGACGCCTGTGACATACCAAGAACCGCCACTAGACCCTTAAGTGAATCACCACCACTACCCATTTCCACCACCGCCAGGGAGGCCGAGGCGACTACGTATCTGTCGGTTGGCAGCGAGAGTGGTGAGCATACGTCGTCTTTCAATTATCCCCGTCATTTGTCGCCATCAGAGCGCATTACAGCACACAAGATGCTGGTGCCTCTATGCCCTTATCTCGCCCAGCAGGTCCTCGATGAGCTCGCTGCCAATCTCGAATGCGGTGTAGTCCGAGGAGCTGCGCTTACGTATTTGCGCGGGTTAGTGACGCGCGCAAAGGCTGGTACCTTTGTCCCCACGCAGGTCTACGGAATACAGAAAGACGTAAAGCGCGAACGCAGGCCGAAGCTAGGTTGCGCCAGGCCGGCAGAAGCGCTGCGACAGGGTGGAGACACAACGCAAGGTGATCAGCACAATGTCCTGCTGGATCGTCTGGCTGCGATCCGTAGCCGGTCTTCGGACCAGAATGGGAATGGTTGAATGCGCATCGGACGCGTTATGGCAACATGGACAAGGAGAGCGTTATGCCGGGCCGAATGGCGCAGCACTCGTGCATGCCGCGCGGGCACGCCCGCGCTCCGTGAGGGTCGCCCCTCACCGAGCGCGGGCGCATTGTTATTGGGTTGGCCACGATTCGTGCAACAACCACCGCGCAGTAGGGATTCGCATTGCTTATCATGTAATACGGAGATAGCAGCGAGCCTATGTCCGACGCTCGATTAGAGGCTGAGTTGGGCGTAGTGCGCCACTTCCGTCGGACCGCACATCGGCGCGTTTTCGCTCGCTCGCGCCTTGATCGCCACCGTGCCGATATCCAGGCACTCGCCGCCGCCGGCGCGAGCAGCTACGACATTGCCTTGTGGCTCCGCACCTTCAAACGGATCCGCGTCCATCCGACCACTGTCTGGCGTGCTCTGAAGCGCTGGGCCGATAGGCGGGCCTAAGCATGCCACGCTTTGGTAAAGGCAAACCCATGAGCGTGCAAGCCCAAGCCGTCTTGAAACGGCATATTAATTTGGCCAGTCGCCATGTGGCCAAGCAGGCCAACGGGATCACAGGCGGCGGTTCGACGGGCCAAATACATAGCCTTGCAACCCTGCATAAATACACCGTTGCGCTTAAGCAAGCAGGCGAATGGGCCAGACGCTACGCGGGGCTTCGGTACTTGCAGGCGTTGACCCCGGCGCTTGCTCAGCAATATCTCTCGGACCGTGCCGCGCAGGGCATCTGCCAGAAGCAGCTCGATGCCGACCGAAGCGCGTTAGGATTCGTCATCGGCCGGAACACCTTAGTGCGCGAAACGGCGCTCGCCAAGAATGAGCTCGTCAGCCGAGCCTACACAGGGTCCCAGGTAGAGCTGGTCGCCGCCCATCAGAGCCCAAGAACGCTATTGCAACCGAGCTTGCGTGGCGAGTGGGCCTGCGCGCCCATGAGTTGTTGACCATGCAGCGTGTTGGGGAGTCGCGAGCCTCGACCCACCGCTCCTGGAGCGATGAGCGATTCCTCGGTCGTGAGGGTAAGTGTTACATCGTTACGGGCAAAGGCGGTCTACGCCGTGAGGTTAGGATCCCCAATAACCTGGCCGCCCGGCTTGAAGCGCGGCGATTGGAGGCCATGCGTATTATAAAAGACCGCGGCATCATCTACCATCAATATTACGACGTTAGTGGCGGCAACGCATGGAGCAAATCATTCAGCGATGCCGATGCGCGCCTTGGGGTGGTCTACCGGCGCCCACGGCTTGCGACATGCCTATGCGCAGGAGCGTATGTGCGAACTACAAGCGCACGGTAAGTCGTACAATCTCGCCCGAGAGTTGGTCAGCCAAGAGCTCGGGCATTTTCGTGGCGACATCGTGGAGGTCTACCTGCGTTGATATGCATACACAGGTAGCATCGTTGCGATAGAAAAGCATCTCTTCCTGTGAAATGCTGCGCTTACGCCCAACGGGCGCTCAGGACTGGCAGTATAGGCGCTGCTCTTCCGCCAAAGGGCGCGGCTTGATTAAGAGCGAAGCCGCGGAACGCTCGTACAAGAGAAAAACGTAAAAACAATTGAAGTATAGCCTGTAAGGGGGCACAACGTCCATCTAAGCGCCGCAAGACCAATCGAACCACGTGGTTTTAAAAGTGAGAACGAGTTTACTACCTCCTTTCAATCACCCGGCTATTTAAACTCCGAGAAGAAAAAGTAAAACGCGGCCCATGCCTGAGGCACGCCCTCGCTCGACCCGATTTTTCGGTTATGAGCATCGCGGACCGCTCCATCAGCCGACACAGAGCCTAACCGCTGCCCATCCCCGGAGCGTACGGTGCCGTCGTCATCGACTCTGCCAAGCAGTCGTTGATGAGACGACCGAATCGCTCCATCCTCGGTGATCACGCTGGTAAGCTGCCCGTGACTGTCACGCACCTTCCCGTCCGGCTCGAACCAGCCCAGGAGTCGTCCATGCGCATCGCGCACGCGGCCGTCGGGTTGAATCTTGGCGATCGCAATCTGGTGCTTATCGCGAATGGATTGGGCCACCGCGTTCCCGCAGAGAGGCCCAGCAATGCAAGCAACAACCACCTTGAGGAAGAAATCACAACGTCGCTTTCCGCTCATTTCAATTACTCACGACTGGATATGTGGTCAACCTTCTAATACCTGATTTATCGGGTAATCGGCCGTTTCTAACGCAAGCTTATGAACACCTAGGTTCACCCACTAAAGCAAATGTCCATTGTTGCCGAAAACCACGCGGTAAAAACGAATCAGGCACGAAAACCTGTGTTCGCCACTCCTCGGGGAAGATTAAACATGAAATCAACGCTAGAGAAAATAATCGATGAATTCTGCACGGTTCAGCGCCCAGGGAAGATAGTCGTATGAAGAAGTCGTTTGCGATCTTGTCCCTTACAGTGCTTGCAGCCTGCTCCGGGCCGCCGAGCGCCGAACACATTAAGGAGCAGCTTGTGCGCGTTGTGGTTGGGGATGCGGGGGGAATAGCCACCCTAGAGAATTTCGAGAAAATCAATGGACATGAAAAAGACGAAAAGACCTATATCGCGGACGTAAAATATGACCTCGTGTTTCAGAAGGACGCTAAGAAGATTTTCCAGCAAGCCCTAAAAGAATCGCCGCCCACCGCGCTCGCCACCACGGGATCGCAGGGTGTGGCTTTGGCCGCTTTCGGTCCAGCCATGATGGACTTGGTCGCCGGGCAAAAGTTTTCAATTGGAGATACGGTCACTCTTATAGAGACAGAGAAAGGATGGGTGCTTAAAGAGTGGCATCCTGAAGCGATAGGAACGGCAATGGGAGAATCGCTCCTGGAAAAAATGGCAACCGCGCTATTGTCATCTCGAGCCGGAGCACCTTCCGCCGGCAGCACCACACACACAGGGGATTCCCAGCTCGCGGCCAGTAGTGAAGGATCAGAACACACGAACGCGAAGGTGGAAATACAACAAGTACCCGACACCCCGGCGAGCCAGGAAGCGGAAATGCAACGCGTGATGGACGAGAACGCGAGGCTCAAGGCCGAAAATCAAGAAGCAAAACGACGATTAGAGGGGCAGCAAACGTTACCTCAACAAGCCACTGCCACAGCCGCCGCCTCCGCCTCAATGCCCCAAAACGGGCCGCAACCAGAGGGCGCGCCGAGCATCTCTTCGGGTAACGTTCCCAATCTCAGGCAGGCTACCGACTCTGACGATGCCGTGGCGAATCCGTTGATCGCCGAAATGATCACGGCGGCGCTTGCCAACGATAACCGAAGGATCGCCGAGATCAGAGACCAGCTTTTGTCACACCCTAAGGCCCAACGGGGTGACCGTGTGCGCGCCAGAGCACTGAATGACGAGGGGCTGAGCTATTTAAATACTCAGGAGCTTGATAAAGCAGTCGCTTCGCTCCAGCAGGCGACCGAGGCCGATCCGGGCGATATCGAGATCATCAACAACCTCGGCTACGCTTTGATGAAGGCAGGGCGATTGCCAGAGTCCCAGCAAGCTTTAATAAAAACGTTACTAACGGCGCCCGATCGAACCTCCGCCTGGGCGAATCTGGGACAGGTGTACGCCATGATAGGGAAAAACAGAGAGGCCGTTGGCTGCTTCACGAATGCCTATCGCTTTAGCCAAAACACAGAAAAGACAAAAAACTTTTTCGCTAATTTGTCCCAGAACGACGGGAATCAAAGCGTACGCCAAGCCGCGGCCGAAGCATTGCGGGCGATGTAATTCAGAGAGAGGAAAGAACCATGTTTTTTTCGAATTGTGGTTTCCAGACACCAACGTGCGGGGAATTCTCCAATAGCTGGGGCACACAATCGCCTGAGCATATGTCTGCGGTCAATGGCGCTGAGCCGGCTAATAAGCAAAGTGATTCGTACTGGAAACGCGCCAAAAAGCCCGTTACTGCTCTTCCGGCGACCATCGCGAGTATTACCCTCCTCGCCCTCATGGCAACACAACCTGTTCAGTCCGCCGAGATATCGCCTGAGAATAAGCCCGCACAGGCCGAGGTTCTCGATTTTGCAGGGCAGCTAGCCGAGATAGTGAAGAACTCAATCGGTTCCAAGTGCGATCAGTTGGCAGGAGATCCCGAGGACCCGCTGAAAACCGGACCGGGCATGCCCTTTGGCCAACTCGATTCCGCCGCGGCCATCGAGGCATGTAAGAAAGCGATTGAGGTTTCGCCGCTCGCACGATATCAGTACCAGTTGGGGCGGGGATCAGATAAGGCAGAAAAATACACAGAGGCGTTAGATTGGTATCGGAAAGCCGCCGACCAAGGATATGCGTATGCCGAGAATGCTTTGGCGGGCATGTATGAACGTGGCCGCGGTTTCTTGCAGCAGGATTATGCGGAAGCGATGAAATGGTATCGCATGGCAGCCGACCAAGGAGATGCGCGGGGCCGGCATAGCGTTGGCTTGATGTATCGTGACCACAAGGGTGTTCCCCAAGATAATGAGGAAGCTTCTAAATGGTTCCGTCTCGCCGCTGCACAAGGGCATGGGGTGCAATACATGCACTAGAGGAATTCCAGAAAAAAGAGCAACTCGAGAAAGAGACACTCGAGAAAGAGGAACGCGAGAAATGGGATTCTTACCAGACTGTAGAAGCGCGCAAGTTAGAAGCCCATAAGCTTGATTACATCGGTAAGAAAATCAAAGTCGACTTTAAGAATGTAGGTGACGTGGATATTCAAACGAGTCAAGGACAATTACGATTTAGGGTGGACGGTGCTGGTATCGATGTCCTTGTCGAAGAGTCGTCGTCGTTATATGACTGGGTCATCGAGAACGAACCAGCTCTCGGTCAATTGTTTACCGTTTGGGGAACAGTAAAGTCATATAGGAATACATATGATACGGTTTACATCACACCTGATCAACTTCAGTTTCATGCCTGCAGGGTTGATCCTACGTACAATCTCTGCGATAGATAGGAAGCCGCGTTCGTGGGTGTTATCTCACCGCCGCGAAATCGCGATTCGTGACGGGATACTTGTGATCGTCTCCTGACAAACAAAGCCTGCAACACCTGGGACCCTGTCATGAAAGCAGCAACACTTAGGAACCTAGCAACAATCACTTGAACAATTAAGGCTTGCGCCGAACGCGATGTGGCTTGATGCGGTAGTTCCACTCGCCATGGAACTCGTCGCGCTCGATTGCCACGTCGGCGAGCTCCTCGTC
>JBOIDL010000152.1:0-9555 GCA_050740435.1 Gammaproteobacteria bacterium
AGCCCATTGACTGGAGGGCTGGAATTCACCCACGGTGAGATCCAGCGAAAAGCTCAAAACTCACAGAAACCCAATGCCCTAGCCATTTTCTATCGCTAAGCGCCAATATTTATGCAACTGGAAGGTTCACCCCGCGGTATTCGAGGCATACGTCAATGGAAAGACGATCGGCCACAGTGCGATGCGGAGCAGAAGATCCGTAGAAGCGGCCATCGTGGCGTTGCTGCGAAAACAGCTTGCCGCGCAAAAGCCAGATCTTCGGCGGGAACTCGCCGCCTCGTTGCGCGCGGGCCGGTAAACGCACCTAAATCACTCATACAGGCAATCCTGCCGACGACAGCGCCTTGCGCAGCACCTCCTCTTGGTCTTTCGTCAGGGATGTCTGGAGCACTCTTCCTTTGAACTGTTTCAGCCCTTCGAGCACCTTGTCGGCCGTGATCTTGCGGAACAGCACAAACAGGGCGGAGGTCCCGGGTTTCAGTGTTGATCCGAGATCTTTCATGAAATTATCGGAAACGCCTATGTCGGAGAGAAACCCAGCGAGAGCGCCGCTTCCAGCCCCGACCGCCGCGCCCAGCAGCGGGCTTAGGAAAAACATGCCGATCAGCATGCCCCAGAACGTGCCTCCCACCGCACCTGCGGCGGTGAGATTAGCCGCTTGGTTCAACGTTACCTTGCCGTTGTCGTCTCGCGTTACAACAACGATGTCTTCCATCTCGATGAGATATTCCTTCTGCATTTTCGCCAACGCGGCGCGCATCTCAAAAGCCGTATGCTCATCGTTAAATCCAATGACGACTAAATCACTCATGATTCTCTCCTTTGCCTAGGGGTCGATCAGAACTAATGCCATCGGTCATAGTTACGCGACCGAAGCAAGGATAGCATATCTCCTATTCCTGCCGGTCAGGATCGGTCCACAACGAGCGCTGCAGGCAGCTCTGCGCTAAGTCAGGGATCCTGTATGGATTTGCTGCTGACACTTGAAGAGGAACTCGGGAATCGAGCGCCGGCAGGAGCGGCATCAAGCCACCTCGATCACTATCATCAGCCCGCCGCCTCCTCGCATTTCCACGTTGTTATTCGTCGTGTGGTGACCGATGTGGCAATGGATCAGCCAATTTCCGGGATGCCGCGCCGTCCAGATGACATCGTAGCGCTGGCCCGGCCCGACGTTCACGGTGTCCGCCCGATAGCGAGCCGAGGGCTGCAGCGTCTCGCCGTCGCGGGCGACGACTTCGAACGGCCCACCGTGGATGTGCATGGGGTGAATGAAGCCATTGTTCGAGCCGATGAAGCGAACTTTCAGGGTTTCGCCGACCAGCATGCGGATCGTATCCGTCGCGGGGTAAGCCCGGCCATTGATGGTGAAGTAATTCGGCTGGCTGCCGTCCATCGGCATCGCCGGATAGGTGAGACCCTCGCGCATCAGCCACTCCTGCAAGAGCAGGGTATATTCGTGCTTGGCTTCGAGGCTCGGATCAGGCTCCGCCGGGCTGATGATCATCGCGCCATACAGACCTAAGGACTGCTGACGATCTACGTGGTCGTGCGAGTGATAGAAATAGGTTCCCGCTTGCGCCGCGGTGAACTCGTAGCGGTAGAGCTCGCCCTTGGCGATTGGCTCCTGCGTGATATGCGCCGGGCCGTCCATGACGTTGGGCAGGACGAGCCCATGCCAATGCACGGTCGTATTCTCGGGCAAGCGGTTCGTCACGTTAATGCGCACGCGCTCGCCGTGACGGAAGCGCAATCTCGGTCCGGGAACTTGGCCGTTGAAGGCGTAGGCATCGACCGTGACGCCGGGCAGTATCGTCCACCGAATGACCGCCGCTTCAAGGTCGAACACCTTGACACCGTTTTCGATGCGCGGCGCCAGGTCGCGGTTCCCGCGGATGTCGAGGCCGTACCTCGCAACGACGTCGCGCGGGTCTACGGCGGCCATGTCGATCATGGCTTCCGCGGGCGTGTCGCGGTCCATGATCATGCCGGGTGGCATGATTGCGCCGCCTACATCGCGAGCCGACAGGCGGAGATTCACCCAATTGGCCGGCGCTATCATGCCCAGTGCAAGCGTCAGCGAGGAGACGCCGGCGACCGCGGCCAGCTGCGCGCGCGTGGCGTCTGACTTCATGGCGTGGCCGCCGCTCTGCGCACATCCGCCGCGGTGCCGAGCATGATGCCCGTGACTGCCATTTGCGCCGCGCTTCTCTTCGGCGTCTCCCCAGGACTTGTTCTGCACATCGAAGCGGCCGCCAGGCTTGCGCTCGGTCATGAGCCCGTGCTTGAGATTCCTCATCACCATCCAAACGTTGGCGGGATAAGCCATCGCGAAACCAGCGATCACGCCGAGCGACATGACGCCCCAGAAGAGAAGCTCGGTCGGCTCCATAGCCCGCATGTCGCGTCCCATCATCAAAAAGCTCATGACCGGAGCCATCCCCGCCATCATGAAGTTCATGCTGATGAACTCGGGCAGGAAGGTTTTGCGCACGTTCTGCCAGTAGGTCCCGCCCATCATCGACTTCATGAATAACGACTGAAAGATGAACAGGCCGAAGGCGAACCCGGTCAGATACTCGACGATGAGATCGATCCACATGGGCAGACCGAGCGTCGCCGTGATCGCCGCCGCGAGAATGATCCCCGTGGCGTCGCCGGCGACGCAGTGAATGGTTGAGCCGACGCCTTGTTTCCACAGCGGCTTGATGAAGCTCTCATGCTCGCCCGGCCGCGGCTCTTTGTCCGCCAGGACGTAAAGCAAGAGACCGATGGGTCCCATATAGAGCGTGACGAGGATGAAGCCCCACTTCATCACCGCGGGCTCGGGGTTGTTCCGATACTGGTCCCAAGCCACATAGGCAGTCGAGGCCGCGGCCAATGCAAACCAGACGACGAGAAAATAGTCGATCGGCTGGATCAGCATTTTCGGCACTCGTTCTGTCTAGGGGACGCGTCTGTCACAAGCGGCTTCACGCTACGGACCGAGCCTCGGTACCTCTACGCAAAGGAGTGTCGCTGCGCGTCTCTCTTTAGGAACCTGCCGAGGTCGACCGCGCAAACCCTAGGAGCCGTTCTTCGACCGCCTGCCAGTTGAGATTGGAAAAGAAGGCTTCGATATACTTCGGCCGCTCCGCCGGTTTGTAGTCGAGCAGGAACGCATGCTCCCAGACGTCCATGACGAGCACGGGGATAAAGCCGGCCACGTTCCCGACTTCATGCAACGTGACCCAGTGGTTGGACAACTGACCGTGTAGCGGATCCAGGTAGCAAATCGCCCATCCGACCCCGCGCATCTTGCCGACGCTGGTGAAGTCTGCCTTCCAAAGATCAAAGCTGCTAAAGCTCGATTGGACAGCCTGAAGGAATGCTGAGTTATGTGCCGGATCTTCCCCGCCATCCTTCTTCAAGTTGCTGAAATAGTATTCATGCAAGACCATGCCGTTATACTCGAACCCGAGACGGCGCTTGAGCTCTGAGTAGGCTGGCATCTCTTCCTGGTCAACGCGACCATCTTGCAAAATCTCTGCGATCGCCTCCGTCAGCCGGTTGGTTTCCTTGACATAACCTTCGTAAAGCTTGAAATGCATCTCCAGAGTCTGATCAGAGATGCCGTGGAGCCTGCTCAGATTGAACTCTTTAACTTGATACATTTTCTCTACCTGCTTTCAAAATCATTGACTTTTCTAGCGAGACGTCGCCCCGTAAGCGACATCAAACAATCTCCGTGCCACCCCCAGCAAGGCAGAATTATCTTATTGTTCCAGCGATTAGGGTATATGGATTCAACCGAAGTCTTTGTTCGGGTAACGCTTTTACAAACGTCCGTAAGAATTACAGAGGTCCTCCATCCGGCCCCCAATAGGATCGCCATCATCAGTTGCCGGTTGTACTTCTTGACTGGGCACGCCGCGCGCCGCGTTTTGTCTTTTTCACCTATCCGGCGTTAAAGTAACGGGCAGCGGATGACTAGTGAAGGTCGATCCGACATCAAAGCTTTTCGGCTGAATTTGTTATACAACACATAACCCTTTTAATTTTGAATCTATCATCCAGCCTATGAATTACAAAAATTGGAAATTAAAAATGAAGCCGGTTAGCAAAACCTTTCTCAAAGGGTTAATCGCTATTATCCCCATTACACTCACCCTTTATTTGCTCTTTTGGCTCGCCGGCACTGCAGAATTGGCGCTGGGAAATATCTTCAAGTTTTTCTTCCCTGACCATTGGTACATCAAAGGCCTGGGGTTTGTGTTAGGTCTTGCTGTAGTGTTTTTTTTCGGAGGCTTTCTGGAGTCTCAAACTTTCCGCAGACTGTTCAATAACCTTGAACAACTTGTGATCCAGATTCCCGTTGTTAAAACCATATATACAGCAATACGCGATTTTATTTCTCTCTTCTCCAGCGAACAGAAAGGAAAATTTAAACAAGTAGTTTTGGTTAATGTACCTTCCGGCAATGGTCAACAGATAGGCTTTATTACAGTTTCGGATTTTGAAGAGTATTCGTATACTTTTATCACCGATAACCAGATTGCCGTATTTCTGCCATTCAGTTATCAGATGGGTGGAAACACGGTCATCATGTCACGGGAAAATGTAGTTGAAATAGATATGTCTGTTGAGGATGCTCTGCGTTTTATCGCAACAGCCGGCGTTGTAGGCAATGTTAATGATGAAATAGTTAAAGGTTAAAGAGTTTGAATTGTACTGGGATAAAAAAATACGCCAAGGTCAAATCAGACCTTCGCGTAACGATCAGTAGAGAGAGATAAAATGACGGCGGAAATTCAGTGGGACGAGCTGTTCGGATTGAGTATACCCGCGCTCGAGTTGATCATTCGAGGCACGGCGGTCTATTGGTTTCTCTTTCTCCTATTTCGATTCGTGCTACGGCGCGAGATCGGATCGATCGGACTAACCGACGTCCTGTTCGTCGTCGTGGTCGCCGATGCCGCGCAAAACGGCATGGCGGGCGAATATAAGAGCATCACGGACGGGTTTATCCTAATTGCAACGATCGCGGCCTGGAATGTCCTGGTGGACTGGCTAAATATGAAGTTTCCCTCGGTGCGTAACGTGCTGGAGGCGCGCCCCCTCATGTTGGTGAGCAATGGTCGCATCCTATCCCACAATCTGCGCAAAGAGCTTCTCACTGAGGAGGAATTGTTGGCGAAGCTGCGCGAGGAAGGTATTGAAAACATCCAGGCTGTCAAGTTCGCCTGCATGGAAAGCGACGGTAAAGTGAGCGTGATCAAGCGACGTTGATATCACATATGGCGCATAGTAGGGATAACGAGGAAACCCTCGGCGTTTTTCTCCGTCCGGTTCGCCTTGCAGGGGCCCGGGAGTCAGCGAGGCATAGTAACGCGCAACATCGCGCATCTGCTCTAGGCTCAGACCGGCCGCAACCCGGCGCATGATGTGGGCATAGTCGGAGCCGCCGCGCTGCTGCGCTTTGAAAAGTTGTAGTTGCAGTACGAGATAGTCGGCATACTGACCGGCGATCATGGGATAAGCCGGGTTGCGGCGCACGGGGCTGGGTCCGTGGCATGCGACACAAGTAGGCACTCGTTGTTTCGGGGCGCCATCCTCGGCGATCTTCTTGCCACGCTCGATCGCCCGAGCCGTTGCCCGGTCGGGGGGCAGCGCTGCCGAACCCGGCAAGCCGGCATAGTAGCGGGCTAGCTCGCGCACCT
Organism: Gammaproteobacteria bacterium; assembly: GCA_050740435.1. Classification (GTDB taxonomy): domain Bacteria; phylum Pseudomonadota; class Gammaproteobacteria; order JACCXJ01; family JACCXJ01; genus USCg-Taylor. The sequence goes on from JBOIDL010000152.1 coordinate 5,700, forward strand.
CGGCGCTACTAAGGGGCGCCGCAATCGGCTCCATGATGCCGCTGTGACGTTTGCCGCGCGCATAGGCCTCCAGGGTGGCAGCGAAATAAGCAGGGCGCTGACCCGCAAGCTTCGGGAACGCGCCGCCGCCGCGACCTCGGCCGTCGGTACCGTGACAACGCGCACAGCTTTCCGTGACTGCGATAGGCGCTGCCCCCGGATCGGAGGAACCCTCCGTCGGCGCAACCTCGTTCTCGCCATACGCCAGCCAACGATATTCCTCGGCCCCGAGGCTCGGGAGCTTACGCAGAAATGCCACCATAGCCCACACTTCATCGTCACGCCCTAACGCGGGCCAGCCTGGCATCCCGGTGAATTTGACGCCGTGCTTCACCACGTAGAAGAGATCGTCGGGGCTCCACTCGGAAAGCCGCCGCGGAAGGTGGGGCGGCCGAGGCGTCATCGCCTCCGCGAACCTCGGGGGGCGTTGTGGGCTGCCGTGGCAAGGAGCGCAACCCGTCTCGTAGTGACCGGCGCCTTTGAGCACCAGCCCCGGCTCGTCGAGGGCGGGGGACTGTATGCCCAAGCTCTGCGTAGCAATGGACCGGCGCATGGCAAAGTGCAAAAACCACTCAGTGATTGCCCAGTGTCCGGAGCTGGCTTTGATCGGCACGATCCCGGACGCGGCGATCAGGAATCCCCCGATGGCGAGCCCGCCGAGGATAACGGCAGTATACCGCGGCCAGTGATTCATGGCTGCGACCGGTAAGCTTTCGGGCCGGCCTTGTTTATTTATTTCCGCCGGTTTCCTTTTCAGTAATCCGGCCGTGAGCCCAAGACCGCCGAGGAGGTAGGATACGCCCCCCATGAGGAGCATAATCGCCCCGCCGAGGTCTTGGTCCGCGAGCGGCGTGAGCCCGGCGAATCCGCCAGCATGCACATAGAGGGCTCGCGGCGCGAGCGCGAGCAGCGCCCCGAGCAGCGTCATGTGCATCGACGTCAGCAGTAACCCCACGACTCCTGCGGCGCGACGGGCGTCGTGTGTGTCATTACCGCCATAAGCGGATAGCCATAAGAGTAGAGCGGACATCAGAAACATGCCCTGTTCGGCTATCAACCCTATGGTGCTATGCCGCGCCGCATGGTGTAGCATCGGCGCGTGCCAGGTCCACACTACAACCAGTTCCAGCACGGAGGCGGGGATGGGTGCGAACAGCCGCGGCATTTTTAGCACCGGATCGAACCGCCCGCCCGTGACTCCCAGTGCCAGGAGCGGCGCGGCGACTGCCACCACGCCCATGTGCATCAGCATGTGCGCGGAAAACGCCCGACGCGCCGTTTCAGCCAGCGGTCCCAGCCACACGGCGGCGAGCGCGAGGAGTCCCAATAGGAGTAACAAGCGGCGCATCAGTAACAGCTTCTGAAAAAGAAAATAACCAGGCCCGCGTAGATGACAGCTACCGCGCTTAATGCCGACAACAGCAGCGTGGCGAAGCCAAGGAAGCGGTGCCGATCTTCCGGCGTATCGTCGTCGTGCGGTAGGGTCGCGTTGCCGTGGCTGTGCTTGCGGTAGCCGATTCGCCCGACTATCCCGATCCCGGCGAGCGCTACCACCGTGTAGACGGCGATTGCCACGCGGGCGCTGGCCAGCGAACCGCCGAGGCCGACGACTTTCGCGCACCAGATGGCGGCGGTGAGGTAGCACAGCAGGAAGTGGGCGGCCCAGAAGGTCGGCGAGGCGGTCAACAGCCACAGACTCTGATCCTTCTCCGCGGTCTCAGTCATCTTCCCTCTCAGAGTTTGTGAAAAAACCGTCGCGAGCGAAGGGAGATCGCGTTCCGCCGGAGCGTAGGAACCGGAGTGTATGTTGAAATACATGAGGATTCCGAGCACCGCCGGAACGCGAGATCCCAAGCGCAGTAGGTTTTTTCACAAACTCTCACGCCACCAGCGGAAATCCGGCAATCACCGCGACGGTTACGACGGCGGTGAAGGCGGTGAAGTGCCAGTAGAGCGCCACGTTGTGGATGTCGATGTCGTAACGCGCCGTCATCCGCCCTGCCACTCTGCGCGCTATACAGTAGAGTTGCATGATGACCCCGATCAGGACCTGGAGTGTTGTCCAGATAACCAGTATCCAGACGGTCGCGGGATAGACGTGGCTGGTCGGGTCGAGCTCGGTGACCCACGGGCCGGCGAGCAACGCTGCTCCCCCGCCGATGGCCAAGATACTCGCGAACAATAGCCCGGTATAGAAAGCGGCGGCATGGTCATTGCCGTTCCAGCGCCTTGCCAGCACCGTCTGCGCCCATGCTCCGAGCAGCAAGAGTGCGGCCACGAGAGGCCAGAAGAGCCCCGGCCCGGGCGCCGGATCGGGCGGAAAATCGGTGCGCACCGTCCAGAAGAAAAAGTAGCCGAAGACCAGCGAGATGAACGCGGTCAGCATGGCCAGCATCGTGATAAACATGGCCCACCAGCCTACCGACTCGGGACCCGACACATAGATCGGCAGTTTTAGGCCGAGGCCCACCGCTTTTTCTTCTTTCTCCGGGATGATGGCCGTTCCTGTCCACAACCAGTAAAGGATCACGCCGAGCGCCCCCACCAGACTAATGAGCGCCGGCCACCACCAATGGTAAGTGCCGAAGATAAAAAAACCGCCCGTCGTCAGTGCGGCCCACAGCGTGATGAAGGTCGGCCCGGGCAGGCGCATGCATTGCCGGGGCTGCGCATCGATGACCGAGGTCATAATCGTTTCGCGCATGCCCTCTTCGGCGTCGGGGAGGTAGAAGCGGCCTTCGTCAACGTCGCGCAGGAAGTTCGGCTGATCCCAGAGCGGATAGCGGCTGTCGATCTCCGGAATGGACCGGATCCCCCAAGGCTTGCCGGGCATCTCCTGCGTCCATTCCAGTGTCCCGGCATTCCACGGATTGCGCTCCGCATAGGGCTTTTTGGGTCGGACGAGGTCCCAAAAAATGACGGCGAGGCCCGCCGCCAGAATAAACGCGCCGATAGTCGAAACCAGATTGAGCCTATCGAACCCGATCCCCGCCGGATAGGTGAAGACTCGGCGTGGCATGCCAAGCAGCCCCGTCAGGTGCATCGGCAGGAAGGCGACGTTGAAGCCGATGAATGCGAGCCAAAAGGCGATCTTTCCCAATTTGTCGGAGAGCATTTTGCCGTTGATGAGGGGAAAAAAATAATAACAACCGCCGAGGATCGGAAAGAGTGCACCGCCGATCAACACATAGTGAAAATGGGCCACCACGAAGAAAGTGTCGTGAGCCTGAAAATTGAACGGGGCTATCGCCACCATTACGCCGGTCAAGCCGCCCAGCACGAAGATCGCCAGGCTGCCGAAGGCATAGAGCATCGGCAGCGAGCGCACCACGCGTCCGGCCGCGAGCGTCGCGATGAAGCAGAAGATTTGCACCCCGGTCGGGATCGCCACAGCCTCCGAAGCCGCCGAGAACAATCCAAGCGAAATGCCCGGCAACCCGGTCGTGAACATGTGGTGCACCCACAGCCCGAAGCTCAAAAATCCCACGCCCACCGCCGCCAGCACGATCCACCCGTAGCCTACAATGGGCCGCTGGGCGAAAGTCGGTACGATCATCGCAATCAGCGCGACCGATGGAAGGAAGATGATGTACACCTCCGGGTGGCCGAAGAGCCAGAAGAGATGCTGCCAGAGGAGGGGATCGCCGCCGCCCGCGGGATCGAAGAACGGCCAGTGAAAGGCGCGCTCGACTTCCATGAGCATGCTCCCGGCGATGAGCGGGGGGAAGGCGAAGAGGATCATCGCCGCCGCGACCAGTACGTACCAGACATAGAGCGGCATGAGGTTGATGCGCATCCCAGGGGGACGGGTCCTGAG
>JBOIDL010000153.1:0-9509 GCA_050740435.1 Gammaproteobacteria bacterium
CATGCGCCCCATGAGTGTCGTGACGTGAACTCCTCCGACCTCAACTCCTTCGCGTTGCAGTTGCTTGGCGAGGCGCCGAGCTCCGTAGAACGGATGCTCCAAGTGCAGTTCATCGATGCGGCGCATGTTCGTTTCTCCCGGCTTTGAGAGATCCGCTCGCCTTCGTCGATGGCACGAGAAAAGTGCCCTTTCAGCACATTCCAGCGCATGGAAAAATCCGAGTCACCGGAAGGCAACGTCCAAATACAATGAAGATGATCCGGCAAGACCACCACCGCCTCCAACCGGAATGGATGTCGTTCCCTGACGTACCGAAAAGCCCATCCCAACGCATCGATGTGACTGACCAGCAAACGGTTACCCTTGCGCTCGGCGAGATTGACCGTGAAAAACCAGGTTGCACCTGGAACATGAGCACGGCGATATTTCGTCATGAAGCCCGTTTAACTTTAGAGAGATTCTCACTCGAACGATGCGCTTCGTTCCTCAGCACATCCTACACGGGCTTCGACATCCAGGTTTGAAGTGTCAGGCTGGTCTTAGACACAGTTCCTACTAAGCCGCTCAATCTATATATTTCCACGTATCTGCCCCATCTAGCATGCGGACTCGCACTCCCTCCAAGTCTTTCGATTGGAAGTTTCTCGCGTTGACGCCCATATAGTTGTCTTTTCGTGGACGCACCCGCGTCCAATTCATGACGCAGCCACATTGCTTGCAGCGTACAAACCTCAATGCTTTACGACCCCAAGAATATGACTGCGTGGCACCGGGTTCAGATATGACTCTAACGCTGGAGGCCGTGTAGTAAGCCCAAAGCACTCCGTATCGCCGACAGATTGAGCAATTACAGTTTGTGAGCATGCGCGGCCGAAACGGAACTTCAATGCGAACGGCTCCACAGTGACAAGTGCCGACAAGCATTTTACAGAGTTCTCTATGACCTACAAATTCTGCGGAAGAGCCTCAAATTATATCACCGCCCGTTGCGGGGGGATCCCAAACACCGCCGCGCGAATGCGGCTGATCTCATCGCGCAGTTGCGCCGCCTGCTCGAACTCGAGATCGCGTGCATGGCGGAACATCCTTTCCTCGAGTTTCTTGATTTTCTGTAGCGCCCGTTCGGGCGCGAGCGTCCGGTAATCGACTTCCGGTTCCTTTACGCCACTGCGACGCCTCGGCGCGGTTTCCGCGTAACTGACTTCGATGAGCTCGGCTACCGCCTTGCTCACGCCGCGCGGCGTAATGCCGTGGAGAACATTGTAATCCACCTGCCGGTTGCGGCGGCGGGCCATCTCCGCCAGCGCGCGTTCCATCGAGCCGGTTACCTCGTTGGCGTACATGATGGCCTTGCCCGCGAGGTTGCGGGCCGCGCGGCCGACGGTTTGAATCAACGATCGCTCCGAACGCAAAAATCCTTCCTTGTCAGCATCCAGGATGGCGACCAATGAAACCTCCGGGAGATCCAAGCCTTCGCGCAAGAGGTTGATACCCACCAAGACATCGAAGCGCCCCAGACGCAAATCGCGAATGATTTCGACCCGCTCGACGGTATCGATGTCGGAGTGGAGATAGCGCACGCGCACCCCATGCTCGGAGAGATAATCGGTGAGATCCTCCGCCATGCGCTTGGTGAGGGTCGTCACCAGCACCCGTTCGTTGATCCGAACGCGCGCATTGATCTCGGAAAGTAGATCATCGACTTGGGTCGCTTGCGCCCGGATCTCTACTTCCGGATCGACCAGGCCCGTGGGCCGCACCACCTGCTCGACGATTTGAGCCGAATGCCCCAACTCATACGGGCCGGGCGTTGCCGAGACGAAGACCGCTTGCGGCGCGAGCCGCAGGAACTCCTCGAATTTCAGTGGCCGATTATCGAGCGCCGAGGGCAACCGAAACCCGTAGTCCACCAAGTTTTCCTTGCGCGATCGATCGCCGCGATACATGCCGCCAAGCTGCGGGATAGTGACATGGCTTTCATCGACGACCAGCAAGGCATCGGCGGGCAGATAGTCGAAGAGCGTCGGCGGCGGCTGCCCCGGGCGGCGGCCCGAGAGATAACGCGAGTAGTTCTCGATCCCGGCGCAATAGCCGATCTCGATCATCATCTCGAGATCGAAGCGCGTGCGGCTCTCGAGCCGTTGCGCCTCCAGCAGCTTGTTCGCGGCGCGCAATTCCTGCAATCGATCCCCGAGATCGATCTTGATCGCCTCGACGGCTTCGAGCAGCGTTTGCCGTTCGGTGACATAGTGTGTCTTGGGATACACCGTGAGGCGTGGGACCCGGCGCAGGATCTCGCCCGTGAGCGGGTCGAAAAAGCATAAACTCTCGATGCTATCGTCGCAGAGCTCGACCCGCACCGCCTCGCGATCGGATTCGGCCGGAAAGATATCGATCACATCGCCGCGCACCCGGTAGGCCGCGCGACGCAGCTCGAGATCGTTGCGGGTATACTGAAGCTCGGCCAAGCGTCTCAGGATCTGGCGTTGGTCCACAGTGCCTCCACGCACCAGATGCAGCACCATGCCGTGGTAGGCGGACGGATCGCCGAGGCCGTAGATCGCCGATACCGTGGCGACGATGATGCTGTCATGGCGCTCGAGCAGGGCTTTCGTCGCCGAGAGGCGCATCTGCTCGATGTGCTCGTTAATCGTCGCGTCCTTCTCGATGTAGGTATCCGAGGCCGGCACGTAGGCTTCAGGCTGGTAGTAGTCGTAATAGGAGACGAAATATTCGACCGCATTGTCGGGAAAAAAACCACGCATCTCGGCATAGAGCTGGGCCGCTAAGGTCTTGTTAGGCGCCAGGATCAAGGCCGGCCGCTGGACATGCTCGATCACGTTGGCGATCGTAAAGGTCTTGCCGGAGCCGGTGACACCGAGCAAGGTCTGGTAGGCGAGCCCATCATGGAAACCGGTGGTCAGCCCGCGAATAGCCTGGGGCTGATCTCCGGCCGGGCCGAATTCGCATTTTAGAACGAAGCTCTTTCCCATGGGGATTCTGTTGCGGCGCAAACTCAAGTATATTACACGCCGTTTTGGCTGCAATCGTCATAGCGGCCGAATCCGGCAGCCAGAAATCGTTTACTCGCTAAAAAGCCTGGACTTCGGCGCGCCGCGGTGACGACGCTGGGAACGCTTGATCATAAACTTTCAAATGGAGGCTTTCGCTTGTCCGTGAGACTTTCCTATCGCGCCCTTTCGATCAAACCTTCCGCGACCCTTACCGTCGCGGCCCTAGCTACCGCCCTGAAGCAGGCCGGAAAAGACATCATCAGCCTGGCCGCGGGCGAGCCCGACTTCGATACGCCGGACCACATCAAGGCCGCGGCTATCAAGGCGGTGCGGGAGGGGTTTACGAAATACACCGCTGTTGAAGGCACGCCGGCCTTAAGGAAAGCTATCAGCGATAAGTTTAAACGCGAGAACGCGCTCGACTACCCGCCCAGCCAGATACTCGTGTCATGTGGATGTAAGCACAGCATTTACAATCTCATGATGGCCGTGCTCAATCCGGGAGATGAAGTGATCCTGCCGGCCCCCTATTGGACCTCCTATCCGGATATGGCGAAGATTGCGGGCGCGGAAACCGTAATCATCAAAACCGGCCTCGACGAGCGTTTTAAGATCAACCCCCAAAAGCTGCGGGCCGCGATCTCGTCAAAAACTAGGCTCTTGATCCTCAATAGCCCCTCCAATCCGACCGGGGAATGTTATTCACGCGGCGAGTTGCGGGCACTCGCGGAGGTGTTGTTGAACCATCCGGAGATCATCATTGCCTCGGACGACATTTACGAACATATTCTTTGGCATGGGGAGCCGTTCGCGAATATTCTGAACGCTTGCCCGGAGCTGAGCGATCGTACGGTGGTCTTGAATGGAGTCGCCAAGGCCTACGCGATGACGGGATGGCGCATCGGGTATGCCGCCGGACCCAAAGCGGTCATCCAAGCCATGACCATCCTGCAATCGCAAAGCACCTCGAATCCGACCTCCATTGCCCAGGTGGCGGCGCAAGCCGCGCTCGAAGGCGAGCAAGCAATCGTGCGCGAACGTTGCACCATATTCAAGGAACGCCATGATCTGATACTGGGGCGGATCAATAAAATTCGCGGCATCGAGTGCGTCGCGGCCCAAGGCACTTTTTATATCTTTCCGAACGTGCAAGGAGCGATCGGGCGGATGGCGGGGGTCAACAATGATGTCGTGCTCGCCGAGCAGTTGCTGGAGCACACGGGTGTCGCCGTTGTTCCGGGGGTCGCTTTCGGCGCGCCGGGCTACTTGCGTTTATCCTTTGCCACCAGCACGGAGAATCTAGTGCAAGCCCTCGATCGTATCGAGGGGTTCTTGGGCACCAAGTGATCCCATGTAAGGAGACCGCGCGATGACGACGGAATCGAAGCCAGGCGCGGCCATAGCTTCGGATCACGCCTATCAAACGCACATTCTGCAAGGCGTATCCAGAACCTTTGCCTTAACGATCCCGGCCCTTCCGCCGGAGCTTTGTCAGGTCGTAGGCAACGCCTATCTGCTGTGCCGCATCGCCGATGTGGTCGAAGACGATAACCAGCTACAACCCACGCAACAACGCTGCTTCTCAAACCAGTTCGTGAGTGTCGTCGAAGGCGCCGAAGCCGCGGAGCGTTTTACATCCGAGCTTTACCCGTGGTTATCGGCCGCCACCCCCGGAGCCGAGCGCGATCTGATCCGAAACACGGTTCGCGTCATCCGCGTTACTCACGGTTTTAACGCCCGCCAACGCCAGGCGCTTGCTCGCTGTGTGCGCATCATGGCCCAAGGAATGGCCGACTATCAACAACGCGAATCGCTCGATGGCCTGCCCGATCTTCCGGCTTTAGATGACTACTGCTACTACGTGGCGGGCGTGGTCGGCGAGATGCTGACCGAGTTGTTTTGCGATTACTCACCGGAGATCAACGCGCAGCGCGAGGAGCTCATGCGGCTTGCCGTATCATTCGGTCAAGGGCTCCAGATGACCAACATCCTTAAGGACATTTGGGAGGACGGCAAACGTGGCGCGTGCTGGCTTCCGCGTGATCTCTTCTTGGCGCGCGGCGTTACACTGCGCGATAAGATCCCGAGCGCATGCGACGCCGGATTCCGCGATGGGCTCGCGCAACTCATCGGCATCGCCAAGGCGCACCTCGATAATGCCCTGACTTACACCCTTATTATTCCGCGCCATGAACCGGGGATCCGGAAGTTTTGTCTCTGGGCGTTAGGCATGGCGGTCCTAAGCTTGCGAAAGCTAAACAAGCACCGCGACTTTAGCGCGGGATCGCAAGTCAAGATTTCCCGCCGCAGCGTTAAACTGACGGTAAGGATATCGAATCTCCTGGTGACTCAGGACAGGGTTCTAAGAGCGCTGATGAATATTCTCACAAGGGCTTTACCAGTCAATAACATTCATGAGAAACTTGATAAATTAAATTACAGCGCGGGTTCTCAGAGGTGGTGAAAAAAACTGTGGCACTAAGCGCAAGAGCAAGATCGGTAACTGTGGACCGGTGCTCGCACCAACGGGCGTCAGATACACTCCAACGCGCACAGGGGGACATTACATGTCGAACCGATCGCAATACCTAGTCATCGCGGCGGAAGCTCGCCCCGACGCAGGGTCCGATCTCGGGCGCGGCCCGTTAGAGCACGCCGTCGAGAGGGCCCGCGCGGGACTCGAGCGCCTCCAGAAGAAAGACGGCCATTGGGTGTTCGAGCTTGAAGCCGACTGCACCATCCCGGCCGAGTATGTCCTCATGATGCATTTCATGGATGAAATTGATAGCGTGTTGGAGCAACGAATTTCTGTGTTTTTGCGCAGTTACCAGACCGAGCATGGCGGCTGGCCGCTGTACGCGGGCGGCGACTTCGACGTCAGTTGCTCGGTGAAGGTCTATTACGCGCTAAGGCTCATCGGCGACTCCCCGGAGGCCGCACACATGCAGCGGGCCCGTGAGGCCATACTCGCCCACGGGGGCGCCGCTGCGACAAATGTGTTCACACGCATCACGCTGGCTTTATTTGGCCAAGTGCCCTGGCGGGCCGTGCCGTTCATACCGGTCGAGATCATGTTGCTGCCGCGCTGGTTCCCGTTTCATGTCTCGAAGGTTTCCTATTGGTCTCGCACGGTCATGGTGCCCTTATTCATTCTCTGCAGCCTCAAGCCCAGGGCGAAGAACCCGCGCGCTGTCGACATCCGCGATCTCTTTGTCACGCCACCGGAAGATGAGCAAGATTACTTCCGTATAAAAACGCGATTGGGGCGCGTGTTTCTGCTGCTCGACCGGCTGGGCCGGGCGTTTGAGCCCGTGATCCCAAAGGCAGTGCGCCGCCATGCAATTCAGCGCGCCGAGCGCTGGTTCACGGAGCGCCTTAACGGAACCGATGGGCTCGGGGGGATCTTTCCCGCGATGGTGAATGCCTACGAGTCCCTGGTTCTCCTCGGTTATCCCAAAGATCATCCCTACTGCACTGACGCCAAAGAGGCTTTGAAGAAGCTTCTGGTCATCGGCAAGGACTCGATTTACTGCCAGCCTTGCGTCTCGCCCGTGTGGGATACGGCCATCGCGGCCCATGCCGTCTTCGAGGCGAACGGTCGGCGTGCGAGCGCTTCTTGCCGTCGCGCCTTGAACTGGCTGCAGGAACGGCAACTCAGCGACGAGCCCGGGGATTGGCGCGAGACTCGCCCGGATCTCAAAGGCGGCGGCTGGGCCTTCCAATACGCCAATCCCCACTATCCGGATCTGGACGATACCTCGATGGTCGGCTGGGCCATGTGCTTGATCGATCCGCAACGTTACAAGTGGTCGACCCATGCAGCGGCCGAATGGATTCACGGGATGCGATCAAAAAACGGCGGCTATGGCTCCTTCGACGCCGACAACACCTGTTACTATTTAAACCACATCCCCTTCGCGGATCACGGCGCCTTGCTCGACCCGCCGACCAGCGACGTCACGGCACGCTGCATCGCGCTGCTGGTGCTCGCCGGCGAACCGCGCTATAAAACCGCCATTGCCGCTGCGATCGAATTCCTAAGGAATGAGCAGGAAGCGGATGGCTCCTGGTTCGGCCGCTGGGGAAGCAACTATATCTATGGCACCTGGTCGGTGCTCAGCGCCTTGCGGATCGCCGGTGAAGATCCCTCGCAACCCTATCTTCGGCGGGCGGTCGAATGGCTCAAGTCGATGCAGCAATCCGACGGCGGCTGGGGCGAAAGCAATGGCAGCTACTTCCCGGCCCAACGCCGCGAATACCATCCGAGCACGGGTTTTCAGACGGCTTGGGCCCTCCTGGGCTTGATGGCGGCCGGCGAGGTAAGCTGCGAGGCAGTGCGCCGGGGCATTGATTACCTACTCACGCGCCAAGGCGCGGACGGTCTCTGGCACGATGAAGGCTTCACGGCGCCCGGTTTTCCGCGCGTGTTCTATTTGAAATATCATGGCTACACCAAGTACTTCCCGCTGTGGGCGATGGCCCAATACCGCAATTTAACGCCAGCCACTCGCGACTGAAGACCGTCCCGCTCGGGATCGTCACTGCGCTCGCGGCCGAAGCGCGTTGCATCGCGAAGTCGCTGGGCCCCATACCCGGACTGACGCGTCTCGGCGATACCTTGCTCTATGTCTCGGGGATCGGTCAGGCGCGCGCGCGCCAGGCCGGTGAAACGCTGGTCGCACAGGGGGCGCGGGCCTTGCTCAGCTGGGGCACGGCCGGTGCGTTGGCGAGTGTGTTACGGCCCGGCGATGTTATCGTTGCCGACACCATCCTGATGTCAGACACGCCGTTTCCGGTCGACGCGGCGTGGCGCGCCCGCTTGGCGGCGCGCCTCGAACAGCACCTCAGGGTACACACCGGCGCCATATTGCATACTGCCGACGTGATCCCGACTCCCTACGAAAAACGCATGTTGTTCGAGCGTACCGGCGCGCTCGCCGTCGATATGGAGAGCGCCGCCGTCGCCCAGGTAGCCCGCAGCGCGAAGATCCCCTTCGCCGTCCTACGCGCCATCGTCGACCCGCAAATGATGGCGATCCCGGCCGCGGCATTAGCCGCCATCGACGAGCTCGGACACCCGAGGATAGCGAGGCTGCTCTTCGCCCTGGCGCGCAATCCACGCGATCTCGTGGGATTATTGCGGCTATCGGCATGCTTCCGCGCCGCGCTCGCATCGCTCAAACGCGCCGCCGAAATTGCTGGTACCGATCTGTGCGCTTCGCTTTCTCCGACGGATGTATAAGACTCTTGAACGCTCATTTTCCCATCACCGATCCTGGTTTGGCTTTTTTTTCTTCGACTCGGGCGGGGCTTTCTCTTCGTCGTCGTCGGGCGCTTCTCGGACAATATCAGCCTTGTCGGACGTCGGTACTTCAACCGCGGGTTTGCCCTTAGCACGGTTCTCGGCGTTTGGCTTGGCGGCATAGGCTGCGGAATGCAGGGCCGTGAGCAAACATAGCATCCAGATTCGTGTCATTGTCGTCACCATCCAAAAGTGTTATTTGAGGAGCCTTGTCGTACGCAATGCCTCGGGAGTCTCGCTCTTCTGTTCGGTGATCTTATCCAGGAGCTGTACGTTTTCCCCTAGCAAATCCATTAACTTCTCCTTTGTGCTCGGACTGGGGTGTTCCCGTCGTATAACATCCGTCAGTTGCCATATCGCAGTGAGCAGGTCGAGCTTATGTTCTTCAGCGCGACGAGTCTGCTCGTCCGCGCGCTGCCTTTGCTGCTCCGCGCTCTGCCATTGGACGTAAAAAACTACGGCGCCCGTGACCGCCACTACGAACCTTACACCCGCCCAAATCAACTCCTGTCGCCTACGCCGCTCTTGGCTCGCCTGCTCCTTATCCCAATTTCTCGCGCTTGCTCCGAGGAAAGCGATGGCGCCCTCGAAGGCCTCGGTTTCCTTACCCTTAGCCCCGTAGCGTTTGGCCCAGGCGTCGGTTGGCCTCTCGGTCTTACGCCATTCCAATGCACCTTGCAGATCCAGCCCGCGGTAGGGATCCGCGTTCTTGGCCCGATAAAGCCTGGCGGTTTCTTCAAGACGCAGGTAGGTATCGGCCGACTTGGCCTCGTCGATCACCCAGGTTTTCAGCGTATCCCACTGGCGTATGAGACTCTCGTGGCGGATATCGATGATGGTATCGAGCGCGGGGTTCGGCGATGTTTCCAAATAGGGCGTCAGAAAACTCCGGCCCGGTTGACTGAAGACGTTGATGACCCTGATTACCTCCTCGACCGAGGCTTCGGTGATGTCGACAAGCTCGCGTAGGGTCGTCGGATCGCGGGTGTCGCGTTCACCTTCCTCACGGGCAGATGAAAGAACACGGCGCAATCACCCAGGAAATCCGACGCATGGTCAGGACGATGTAGACCTTCCAGTTGCATAAATTCTGGGGTAAGCGGCGGGAAATGGCGTCGGACATAGGGTTTAGTGAGTGTTTTGCTTTTCGCTGGATCTCACCGCTGGTGAAGTCCAGCCCTTCGGGACTCTAT
>JBOIDL010000154.1:0-9436 GCA_050740435.1 Gammaproteobacteria bacterium
CCAAATCAGCATCGGCTTTTAAGCTTCGCGCTTGTTCCAGAACGCCTTGAATCCGCAGAGCTTCGGCTTCCAAGCGCTGCCGTTCAGCTTGTAACCTGGCCTGTTCCTCATGGTGCATGCGCTCAAAGTTAGCGCGGATCTCCGCAATCTTTCGTTGCGCATCCTCCGCGACCGCGCGGCGCGTCTCCTCGGTCGCTTCCCGCGCCCGCTGCGCTTGGCGCAACTCCTCGGCCGCTTTAGCAAACTCGGTGTCGAGGCGCTGCTGCTCCGCGTTGAGCTGCTGCTTGACCTCTTCGCGGAGACCCTGTTCTAAGTTAATCAGATGCTGATGCTTCTCCTCGATCTCCTGGGCCGCTTGCATGCGCGATTCGGCCAGCGCCTTTTCCATGCGCTGGGCCTCGGCGAGCCGCTCTTTCGCCTCCATCGCTTCCCTCCCCAGGGTCTGCCTCTCCTCATTTAGCTTTATCGCGACTTCCTCTTTGAGTTTGTGGATGCGCGCCAGCTCCGCGGATTTGGCCGCATGGATCGTGTCCAGTCTTTGCTCTTTATCGCGCAGCCTCTCTTCAACCTCGCGTTTGAGCACATTGATCCGTTCCTCTTCTTGCAACCGCACCCGCTGCGCTTGCGCCTCGGCTACACCCTTTGCTGCTTCGACCTCCCGTTTCATCGTCTCGGCGTTAGCAAGCAAGGTGTTGGCGCGCTCTATTTCGGCGGCAACCCGTTCCCTTGCCGCTTGCAGGATGCCTTGGCTGCCCTGCTCGGCAGTGCTTAATGCGGTCTCCACCTCCTCCCTGTAACGGCGCGCTTCTTGTACACGCGCCTCGACCTCCGCGGCTTCCCCCGCCAAACGCTGCCGCTCAGATCGAATGTGCACCTCGGCTTCTTCCTGTAGGCGTTGGATGCGCGCCAGCTCCTCGTTGTTGGCGGCGGCTGCCGACGCTAGCTCCCGCTTTTTGGCACGCACGCGCACCTGTATTTCGGCTTTCAGACGGCGGGCATGTTCCTCGGCCTCGCGTCGAATGCTCTGCGCTTCAGACTCGGCCTTGCGCTTGGCCTCTTCGATCTCTTGACGCGTCGTCTGCGCCTCGGCGACCAGCGCGTTGGCCCGCGCCGCTTCGCCCAAGAGGCGCCAGCTTCGCTCGGCCTTCAGCCGTCCCTCGGTATCCCGCTCGGCAGCCTCCCGGGCGGCCTCCGCCTCTTGCTTCAGGCGTAGGGCATCTTGCAACTCGAGCTGGGCCTGGGAAAGTTTCGCCCGTAGCAAAGAGGCTTGTACTTCCGCGTCGTCAGTGAGATCGAGACCCGCACTCACGCCAATTGCGGCCCTGGTATCGCGGCTCGCTGCCGCATCAGCGATCTTCAGCCCAGTGTCCTTGGGAAGTATGGAACGGATCCGATCGAGTGGATACCGCTTGAGTCCTCCCTCGAGATAAGCGGCCTCAAAACCGAATTCTGCTAAAGAAAAGGTGACAATGGAACTCTCGATACCGGTATCGCAATAGATCAGGTAACGTTTGTCCCGGTCGAGTGAGGCCGCATAGGAACGGACAACGTGCAACGGAACATTCATGCTGCCGGGCACCGCCCCTGCCGCATACTCGTCCGGATAACGGGCGTCCAGCCAGATGGCCCCGCTCGACACCCAGTCACGGGCCCCATCGAGGGTAATGGTCGGCACTATCGGCTTTTTGATAAGTTCGATAAAATCGGACTTGCCGAGCCGCATCAACCTGCCCTCGGTGAGGGCTTTGACGCTGGCGTTCCGAAGCCCTCCCGAAATCAGCGCTTCTTCGCCAAAGGGTACGCCCGGTTTGAGGGTTGCCAGCCTGACGCTCTGTTGACTACCGGATAAATGCCGAAGTACCTCAAAACTCCCTTCCTGAACCACGTAGTAGTAGTCTCCAGGCTGACCTTGGCTCACGACCAGGTCGCCCGCGGCAACGTCGATGGACTCGAACTGGGCGAAAATCCGCTGTAAATTCGCCACCGGCAACTGCGAAAATACGCCTGATTGAAGCATTCGGGTCATCCAGTCCATGGCGATTTCGCTGGTTATATCGTTGACCTGCACAGAATCGTCTCCTGCCTGGCGCGCCTCATCCAGATCCAGCGCAGACGCGAGGTGCTGCCGCTCCAGGCGTAAAATCCGCACCGCCGTCTTCGGAATCGCGGTGAGCTGCCGCGGTTGCAACTGCGCGAGCGCATGCGCGGCCTCGGGAGTGCCGCCGCGTAGGCGGCTTACCACCTGCCCGTCACAGCAAAGTTCGAGGTCGCCTTCAAGCAAATAATAAGCATAGCTATCCCGGTCGCCCTCGCGGAAGACAGGACATCCCGGTTCGTAGGGGATGATCTCGGTATGCTCCAAAAGCGCCCGTTGCGCCTCTGGCGTCAGGCGGTTTAGTGGAATAAAGGTCTGCAGAACGGAGTCGAAGACGAGTGTATCCTTATCCATTGTTGTTTCCCTAGGCTTTTGATCGCGGCGCGGATGGCCGTAATACCCGGCAACTATCGGCAGAAATGGTTCCCGCCGTAGGTCTAACCCAGGCGAAGCCGCACAGTTTGGAGATTGTCACAGGGCTTGGACAGCGATCCGCGAGTCAATTTAGATGTCGCCACCACGGCAACCCCGTGGGGCGACCAAAGGGGAGAGCTGCGCCTCTCCCCTTTGGAAACCCCATTGCTAAGGTCTCGGCAAGACGCGGGGAATAGATTTAAACGTCGCCGTCTACCAGTTGCAAGCCCACGGGCAATTCCTCCCCGAATAGGTAATTCCGCTCCGCGCTTGAGATCGCGTGATGCTCGCGGACGATTTGCCACTGAAGCTCTTTCGCCCCTTCCCGCTTTAGCTTCTCAACAACTTCCGCGCGTATGTGGTCGTGGATGTCCAATGCACGGGCGCCAGTCACACGGCAAGCATTCGAGAAAACGGCCACGAGCGGCTGCAATCCTTGGCGCTTCCAACCGAGCGCGCTTAGCTTTACGAAATATTCCTCCACCACCGCCGCGGGAATCACGGTGTCGGCCGAGGTGTAGAGCGGGACACGGCTAAGTAGCCGTGCGAGCGCCCAGAAAAGATGAGGTTGATTCCTACCCTTGCCCTTGAGCAGGAGATCAAATAAATACCTGACAAGCTCGGTCTTCGCGCTGACCGGTAGGCGTTCCAGGGAGCCAAGCAAGCGCGTGCCTTCGGAAAATTCCTGCGGTCCACGTTTAAGAAGCGGCAGAGCCGTAGTGTAAAGACTCATTTGCTGTTGCGCGGAAAGCCCCCCGGCCACGCGCCGCCACATCATCCACCAGTTGGACTGTGCGCTCTTCTCCTTCTTGTGGCTGAGGCCAAGATTGAAGCAGCCCCAGATTTGCGACATGCGCCAGGCGTCAAGCTCGCTCCCGAAACCGGGGCGGAGAGTAAACCCGGCAAGGTAAAGCCAGGTGTTCTCGTGTGCGAGCGAGCGGCCGCGACGGGTCATCCCGGGATAGAGCGCCTGCCACAAGGAACGTAACAGGAAAAGATTCCACTGCGCACGCTCCTGGCTGAAGATGCGCTCGAGGTCCCTCACCACTCCCTTAACATCCTCCTTCTCGGCAAGATCCTGTTTCTTACCGAAAAATCGATCGATTCTATCGATTCCATGCGCTACCGCTTCGGCCGTCGCGCCCGCATCACCCGGGACGGTCTCGCGCGGACTTTCGGCGCCCGCGGACCGCAGGTTGAACTCCAGCCGCCAACGCTTCGAGCGGTCGCGATTGACGAGTGCGAGCTGCAAGACTCCTAATGCGTTCAGCTCCACATCGACTGTGACAGCGACGTTAAGCTCGCGGGCCGTGCGCGGATCGAAGTCCCGTTCCGCGAGCGTCAGGGTGGTGTAGAGCGGCGGGAGCGGGGAAAAATCGCCGTCCGTTAAAGACACAATCACGCCGGGGCGATCGCCGCTCCGGTGGGTCGAGGTGTAGGCGGTGAAGCGTACCGGTTTGTTTAGCAAGAGACTGAAGCTATGCGAGGCGAGATCGACCCGCCCGCCTTCTTGGAACCCTTGCGGTAATACACAAATTAGTTTGGGGACGGCGCCCCCCTCCCCGCGTTGCAGCTCCAGGTAGACGCTGCGCGCATAACCGGCCCGGATGCGCCGCCGTGACCGCGCCGCCAGGGCGCCGAAATACGCGGCGCCTTGGGCGATGGCGGAGATCATGTCAGCGAGCGTAAGCCCCAGGGGACGTTGCGCTTGCCAAGCGGCGATAATCGACAGCACGCGCTCCTGAAGAAAACGCGGCGACAAGGTTCCGCCCGCGAACAGGACCGCCTGAACCTCGGCGCCGTTGAGGAAACCCGCAAGGTGCCGGCTCACCGCTGAGTCGGCCGCGTAAGGTAGCCCGATTTCACGCAGGCCGATCTGCCGCACCCGCGGGCGCTCCTCGCGCCCGGTGTAAGGAAAAAACCCGTCCAGAATCAGCTCATGTAGTTGCGCCCGCGAGAGCGTCGCGCTCAACGCCGACGCGAACAAACTCGAACCCTCCCCCGGAACCGATACATGATAGATCGCCTCCGCCGGACCCTCGGTTTCAAGCACGCGCTCCTTGAGCGCCGCGGCTTGCGGAACCAAATGCTGCCACTGGCGGCGGGACAAACGCGCCGCGGGATGATCCCCTAGCACGCGCCGCTCCAGCGCATGGGCGATGGCGAGATCGATGTTGTCGCCGCCCAAGAGAAGGTGATCGCTCACCGCGATCCGCTCGATCTCCAAAAAATCCGCAGGCGCGCGCGCCAGCCGAAACAGGCTCAAGTCGGTGGTGCCGCCTCCGATGTCGCATACGAGCACGGTCTGATCGTGCTCGGCAAGATCCGGCAGCAGATCTATATAAGGCGCCGCCAGGGTCACGGAGCGTTTGCTTACCGCCGCTTCGGTCCAGGAATAGAACGCCGCCTGCGGTTCCTCGAGCAGCCTGACTTCCTCCGGATACCCGGCCAGGCACGCGGCCTGGCGCGTCAACGCCTGTGCCCCTTCATCGAAAGACGCCGGCACCGTGATGGTGATCCGCTGCCTGTTAAACGCGCCGTCTTCATCGGCGAACGCCATGTCCCACGCCATTTTCAGATACGCGAGGTAGGATGCGCTCGCCTCCACCGGCGACAGTTTTTCGTGCTCCGGGACTTCCTCCGAGCCAAACGGCAGGATCTTAGCCTCGCGGTCGATGCCACGGTGCGCGAGCCAGGATTTCGCCGAATGAATCACTCGCCCCGGCGTCGCGGTCATCTGCGCGTGCGCGTAGGTGCCCACGATGGCGCCGGATCCTGCTTGCTCCGAAACATCCAGGCCGGCGGCGGATTCGGCCTCGGTCACGAAGTAATAGAACGACGGCAACAGCAAGCCGCGCCCGACGGTAGTCAGGGATTGGCGTTGCGGGATCGGCAACACCTGGGGAGGCGAGTTTTTTACCCTCAGATCGACATAGGACAGCACACAGTTGGTGGTCCCAAGGTCGATGCCGATGGAAAAACGCGGGCGTGTTACTCTTGCGGACGTAAATTAAACTCCAGTTTCCACTTACGATCGGAGTGGCGGTGGCACATCCAAAGCTCCAGGGTCCCGACTTCGGTCACGATCGGTCTCAGCGTCACCGGCACCACCTGCTGCGCTTCGCCCGCGACCGGCGGTAGCGCGACGGTGAGGCTCGAGGTCTCGTCCAAGGTCTTGTCCGCATTCTCGACCTTCGTCCCGATCCGGTCTCCGGCGCGCACCGCCGAGCTGAAGAACCGGAATTCGACCGGCTCCCCGGTAACCAAGCCGAACTCGGCGCCGGTAAGATCCCATTCGGTCCCTTCTTCGCTCCCCTGCGGGACAATACAGATCGCCTTCGCGGGTGGCGTATAACCGGGCACCGCGGGCATGGGACTCTCGAGACCGATGTAATACGAACGCGAAGTACCGGCCCGGATCTTGATGCCCCGTCCGGTGAGCTGCGCGGCCCCGTAGTAGGCGGCGCCCAAGGCGACCGCCGTGTCGCGGCCCACCCCCTTGATTTCTTTCAGCGAGGCACCCGTTTCCAACCACGAGCCGAGTATCTCCAACACCCTCGCGCGCAGGACCTCGGCGTGGAAGACGCCGCCGTTGAAAAGCACCGCGTTCGGCCGTAGGATGGGCACAGCGCCGCTTTGCGCCCAGTCACCCAGCAATTGCGACAGGGCTGGATCGGAGCGCACGTTTTCGCGTGCGCGTGTCAGAAACCTCGCCAGGTGCCTGCTGAAGGCGGGCTCGGTCGCGTAATCCAAACCGAATTCCTGCAATCCCGCGGACTTTCTTGCCTTGGGAAGCTCGGTCACCCCCGTCCTCGGGAAATAACCATCAATGATCAAGGCCATCGCCTTAGCGCGCGACAGTGTGGTCGAGAGGGTCTTGGCGAAGAGACTCGCGCCACGCGTCGGCACCGCGATCGGGATCTCCGCAATCGCGGCATCACTCAGGAGCCGCTCCTTGGCAGCGCGCGCGGCGTGGATCAAGGAGAGGAACTGCCAGTGATCTATCTCGTGACCTTCGGCGGAGATCTGGTCTTTTAGCGCATACGCCAACGCCAGGTCCATGTTATCGCCCCCGAGCAGGATGTGCTCGCCGACCGCGATCCGGTGCAGCTCGAGCGCCTGCGACAGCCCGGCCTCGGCCGCGGCGACCGCGATCAGGGTAAAATCCGCCGTACCGCCGCCGACGTCGCAGACCAAGATCAAATCCCCCGCGCGCACCTCCGAAGACCAGTGCTCCGCCGTCTGCCGCGCTTCGGACCCCGCGATCCAGGCGTAGAACGCGGCTTGGGGCTCCTCCAGCAATGTCACGTTCCCGAGGCCCGCCTCCCTGGCTGCCTGGTGAGTCAGCTCTCGCGCTACTTCGTCGAAGGAGGCCGGCACGGTAAGTACGATCATGCAGTCGCCGAGCGATGACGTCTCGGCGCGCGTCACTAGCGCTTGCTCTAGCGTCTGGCGCAGGTGCTCAAGGTAACGCCTCGAAGCTTCGAAGGGGGACAGCTTCCCTTCCTCGAGCTCCGATTTCCACGGCAGTATCGGCGCGTGACGGTCCACTTGCGGATTGCAGAGCCAGGACTTTGCCGAGCTTACCAAGCGATCCGGAGCCAAGGCGCCGCGCTCGCGCGCAAAGGCGCCGATGACAGGGGCGTCATCCGGGTTCCACGGCAGCGCCAAGCTTCCTGGCGCAAACTCGTTCTCAATCGATAAATACAGCGCCGATGGCAGCAAGGGTTTTTCGCCGATCACACTGGGACCCAAGACTTGCGCGATGTTGATGGTCGCCGGGTAACCGCCATCGAGATCGCAGATAGAAACACACGAGTTCGAGGTACCGAGATCGATGCCGACGCTGTATTTCATAATCAAACTCAAGAACGAGTGGCCAGGCTATGCGGACGAGATCGGCCTAGAATGCGCCCGGGTGGTTGCGGCCGGGCAAGCGCGAACCGCGAGCCCCTCCTGGCTAAACTCAACGAACTTCGACTTCTACCGGCGTGATAATGTTCGGCGCCGAAGGATCGACCGGCGTCGCGTAGCGCGGCAGTGAGAGCTTTGCCGTCTTCCATCCTCGATGGAGCACGACGCCGTGAAAGGGCGGGGCGCCGGCGACTTTTCCTACCAGCCGATAGTGATCGGGATCGGCACCCTTATCGATCGTCAATTTCTCCCCTTCCTTACCACCGTGCACCGGCGAGATCTTAAAATACTCGCGGATGACCGCCGCGCAGCCCTGGTGCACGACACGGGAGGCCGCCGCGACCTGCGTGTCGTTGAAGGGTGTGACGTCTTCCATCACGAAGTCGATAAAGCGCCCTTTTTCCTGTAACAGCGAGAGGAAAGCCAACACCTCGCCGTAGCCCGCGCCCTCCTGGATGCTCGGGGGCCGCGGCGCTTTGATAGGTTGTGTCGTATCGGGGCTGGCGACATTTTCGCCATGCTGCTTCCGGACCGCCACGAGGGCATCGATCAGGATAAGCAGCGCCACTGCGGCCAATACGACATCTCGATAAGCTTCCAGGCCGGCCGGCAAGAAATCCGGTGTCATCGCCTTGCTGTAACTGACGATCAAGAACAGCATTAACACCGAGAGCACGAGGATCCTTTTGATGGGCTTACCGGTTTCATTCGCCACGACGCGAGGCGCGTGCTGCGCGGATCGGTTGGTATTCGCGCCAAAGGCCTCCGCGAAGCGGCGCCTAGCCATCAGCGCCTCGCAGAACACATAGACCGATACGGCCGCGAGCGCTATCCAACGATAAGACTCGACGGCGGACCCGATCTCGGCCGGCAAGGGTAGAACGCCCGCGCCCGCGATGAGGAGGATCAGCAAGGCGCCCGTCAGTATGCGTATCGTGCTCCCCTTGGACTCCCCCGGGCGCTGCGCGGCGGTACGCCGTAGCATCAGTATGCCCTCGACGACCATATACGCCCCCAATCCCGCCAGCGACATAGCCACGTATCCGGCATAGTCAACGATGAGCGGTTCCGGCATGACCAGCCGGCCCGCGGTTAACGCCACCGCGACGATAGCGCTAATCGCGAGCCTCATATATCCGCTTTGCATAGTGTAACAACCCCAATGCTTGACAAAACCTGGCGCGACTTCCGAACTCGGGCGCCCGCCTTTTCTGCAGAGCTTCCTTAGGATAACGCAGCCACTGCGCCATTGTCATGGCGGCCCGCCCCTACCGTGACGCGCGGCGGCCGCTGTTGCCGCGAGCCGTGGCTTTGACCTAGTATCGCGGCACTCAAGCGAAGCGGAACCGATGCAAGATATCATCGCCGTTATATTCGATTTCGACGATACCCTAGCCCCGGACAGCACCTCGAGTTTGCTCGATAGCCTCGGCATCGACGTCAAGGCGTTTTGGGCCGATCGCGTGGACGCATTGATTCGCGGCGGATGGGATCCAGTACCGGCGTATCTCTATAGCATGCTGCAAGCATCCAACTCCGGCGATCCCGCGCTCGCTATCACGCGCGAGAAGCTTATCCGTTGTGGCCGCCGGATCCAGCTATACAAAGGCGCCACGCGTATCTTCGATCGCTTGAGAAAACATGTTCAGTCCGTGAACCCCGCCATCGGCGTCGAATTCTACCTGGTGAGCAGCGGCCTGCGCGAGACCTTGACCGCAACCAGGATTGCGCGCCAATTCAAAGACATCTGGGCCTGCGACTTCGAATACGACGCCGAAGGCCGCATTCTGTTTCCCCGCAACCTCGTGAGCTTCACGGACAAGACGCGCTACATCTTCCACATTGCCAAGGGCATCGTCGGGCCCGAAGCGCGCGGCAAACCCTTTGATGTCAATCGTAAGCTGCCGCCGGAACGCCTGCGCGTCCCGATCAGCCAAATGATCTTTGTCGGCGATGGTTACACGGATATCCCCTGTTTTTCGCTCATTCGTAAGAACGATGGCGTCGCCATCG
>JBOIDL010000155.1:0-9308 GCA_050740435.1 Gammaproteobacteria bacterium
CAACTTGGTGGAGCGCTTCTTCCGCGATGTGAGCGAGGACGCCATCCGCGAGGGCAGCTTCAACAATGTTCGCGAGCTTACTCAAGCTATCGAAACCTATCTCGCAGCGCGCAACCTCGACCCCAAGTCCTATCGCTGGCGCGCCAAGGGTGCAGACATCCTCGCCAAGATCCAGCGCGCTCGCGAAACGATGGCCAAGCAGTCTGCCAATGTATAGCCATTTGTGAAACACTACACTAGCTTCTTGATGCTGCGACTCGTCTGTAAAGCACCATTCGCTAGATCATGGCGGCGTAGTTGTTTCTTAAGGGCGACCCAGAGGTAATGGAGATCCGGATCAACGTCGATATCCTGAACGTCGGGGTTTGGGCCAAGGTCAACTAAGACGCTGACCGTTGTGCCATCGTCCTCAAACGCTGTCACCGACTTCTTTGTCGCCACCCATAGGCGCTCGGTCGATTGATCCAGTACCATGCCGCGCACGTGGTGAGGGAGTGCCAGGCTCTCAAGCAACTGGCCTTGACCATCCAAGTGATGCAAGTCCTTGTCGATAGCGAGCCAGACGCTGCCGTTAACCGGATTAACCGCTAGTGCATCGTCACCCTTGTGATCACCGTCACTCCGATCGTCTGCTTCGCCATCGTCATCATTTGGACTCGGGACCGGCACGCTCAGTCGAAGCTCGCCATTGAAGGCGTAGGCTTTAAGAAGACCTTTGGCCAAGACCCAGACGACGCCTTGCACCTCGTCGATTGTGGCGGCCTTAGGCTTGCGTGCGTCCGTGACCTCCAAGAGTGTTTTTCCATCGGCAGCCGCGATCTTAGCGATGCGGTCGACTTTGACGACCCATAGGGCATGGATAAAATCCGGATTAGCGGAATTCGGTGGCGGGTCCGACCTTAGGGCGGTCGTTGCAAACGCCAGCAGAAGAAGCACCGATAGGCGGGCCGCCAATGCTTTGGCCGAGAACGTATAAAACAAGCCCAAAACGTTATTTTTGTTCCCGCGGGCCATAACGCCCCTATCTCCTAAAGCAACAATTGCCGCAGCGCTTACCCCAAGCGTAGCGAGACCCCTCGGCAGCTCGTGCATCTTTTCGTCCGAAAGAGCCAGCTACTGCGACACACACCCTTTAGAGTGTATGCAGCGACTCGCCGCGCTCGTCCCCGTCCCAGGCTGCATCTCATTCGCTTCCATGGCGTGCTCGCACCTAACGCTAAACTGCGTCCCGCGATTATCCCGAGCCCCCCTGCCAACGCAACTGACCACATCCAGCCGGGCAGGGCGAGACAATCGCGCCCGCGGCGCCAGTCCGCATCCGTTTGGGTCCAGTTGCTCAAGCGGGTGTTCGATATCGACATCAAACTGCGGCGGCACCCTAAAGATCATCGCTGCCATCCTTGACCGCACCGTGAAAGCCAGGCCAGGGAAGGGCCTGCCTGGCGCGCCGAGGATGCATCGCCATGATCCTTCCATCTCGGTCTCTTCGCCCGGGCACCGCCGCGCGCACCCGCACAGGCTGGAAAAAATATTGTGATCTGCTCTGATGGTACTGGCCAGTCGTCTAACGACCCCAATTCTTCTAATGTGTTCCAGCTTTGTTCTCTTCTTGATTTAACAGATCCCAAAAGACAGGTTGCTGGTTATGACGCTGGCGTTGGGACCGTGGCGGATCGCAAAATGATAGAAGCAATGAAGAAAGAAAAAAAGCTGGGGCTAAGGCAGAGTTAACGATATTTGGTGACGATCCGCGTAGTCTCACAGAAAAAGTTTGGAATCTGCCAATTTTGTATACAGTCAATAAAACATCAGGCTTGTTGCTTGGCACTGGCTGGGACACTGTCGAATCGTATGGGTATTTACATCCCAAGAGTTTGCCTCACACGCGCCATAATTATATTGTGAATGGGTTCGGCACGCCCTTTCAATTGACGAGCATCGTAAATTCTTTGAACCAACAACGTGGGGTTGGCGCGATCTTGATCCGAAGCAAGGACACCCAGGACCCAGCGGGAAACGATGCCCAGGCCCAGCGAGAAACCAGAAGGCCAAGACGTCAAAGGGTCTGGTTTTCCGGTGATCATTCTGACGTCGGCGGGGGGCATGAAAACCCGAATAATCACCTTGCGAATCCCCCTCAAGTGGATGATCAACGAGGCAGATTCTTTCGACTTGCATATAGACAGTAGATCGTTTCTAGAAATGATTTACGTTTTGGCAGTCTTGAATTTCGCCTCGGAACGCCATAGGTCGTCATACCTGCGGAAAGCAGGTATTCCGGATTTACGCCGGTTTCCTGGATGCCGGTTTTCACCGGCATGAGTGCGTCCGTGAAGACGCTTTGTTAGCGAGGTGAAAGTCCATGCCATAGGAAGTCACAACCTGTGTAGCCGAAGGTAACTGCGTCGCCGCGAGGCGGGGTGGAGAGCAACCTAAGGCGAAAGAACAGCCCGTAGGCGGACGAACCCGATTGGGCGGCATGTTGCGGCGAGCCTGCATGGCGAAGCCTGGAACCCGCCGGACACGTTGAGGTGACTGAGAAAACGATGTCCGGGTGCGGTTGGGGACGGGATGTTCGGACGGCAAAGCGGAGTAAGCGGAGAGAGACCTGCGGGGCTCGGGCGAGTCTGGCAGGAGTCAGAGCTCGCAGAGTACCGAGGCGGCGCAAGCGGTGAGAGGTCCGGCTAGCAAAACCGGGTCGAGGGAAGGCGGGTAGGAAGGTGGATGCGTGAAAGACAGAGAGAGGCAAATGACAGCATCGACAGTGTCCGGTAGGGCTAAACAAGGTGCAGAAGCCGACGAAGGGTCGTGGGTGGACACCTCGATTTGGACCGAGCGCATGGTGTCGGCGTCTTCGGCCGCACCTCGATGTGGTAGTAATCCCGCTTGCCCGTAGCCCCCGGCTTTTCTCGATCTTTGCCCTCTGACTGAGCTCTCGCGTGTGCTCGCGCAGACATGCTTTGCCAGGTTGCTTGGGCTTTATTGATATTTTCCCGCGCGGCGCTTCTCTGCTTGGCGGTAGTCATAGTTCCCTCCTTTGGAATAAGGAAAATGTGTAGGTGAGCAGCAGCCGATGCCGGCATACGGTGGTGAAGGGAGGTCCTAACCTCTACGCTTGAAATATTGGATCTCGCGTTCGTGCTGTTCGGCCTGTTGGCGTGTGTCGAACGTGCCGAGATTCCGTGCCTTCCCGGTCCGGGGGTCTATCTTGCGCGAGTAGAGCCGGTACTTCCCCGATTTCAGTTTACGGATCATGCTTGCCTCCAAGTGACAGACCGATGTCTATCATCAAAACCGGGCAACGAGCATGCCTGAACCGGCGTTGCCGGTGCAGGGAACATCGAAAAGAACGCGAGGCCAAATCGGTATGTCGAAAATAATACGAGGTTGCCATGCCCGACACGAACACTCGCTGGTCATAGCGCGTGACCGAAACAAGCAACGCGCTCGATTTGGAGGAAGGGGTGTTTGCGCAGCCGGACCCCAAGAGCATTGGGCGCTCGCTCAAGCAATCGGCCGAGCACAGCCAACGCCGCAAGAGCGATCCGTTTCGATCGGCAATGTCGATGCTGAATTTCTATATCAATCGCGCGGGGGAAAACCTTCCGAAGCAGCGCCGCGCGATCCTCGAACAGGCCAAGGACGAATTGCGCGGCCTGTTTCATAGGCCACGCCGGTTGGGCTGAGTCCCCGGTCTAGCATCTGAGAAGACATTCGCGTCGACGGTGCCAGCCGGAATGATCTCGGAATGCAGCTTGGCGTTGGACGCGAGCACGCCATGGAAGCGGATCAAACGCAATCGCGGACAGGGAACGAGCGCGGCGAGGTGTTGCATGAGATCCAACGCAGGCAATCAACCGCGTGCCGCCGGTCCGTCTAACCGAACAACCGAAGTGCGGAAAATGCCATTAGCATCCCATCGACCTCGCGACCAGCAACTTTGACCTACAAACCACCCGTAACGACATTCCGCTGATCGTGGATTCGACCAAAGAAAGGGGAACGGCAAGAGTCGCCGCCGACCAGGTCACCTCACACGTCGCCGAAGTCGCCGGCATCCATCTCGCCGCTCGCATCGTCAGCCGCATAGCCGTCGTCTTCATGCACCTCTACGCCAGACGGCTGCTCACTATCAACACCGCCTGCATCGAAGCCGATTCCGTTACTCAAGAATTGCTGCGCGATCATGCTTCCGATAACCGTCCCGGCGATGGTGCTCAAAAAGCTGCCCGCCATCAGTCCGCCTAATCCTACGCCGCCGCCCATACGGCCGAACGTCCGCTCCATCGTGCCGGGTTGCCGCACTTCGGCGCGCGTCGCCATACGCGCCAGCGCCTGTGGGTCGGCTCCGCCCGGGGCCATGGCTGCTCGCTCCGCTTCCGGCACGCTTGCGCTTAATTGTTGTAGTACCATCCGCCGCTGCTCCGGCGTGAGTCGCGCGAAGGCTTCGGCGTGCGCCTGCTCGATTGTTTCCGGCGGCGCGGTCTTGAGCAGGTAGCGGTAGCGGGCAATCGCCTGATCATCGGCGGGCTGTCCGAGTTGCTGTGTCGCCCGTCCTTGCTTTGGCGCTTTGTTCCTTCCGAATATCCGATCTAAGATGCCCATCGTTTTTAACTCCTTCACATTTTGTCGAGGTTACAGATTACCAAGAATGTCCTAAGGACGCACCCGTCCTGGTTGTGCAAGCTCGACAGGGGAGAGCCGGTCATGGAGCCACAAGCTGCGGTGAATGCGCCTCTATGGGCATTTTGGGCAGGGCTGCATTCATGTCCGGATACGGCGGTGGCAACCGCTGTGACCGGTACGATAAACAACGCGAAGGCCGTGAAGAATCTCCCTGTTCTTCAGTCAGATTAAGGCGTTTTGCGTTTTCTTGAAGCGAATTTTACCTAGGGTCGCGCCCCTGCGCCCCTCGTCGCCCTCGGCGTCTGAGCTGCATCTGGAGTTTGCCGGCGCACCTAGCGTGAGTTTATCCGTCGCCCGCAATCGCTAACGCCCACACTGCGGCGTGCACACCCTGCACCGCCCCGGCCATGCGCTGGTAGTCGAGCGTCTCCGCTGTGTCTCGGGGGGTGTGATAGTTCGGGTTCCGGTAGAACGCCGTGTCGGTGATCATCACCGCATCGTAACCCACGTCCCAGTAGTTGCGGTGATCCGAGAAGTCGATCCCCGGCACCGAGCGCGGGGCATTGATGGAGTACACCGGCAGCAGAGAGGCCGCTTGCATGGCCGCCTTCACGCGCCGCACGACCATAGGCTGATTCAGCTTGCCGACCACGGCGATGAAATTACCTTGCGTGGGATAGAAGAGTTTCATTAACGGATGCGGATAACGCTGGCTATGGGGCGCGTCAGAAAAAAAGCCCAGCATTTCCAGCGAGAACATCGCGCGCACCGGAACACCTTGCCGTTTGAGCGAACGGGCGTGCACAAAGCTTCCCATACGCTGGGTGCTAAAATGCTGTCCCTCTTCCAGGGTGTAGGCGACGAGCTCTATCTGTATGCGTGGCGATGCCCTGCCCAGCCAATAGGCGAGCTCGATAAGCCCCGCGACACCGCTAGCATTGTCGTCGGCGGCGGGCACCTCTGCAGCCACAGAGTCGTAGTGCGCGCCGACCACGATGCGTTCGGCGGTAGCCGGTCCGAATAGCGCGATGACGTTGCGGTAGGTCTTTCCATCCAAATCGTAGGGCTGCTCGGAAACTGTGCCACCCGCCTGTTCAAATTCGCGGCGAATGTACGCAGCGGCGCGATCCAGCATGTGTGGGTGACTCTCGTCCCGCGGCACCAGCGTGTCGGACAACATCCGTACGTGTACTTCCAGTCTGGCAGGATCGATACTGACGGTTGCAGCTTTCTGCGCGCGCGGCAATAGCGGCTGCGTCACCAGCGCCCAGGCAACGACCAGCACACCGGTCACAACTACGAAGCTCAATAACAAGCTAGAACCCAATCGCCTGCCCATAGCATCGCGGCATTCAACAGTACACCGTGCTTACGCAGTTCGTAGAGTGCGCCGCTCAAGTTAAGCTCGGCTCACCGCAGTGCGGAGCGTTAGACCTACGGCCTCAATCGTTGGCATGCATTTTCCTAGCGGTGGCTCCGCTTCATTTCACGGACGCACATGGTACACCGTGCGGCAGCATCATATTGCGACAAGCGTCCATTCGACATTCATCTCGGGATCAAGCGCGTCGGCGAAGCGATCAAGAGGCGAACGGCGGGTGCCGCTGCCCGGCTTGAAATGAATTCTCCGCTGAGGTTGTGGTCGTACGTGGGGAGAAACCAAAAGAGGGGTCAGAAATGAAACTTTATTACTCACCGGGCGCTTGCTCGCTTGCAGCGCACATTGCATTGCGCGAATCCGGCGTTACTTTTGACCTGGAAAAAGTCGACCTTGTACAGCACAAGACCGCGAGCGGCGGGAATTACTACCGAATTAATCCAAAAGGCTACGTTCCCGCGTTAAAGCTCGACGATGGCGGAGTGTTGAGTGAAGCCGGGGTTGTACTCCAATACATCGCGGACAAGAAACCGGAATCCCGTCTCGCGCCGAAGCCGGGCACGATGGAGCGTTACCGTTTGATGGAGTGGCTGACTTTTATCTCGAGCGAAATTCACAAAACGTTCACCCCGTTCTTCCATCCCGAAGCGGGATCGAAGGACGCGGCGAAAGCGCAACTTGCGAAGCGATTCGATTATGTCGAAAAGCAGCTCGCAGAAAAACCCTGGCTCATGGCGGATACGTTCACCGTGGCTGATGCGTATCTCTTCGTGGTCACAAACTGGACCAACATCCACGAGATTGACCTCTCTAAATGGCCGAAGCTCAAGGACTTCATGGCGCGCGTAGAGGCTCGTCAGAAAGTGCAAGAGGCGATGAAGGCGGAAGGGCTGATCGAATCGTCCTGACGTTAGCAGACCTAGCCGCGGTGTCGCGGCGGGTTTCCGGGACCGCGAGCCGTCTTGCGAAGATCCGCGAGTTAGCAGGCTGCCTTCGCCGACTCACGCCCGATGAGATCGCAATCGCCATCGCGTTCCTGATCGGCGAGACCCGCCAAGGCAAGCTCGGCCTGGCCTACGCCGAGTTGCATTACGGGGCCAGCGGCACAGCGGCGCCGCAACCGTCGTTGACCCTGAAGGAAGTCGACGCGGCATTCGCGGAGGTCGCCGCTACGAGCGGGAAAGGGGCCAGCGCCATGCGTGCCGAACTGCTGGCCGCGCTTTTTTTCCGCGCGACGATGGAGGAGAGGGATTTTCTCGCCCGGCTGATCGTCGGCGAGCTGCGGCAGGGCGCGTTGAAGGGGCTGATGCTCGAAGCCGTTTCGGCTGCGGCGGAAATTCCCGTCGCCGAGGTGCGCCGGGCAGCGATGGCGGCGGGCGGCATAGCCGAGGTCGCGCGCGCCGCCCTCGTGGAGGGTATTCGCGCACTGGCGCGCTTTTGCATACGGCTGATGCAGCCCGTGCTGCCGATGTTGTCGCAAGCTGCGGATAGCGTAGACGATGCGCTCGAACGGCTGGGCACCGCGGCTTTCGAATGGAAGCTCGATGGCGCGCGCGTCCAGGTCCACAAATCGGGCGATGAGGTCCGTGTCTACACCCGTAACCTCAACGACGTCACCGCCAGAGTGCCCGAGATCGTCGAAGTCGCGCGCGCCTCACCGCGGAATGCGCTGATACTGGACGGGGAAGCGATAGCGCTCAAGCCCGACGGCTCTCCCCGTTCCTTCCAGGTCACCATGCGCCGGTTCGGCCGCAAACTCGAAGTCGAGGCCATGCGCCGAGAACTGCCGCTGTCGGTCTTCTTCTTCGATTGCCTGCTGAGGGACGATGAAGCGCTGGCGGATCGTCCGCCGGAAGAACGGATACACGCGCTGAAGGTATCGTTGCCCGCGACGGCCATCATCCCGCGCATCGTCACTGCGGAAGGCGCGGAGGCGGCGCGCTTCTTCGACGATGCGTTGCGGTATGGGCACGAGGGGGTGATGGCGAAGGCGCTGACCGGGACATACGAAGCCGGCCGGCGCGGTGCCGGCTGGCTCAAGATCAAGCGCGCCAACACGCTCGACCTCGTCGTGCTGGCCGCCGAATGGGGCAGCGGGCGCCGCAAGGGCCGGCTGTCTAACTTGCACCTGGGCGCGCGCGATCCGGCCGGCGGCGGATACGTCATGCTCGGCAAGACGTTCAAGGGCCTCACCGACGAGATGCTCGAGTGGCAGACGGAGGAGTTCCTGAAACGCGAAGCCAGGCGCGATGGCCATATCGTGTACCTGAAGCCCGAGATCGTGGTCGAAGTCGCATTCAACGAAGTCCAGAAAAGCAACCAGTATCCCGGGGAGATGGCCCTGCGCTTTGCGCGCGTGAAAGCCTATCGTCACGACAAGCGGCCGGAGGAAGCGGACACCGTAAATGCGGTGCGCCGGATCTTCGAAGCCCAGGGCGCACCATAGCCACCATCCCCCGCCGGCCGGCTAGCCGGTTGCTTGAAAGTTCTCGCAAAGTTCTCCGCCCTTGGATAAAACTTTTGAGAACTTTCCATGCTGACCCTGATCGGGAAAGGCTACCTCAGGAAGGGCAAGGAGGCTGGCGGGGTATTGCCTTGGCCCCGCCACACCGGCGCCCGCGCGTATTCCTTGCTCGGGCGCATCGCGGCCGGCCGGCCGGCCGATCGAGGCCATTCCCGGCCAGGACGAGATCGATTTGGCTTCTCTAAGAGCTTGTGAAAAAAATCTGCTGCTCGCGACG
Organism: Gammaproteobacteria bacterium; assembly: GCA_050740435.1. Taxonomy (GTDB): domain Bacteria; phylum Pseudomonadota; class Gammaproteobacteria; order JACCXJ01; family JACCXJ01; genus USCg-Taylor. The sequence continues at coordinate 8,746 of JBOIDL010000155.1, forward strand.
ATTTTTCCACAAGCTCTGAAGGTATGAGCTTGGAGGCAGTGCTAGGCGATCCCCGGCTTTGGCGCTGGCCGGGCGTTGCCCATCGAGGCGGAAACCATCCCCAGCGGTTTCGCCGAGATCGATGCTGCTCCTCCCCGGCGGTGGATGGCCGCAAGGCGCGCTCGTGGAGATCTTGACCGACATGGGAAGGCATCGGCGCGCTGCGGCTCGTGATCCCCGTATGTCGCCCTCTGGTAAACATCTTTCAACAGGTTTGCCGCATTGAGACGGCGAAAGGTGGTTTCGGCGACCATCATGATTTTCCAGATAAGGGCTCAACCTGGCTCAACCCCTTCGGTGCTTTGCTCTCTCATGGCGGTGTGCTCCTTTCTCTCGGGCCTGCCAGCCCGGTTTTCTTGGTTACAACAGAAACAGTACATCGCCTTCACCTTTTTACACACCCTTTGAGTGCGCCAGGGCAAGCCTGGGCAATTGGGAGGAGCGGAAAGGAGGCTGCTCTGAAACTTTGCAAAGGGACCCAGTGGGTGAGAATCCCACCCGGCAAAGGCTAGCCACCAGCCGGA
>JBOIDL010000156.1:0-9277 GCA_050740435.1 Gammaproteobacteria bacterium
ACGAGCTCAAGCAGCGCATCTTGCAAGGCGTGCGTGAGATGAACCTTGCCCCAGTGGTTGTGCGCTGGAAAAAGTTCGCTCTGGGGCTGGCATCATAGTAAACTATTTGATGAATCGTTATACTAGTGGTCTGATAGGGCGATGGACGAGGGTCGCGCTGACAGCAATATCGTTTGCCGCGACAACCTCTGGGTGCGCTACCTGGCTCGGATACGTTCCCGAGCATGTTAGGCCTGGGGACAACATAACACAGGCTCCTTCGTATGCCGAAGTAAAAGAGTGGGCCTATGATGTCATCGATGGTTACGATACGCGAGCGACCATCAACCGCCAAAGCCTTTACGCGGGAGCGCTTCTCGCAGCGGCGGCCGTCGGCGCCGTCACCGGTCTAAGCGCCTTCGGCTCCGACAGCGCCGCACTCGTAGGCATCCCAATCGGCACCACGTTCCTAGCGGGTGTGGCTGCGGTTTACAGCAGCGAAGAGAAGGCGCGCATTTATCGCTTTGCGAGCGCTTATCTCAAGGACCTCCTCACAATGAGCGATAGGCGGCTGCGACAGTGCACTATTTTGGCAAGCACTAGCTCTAAGTCCATTTTGGCCGATGCGGAGCAAGCGATGAAAGTCGCTAAAACTAAACTCCGTGAAGCCAGGGAACAAGAAAAATACTTGCTGTCACAGGTCAAGTCGGCCCGTAACCAATCGGATGGGCTAACTTCTAATGAGAAGGCGGCCCAGCACAAGGTGAACGGCGCCCTCGACCAGGAGCACGGTAAAGCAAGAGACGCGACTCTAAAGGCGGAAGCTGCACTTTTAGGCGCGAGGAACGACTTCAACGATGTAACCCGATGCTCCGATCCGCGGATAGCGAGCACGGGATTCGAAAAAGCAGTGCAGGAGGGCGAAGCATTGTGTCTTCGCGATGACGTCAACGACGTCATGCGTCGCGTCGAGGCACACATCGCATTGCTGGATCCGCGCAATGTCGCCGACAGATTGCGAAGCGCGGTACGAGCGCCTGCTACGAGTATCGGTGCGAGTGAACCGACACCAAGCTCGGCTACCGCCACTTCCAACGATGCTGCCACCGGGACGGAGCCTGTGGTGGCTGCCGCGGCGACGGACGATCTTAGCGATCTTATTTCGCCGATTCAGAGTCGTTGCGGGTATTTTTGACGAGACCGGCCTGCTCTATATCCCGGCGGCGGAGCCACAGTCACATAGCTGACGTTAATCCGCCAAATCGTACTGAAGACTTACCGCTAGGCAACAGCATTTAGATTTGGCATAGTAATTACTTACGAATTATTTGGGAGGGGTTTCGTGAATTCTATAAATTGGAGCCCAGTGCGTACCTTCACATCAGTTATGGTCATCATGACCGGTCTTCTTACGGCGGATTCCGGTTGGGCGGACCCATGCACAGACCCAGTCGAACAGACCGCCCTCGATACCCGCGCCCTACAAACCGAGCTTATGGTAGCTGCGCTTTCCTGTGGCAATAGAATCCACTATAACGCCTTCGTAAGAAAGTATCGGGGCGATTTAGTCAAACATGGGCGATCCCTGCGGTCGTTCTTCCAACGAAAACACGGTGCCGCGGGACAGAAAAACCTAAACACCTTTATCACACGGCTGGCCAACGAAGCTTCGCAGCGCAGCAGTATTACGCACGCGGCATTCTGCGCCAACTCGTCATCGCTTTTTAATCGGTTATTGGGTGCGAGGCCCGTGACATTGGAGGAATCACTCGAAAGCTCCACCACCACCTCAAGTCACGACATTCCACCCTGCGGCGGAAAGATCAATACGAACGGAAGGACAATCGGCTACGGCTTTTCTGACAGCAAAGCGATAGTCAGCGATAACCTGAAGGGACCGAAGTAACGCCCGCCGCTTCGAGCGGTTTCCAGACACCCGCGACGATGCTTCTTCTGTCTACCGGTACGTTCCAAAAAAGGACGCCGCCCTGGGGCGGCGTCCGCACTTAGCAGAAGGCTAACTATTGGAACGCACCAGATCCTTAGCGCTCCATGACAATCTCAACCCGTCGGTTTTGCGGCTCGCGAACGCCGTCATCGGTCGGGACCAACGGCTGCGTTTCACCGAGGGCCTCGGTTTCAATGGTGTCAGCTTGTACTCCGAACTCGGTGAGAGCGGCCTTCACCGCATCCGCCCGCCGCTGCGATAGACCCCTGTTGTGGCTATCGGTCCCGGACGTATCGGCGTGACCGTACGCTATGATCCTATTGAACGGCTTCGCGTTAGCGTCGGCCGCTGCGCTTTCGACGATGCTCATCCCTTCAGGCGTCACATCAGCTTTATCCAAATCGAAGAACACCAGATAGTTCTCTGGTAGGGCAGCAGCTTCCGGCACAGGTGCAGGTTCCACGGCCACCAGCGCCGCCTCGACCTTGGCGATTGCATCCATGAAAGCTTGCTTGCAGGCGTTGATGTCCGCCGGTTGTAGGTCCTCGGAAGCCTGCTCTACCCAGCAATCGTAAGAGGTTTGGGCGCGGGCTGCATCCTCGGGCGCCTTGGTCCGCCCAGTCTTGTCGAGCGCCGAGACCAACCGCTGACGCGCCTCGGACAGCTCCGAGACATACTTATGTTTCAGAAATGGCTGCCTTAGCTCGACCTGATCCGGCCCCGGCGACTGGCCTCCGGCTGCGGCCTTGGCCCGCTGTGCGTACGTATCAGCATCTCGGTGGTCGCCCTGAAACTTCTCCGCTTTGGACAGCGCCGCATAATCCTGCGCCAAGGCATTGTCAAAGGCGGCGCCGCTCGGCTGCATGCTCGCGAGCTGATTCATCGGCCGCGATGCACATCCGGTTAGCGTAGCCGCCGCGATCATCAGGACCGCGAATCTCATTACAGAAGTCATTGTCTATGTCCTCCCTCGTAGGTTGTCCCGGCATCTCACGCGAGAACCCGATTCAGACGGCCGGGAACGTCTACAGTGTGTATACCTTAGCCTAGAAGTCGAAACCAATGCCGAGCGCGTAGGGAACTACCCCGTCTTTGCAGCACTCACTGATCAGCATTTCGTACGAAATGCTCCCGAAAATAAACGTGCTCTCGTTTACGAAAAATTTGAGTCCCCCTTCAGGACCCCAGATCCCGTCATCGTCGACGCGGGCGCCATATCGCCCGCCGAGGTTCACGCCCAGATACGGCTGCCATCTTGCCAAATCCCATTGGTAAGCAGCCTGAAAAACCGACCGGGCATTGAGAAAGTTGCTGTCACCCACGTCGTCATAACTAACTCCTTGCTTGAAAGTGAGTGGAATATTTTTGGTCAGGTAGTATCCGATCGAGCCAGAGAAGCCAAAATTTGAATCATCGAACCCGTCGTCGGTAGTCGAATCGCCGTTGCCGCTTAGGGTTGCTTCCCAATTGCCGGCCACTGGGCCGGGATCAGGAGTGTAGGGCGGCATGCCAGTCGATTGCGCCATTGCAACCGTGCTAAACGCAATTCCAGAAAGTGCGAAAAATAATTTCATCATTCTCGTAACTCCGTCCCCAAGACCTGACGAGCGCCCACACCGTAGGGGTAACCGTGCGCGGACGCAATCACTTACAACTCAATATTCCTACACCTAACGCATTAGTGTGTGGTAATTCCGCAACTACAAAAATACACAACTCGCTTCCCTTTAGCAAATAATTTTGTAAACCCGCGTTACATTAACTAACCTGCTCGCTTAAATGGAAGGATGAAAAAACGATCCATGGAGTCTCAACTACTTGATATCGGTCATGAAACTTTGACATCCTCCCGTGCGCAAAAGGTATGTTCAACCAGTCAACGGTCATCTATAAACATTGTGCTATGTATACCACAAAATCTTGAAATGATCTATAAAAGAATACAAATCGTGCTGCCAGGTGCGCGAACATCGGCGGTCTTCACCTCGGTCGATCTGACAGCAAGCCACGCTATGAGACTCCCATCCGTACAGGCGTAGGTCATCGCAGTGAACGCGAGGGCGGCACGGCATGAAGCTAGTAAAATACAAACAAAGCGACCCTGGCCCCTATATTCTCTCTATTACTCGCCCTGATCCTGCCCATGAGAGACGATGGCGCAACGCGATCACCCATGCCCAGCCTGCCTGCCAATTCGATACTTAGTGCTTAGAAAACAACAGGTCTCCAGTAAAAAGGGTTGCCTGCCGCTACCAGGACCACTTCATGAGCGGAGGAGGAAGATGACCCGGTCGAAAGTAAAAACCACCGGTCCCGACCGGACGGCACCCTTGGCGAGAACGCGGCCCCGCCGGCTGGAGCGCGCGGTCACCGCGCCCGGGGACGACGCCCGCGCAACGAACCATTCCGATGGGGCATCGATTGGGGCGAGCCAACGCCTCGATCACCTGCTCGCCTCGAGCCCTACGACCATCTACGCAAACGAGGCGGCCGGAGACCACCGCTGCACTTACGTCAGCGCAAACCTGTGTTGGCTGACCGGCTATGAACCTCGGCACATGCGGGCCGATCCCCGATTCTGGTTCGAGCGGGTGCACCCCGAGGACCGCGCCCGGGTGCTGGCCCACTGTTCGGATCGCGCGAAGTTACACGATGGCGTGCTCCTCTACCGTTTCCGCCGCGCCGATGACACCTATATCTGGATCCACGACCGCCACCGGTTGATCTACGATGCCACAGGGCAAGCCGTCGAGCTCGTAGGCGCCTGGACCGATGTCAGCAACCATAAGGCGCTCGAGCAGGAACTGATTCGGGCCCGGGATGAGGCGCGTCAAGCGACCCGGGCCAAAAGCGAATTCCTCGCCACTATGAGCCACGAGATCCGCACCCCGATGAACGGCGTGATCGGGATGCTGGAGGTGTTGAAGCAGACCCCGCTAAGCGCCGAACAGGGCGGTTTCGTCGAGACCGCTGCGCGTTCCGCCGAGACCCTGCTCGCCATCCTCAACGACATCTTGGATTTCTCCAAAATCGAGGCGGGCAAGATGGAGCTCGAGACGGTGGCAATGGATATCCGTGAGGTGGCCGAAGAGGTGTGCGCGAGCTTTGCCAAGGGCGCCCACGACAAGGGGCTCGAGCTGCTCTGCTTCCTCCCGGTCGACTTGCCCTGTGCGGTCGCGGGAGATCCGACGCGCCTGCGGCAGATCCTCACTAATCTGTTAAGCAATGCGATCAAGTTTAGCGAGCAAGGTGAAATCACGCTGCGCGCTTACCGGGTAGACGAGACCGACGAGCGCGTGCAGCTCAGGTTCGAGGTCCAGGACACCGGTATCGGCATATCCCCCGAAGCTCAAGCCAAGGTGTTTCAGCCCTTCGTACAAGCCGATGGCTCTACGACTCGGCGGTTCGGCGGCACCGGCTTAGGACTCTCGATCTGCAAGAATCTCGCCGCGCTCATGGGAGGCGAGATCGGGGTAGAGACCGCCGAGGGCCGGGGCTCAACATTTTGGCTCATCCTCGATCTGGCGAAGTGTCCAGCGGCTCCGTGCGCGCCGACGGTGCATGACGGTCTGCCGGGAGCACGCGTTTTGATCGTCGATGATAACGCCACCAATCGCCAGATCCTGGAGCATTATCTGAGAGCATGGCGGATGAAATCCACAAGTTGCGCGAGCGCGGCAGAGGCCCTCGCCCTGCTGCGAGCATCGCGGGAAGGATCTCCGGTGTTCGACTTCATGCTCCTCGATATGCAGATGCCGGAGATGGACGGGCTCATGCTCTCGGCTGCGATGAATCAAGACCCCATTCTGCGCCAGATCCCACGGGTCCTCTTAAGCTCGGCACGCCAGATCACGCAGAACGAGCGGAGACAGGCGGGGATCGCCGCGAGCCTGGTCAAGCCGGTACGCTCTTCGGAGTTGTTCGATGCCTTGATCCGGGTCCGCCAAGGCCACGCTCGCCCCGAAGTATCCTCCCGCGGTCCCGCACGGCCGCTGCCAGCGAGCTTTGCGGGCCACCGTGTCTTGCTAGTCGAGGACAACGAGGTCAACCAATACGTTGCGCGAGTGATGCTCGGGAGATTGGGCCTCGAGGTCAGCCTCGCCAACAACGGTCGCGAGGCGCTCGCGGCGATCGGCCAGGCGTGCTATGACCTGGTGTTCATGGACTGCCAGATGCCAGAGATGGACGGGTATGAAGCGACGCGCTCGTTGCGGGAGAAGGAGCGCGCGGCGGGAAGCCCAAGGCTACCCGTGATCGCGCTGACGGCGAATGCCATGGTCGAAGACCACGAACGCTGCCTCGCCGCGGGGATGGATGGATACCTCGCGAAGCCGGTACGGTTAGAAGGACTGTGCGAGCTACTCGAGCGCTGGCTCGGCCGAGCCGTGCCGAGCTTAAGCACGCCGCCGGCCGGCGCGACATCGCCAACTGCGGCCGCTATCGATCCGACCACGTTTGCCGCGTTGCAAGCGTGTCTGGGCGACGCGTTCCCGGAGATCGTTGCCGCGTTTCTCACGGACGCTCCGCGCCGGATAGCGGCAATGAAGGACGCACTCGCGCAGCGTGATGCCGAGCGGCTGCGCCGCGAAGCGCATTCGCTCAAGAGCACCAGCGCCACCTTGGGCGCCGGGGTCCTCTCGGCGCTATGCCGCACGCTGGAACAAGCAGCCAAGGCTGGGCAGAGCGCTGACGCCGGGGGCCGCATCGCGGGAATCGAACAAGCGCTTGGAGAGCTCGTGCTGTGGCTCGAGAGCGCGCCGAATACTAGGGTGGCCGCATGAGCACCGACCGTACGATCCCGCTGGTCTTGGTGATCGATGACGACGCCACCATGCGACTCATGATCCGTCGCGTCCTGGAGCGTGACGGATTCCGCGTAGAAGAAGCCGCCGACGGGGATACCGGTTTCGTCGCCTTCGCCACGCATTCCCCAGACGTCGTGCTGCTCGATGCCATCATGCCGGGCGCGGACGGTTTCGAGTGCTGCCGCCAGATCCGGGAGCACCCCAAGGGGAAACGTTGCCCGCTGCTCATGATCACCGGGCTCGACGACGATCGATCCGTCGATCGCGCCTTCGAGGCCGGCGCCAGCGACTACGTGACCAAACCCATCCATTGGGCCGTGCTGCGCCAGCGGGTGAGGCGGCTTCTGGGTGCCGCCCGCGCCGAGCGCCAGGTGCATCACCAGGCGCGCCACGACGCCCTGACGGGGTTGCCGAACCGCCTGTTCCTAGACGAACGCTTCCGACAGATGCTGGCCGAGGCTCGGCGCTACGGACACCGGCTGGCGTTGGTGTTCATGGACCTCGACCGCTTCAAGCTGGTCAACGACACTCTAGGGCATGGTATCGGCGATCGGCTCCTGCAGGACTTCGCCGCCCGCCTGGTCGGAACGGCGCGCGAGACGGACACGGTCGCGCGCTTGGGTGGGGATGAATTTCTGATCCTGGCCAATCGGATCGCCTGTCGCGAAGACACCGTGCCGATCGCCGAACGCGTTCTCCAAATCCTGCGCCAGCCGCCCGTGATCGATGGCCACGTGCTCAACGTCACCCCGAGCGTCGGGATCGCGGTGTACCCCGAGGACGGCGAAACCCTCGGAGAGCTTATCCAGCGAGCGGATATGGCGATGTATGGCGCCAAGAACCAAGGCGGTAATCGCTTCGAGTTCTACCGTCCCGAGATAGGCTTGCGCGTCTCCCGGCGCTGGACACTCGAGCAAGGCTTGCGCTGGGCGCTTAAACGCGACGAGCTGGTATTGCATTACCAACCGGTCGTTGCCCTGTCCGGCAAGGGACTTTACGGCGTAGAGGCGCTGGTCCGCTGGCAAGCGCCGGACGAAGGCTTGGTATCGCCCGGGGAGTTCATCCCTTTGGCCGAGGAGACGGGGCTGATCGTCTCGCTGGGCGAGCGCGTGCTTGAAATGGCATGTGCCCAGATGGTGCGCTGGCGGGATCTTGGCCTACCGCCATTTCCTGTGTCCGTCAACCTGGCTCGGGGCCAACTCACGCCGGAACTGCCAGCCTTCCTCGCGGGGCTCATCGATCGCCACGGGCTCCCGGGCGCTCGCCTGACCCTAGAGCTGACCGAAAGCGCGCTCATGGAACCGACCGCGGGCATGCGTCAAATGCTAAATGACATCAAAGGCTTGGGTGTGAGCCTCGCCATCGACGATTTTGGCACAGGGTACTCCTCGCTGAGCTACCTCGCTTACCTTCCGGTTAACGCGCTCAAGATCGACCTCTCCTTCGTGCAGAGGAGTGTCGTCGACACCAAGGCCGCGACGCTCACCGCGGCAATCGTTGCGCTGGCCCATAAGCTGGGATACACGGTAGTGGCAGAAGGCGTCGAGACTGAAAAGCAGCTAGCCTTTCTGCGGGCCCAAGGCTGCGATGCCGCGCAAGGTTATTATTTCTGTCCGCCCCAGGCTGCCGCCGGATTCGAGGCCTGGATTGAGAGCTTCGGCGTGCTGCTCGATCCCGGCCCAGAGCACAAGGCCGGTGCAAGGCGAACGCGCCGTCCTCGCCCGCCGATCCACGTGACCACCGGCTGACGGGCAGAGATCCCTTTGGCAGCGGCAATCTGCCGCGGGTTCAAACCGAAGTTCTCGAGCGATTGGAGCGCGGCAGGTAACTCCCTTCTCGACGCCGAACCGTGTGAAGTTTGTCTCCGTTCAGAGCAAACGTGAGGGGACTTAATCATAGTTTCCTTAACGTGCCGCCAGATGGTCTTTCGCAAACGCGACGCGTTCTTCCACGGCATAAGGCCGAGTGGCGATCCGCTCGATGAGTTGCAGCCTAGGAAGGAGACCGGCGCGATTGGCGATCTGGATGTTGAGACCTGGACGTGCGTTCAGCTCCAAGAGCAAGGGTCCCTTGTCGCGATCGAGCACGATATCGACCCCCACATAACCCAGGCCCGTGAGATCATAGGCTTGGGCCGCGATCTCGAGCAGCCGATCCCAGTGCGGGATTTGGAGACCGGTAACGGGATTGCCGGTGTCGGGGTGCTCGGTCACGACCTCGTTGCGCCACACGGCGGTGAGGGTGCGCCCGGTCGCCATATCCACACCGGCGCCGATGGCGCCCTGATGCAAATTGGCCTTGCCGTCCGAGAGGCGCGTGGGCAGCCGCACCATGGCCATGATCGGGAAGCCTTGAAACACCACGATGCGGATATCCGGAACGCCCTGGAAGGTGATGGCCCCGAACAAGGGATCGAATTGCACGCGGTATTCGATCAAGGCCTTGTCGGGGTGACCGCCGAGGCTGAAGAGACCGCTCAGTATGTTCGATGCGTAATGGGCTAGCTGGGACCGGTCCATGATGACGCCGCTCACCAATCGGTACA
>JBOIDL010000157.1:0-9170 GCA_050740435.1 Gammaproteobacteria bacterium
CCCGGCTCTTCCCGAACGACATCGCCCCCCGGCCCGCGCCGCCCCCTTGCATCTGCCGCATGAAAAAAATCCACACCGCAATCAATAACAACATCGGGAACCAAGAAATGAAAATCTGCATCAAAACTCCCTGATTCTCCGGCGCCCGCGCCTCGATCTCCACCCCATGATCCAATAACAATCCTATCAACGGCGCATTGTCCGTCTCGGGACTGTAGGTAACGAAATTGTTCCCGTCCGACAGCTTCCCGTAGATGGTACTCTCTTCGATGAGCACCTTATCCACACGTCCGCTTTTCACGTCGGCGACAAACTGCGAGTAGTCCATATGATTGCCCGCGCTTTGCCGAGGCCCGAAATTATTGAACACGACCATCAAGACCAGGGCAATGACGACCCATAACGCTAAGTTCTTTGCCATATCATTCACTTCGCTGCTCCGTCGAGCTTAAATATTAAGAGAGCGTAAGAAGTCGGTAGTTAAAAATCAAGGTATCTCGGCGCGGCAACGGACACCGATTCGTCGGTGAGCCGTGCTCTCTGCGCAAAAACGTAGTATCTAGTGACGAAACGAGCGCCCCACGAGGTATACCTCATTCGATCGGTCGCGGGAAGCCCCGGGTTTTCGGACATACAAGCTCTTGAACGACTTGCCCATGCACTGAATGAAGGCCTCAAAACCGTTGCCGTGGAACAACTTAATCAAGAGATCGCCTCCGTGTTTCAGCGCCTGTTCCGCGAAACGGTAAACCCCAGCCCCAAGCACCATGATCCGCGGCTGATCGATCGACCTTATTCCGCTTAAGTTGGGGGCGAGATCCGACAAAATCAAGTCAACCTTGGAACGTCCAATGATTTCCATCACCCGCTGGACGGTATGCGCCGCGGAAAAATCACCCTCTATCACGGTCACGCCGGGAATAGGATCCATGGGTAACAGGTCGACCGCGATAACCTGCCCCCTCGGGCCGACCGCTTCCGCGGCGACTTGGCTCCATCCCCCGGGCGCGGCGCCGAGATCGATCACCTTCACACCTTTGCGTAATAACCGATCCCGCGTATTGATCTCTAGGAGCTTAAACGCGGACCGCGACCGAAATCCGCTCCTTTTAGCGAGTTTGACGTAGGGATCGGTCTCGTGTTCCCTGAGCCAGCGGTGGCTGCTACCGCTTTTCGCCATGGCGGACACGGCAACCGGACGCCGCGCTCGAAAAATGCCTACTCGCAGGCCGACTCTTCATAGCGCACATCCAGAATCTCGTACTCGACGGGGCCGGAAGGGGCTTGCACCAACGCGGTATCACCGGTTTCCCGGCCTATTAAGGCGCGCGCAATCGGCGATCCCACCGAGATCAAACCGATCTTGATATTGGCTTCGTCTTCACCAACGATTTGATAACAGACGACCTCCTCAGTGGCCACGTTTATGATCTCGACAGTGGCCCCGAAGACAACCTTACCACGCGCGTTGAGCGTCGCAACATCGATGATCAGCGCCTGCGAGAGCTTGGTTTCGATCTCCGCGATCCGGCGCTCGATAAAACCTTGGTGTTCCCGCGCGGCGTGGTATTCGGCGTTTTCACTGAGGTCGCCGTGGGCACGCGCTTCCGCGATCGCTTGGATAACGCGCGGCCGCAGCTCATTCTTAAGTCTTTGGAGTTCTTCCCGGAGCTTACGCTCCCCGGTCCGGGTGATCGGTGGTCTGCTCACGCTGGAAACTCCTGGTGTAGTTCTTGTAGCTTGCTCACGCCATCCACGTTCCCATGCCGGATCGCCTCCAGGATCGCCATGGCGCCCGCCATCGTTGTCGTGTATGCGACCTTGCGCTGCAAGGCCGAGATGCGGATTGCCGCAGAATCGGCAATCGCCCGTTTCCCCTCGGTGGTATTCACCACCAAATCAATCGCATCGTTCTTGATCATGTCCACGATATGCGGCTGTCCTTCCAGCACCTTATTGACCATCATGCAAACCACCCCCGCGGCGTTAATCGCCCTCGCCGTTCCGCGCGTGGCGACGACATCGAAGCCCAATTCCCGTAGATATCGCGCCAGCTCCACCGCCTGTGGCTTATCGCCATCGCGCACGCTGATGAATACCTGACCGCGCTTCGGTAAATCCATGCCGGCTGCTTGCTGCGCTTTCGCGAACGCCTCGCCGAAGCCGCGGCCTATCCCCATCACCTCGCCCGTGGATTTCATCTCCGGCCCGAGCAAGGTATCGACGCCCGGAAGCTTGACGAAGGGAAATACGGCCTCCTTAACCGAATAATAACTCGGCACCCGCTCGCGGCTCATCCCTTGCGCGGCCAGACTGCGGCCCGCCATGCATTGCGCCGCCATGCGCGCGAGCGGTAAGCCGGTGGCTTTTGAGACGAACGGCACCGTGCGGGAAGCCCGGGGATTGACTTCGAGAATGTAGATCCCGCTGCCTTGGATGGCAAATTGAACGTTGATGAGACCAATGACCCCGAGCGCGCGTGCGAGCCGCCGGGTTTGCTCCTGCAACCGTGTTATTAAATGCGCTGAAAGACTGTGCGGCGGAAGCGAACAAGCGGAATCCCCGGAGTGCACGCCTGCTTGCTCGATGTGTTCCATAACCCCGCCGATGAGAACCGCGGCGCCGTCGCAGACCGCGTCCACATCCACCTCGATGGCGCGTTCGAGGAAGCGATCGAGCAGCACCGGAGATTCGTTGGAGACGTCCACGGCACGCTGCATGTAGGCCTCGAGGTCGCTCTCGTTGAACGCGATCTCCATGGCGCGGCCGCCGAGTACGTAGGATGGACGCACCACCAGCGGATAACCTATCTCCTTCGCGCTTGCCTGGGCGTCTTGGATTCGGATCACCGTCCGGTTCGGGGGTTGCCGCAAATTGAGGCGCAGCAACAGTTGCCGGAAACGCTCGCGGTCCTCCGCCACATCGATCGAGTCCGGCGAGGTGCCGATGATCGGCGCGCCCGCCTCGGCCAGCGCTTTGGCAAGCCGCAACGGCGTTTGCCCGCCGTACTGCACGATCACTCCCTTGGGCTTCTCGATCGCGAGGATCCCCAACACGTCTTCCAACGTGACCGGCTCGAAATACAGGCGATCGGAGGTATCGTAATCGGTCGATACCGTCTCGGGGTTACAATTTACCATGATCGTCTCGCATCCGATCTCGCGCAGGGCTAAGGCCGCTTGCACGCAGCAATAATCGAATTCAATCCCCTGCCCGATGCGATTGGGGCCCCCGCCCAGAATGACGATCTTGTCGCGATCGGTGGGTCGCCCCTCGCACTCCTCGTCATAGGTTGAATACATGTAGGCGGTGGTGGCGTGAAACTCGCCCGCGCAAGAATCGATCCGCTTATACACAGGGCGGATGCCGTGGCGGTCGCGCAGCGCACGGATCTGCTCCTCGCGAGCGCCAAGGAGCTCGCCGAGGCGGGCATCCGAGAACCCCTTACGCTTGAGAATTCGCAACCTAGCCGCATCGAGCGCGGCGAGGCCTTGCTCGCGTACGATCCCCTCTTCCCGCACGATGTCCTCGATCTCCGCCAGAAACCACGGATCGATGCGAGTGAGATCATGGACATCGGCGATCCCTAGTCCGGTGCGGAAGGCATCCCCGACATACCAGAGCCGGTCGGAACCCGCTACCGAGAGCTCATAGCGCAGCACCTCCCCCGCGTCCGGTCTACTGGGGTCGAGGCACTCGTTGAAGCCGGTGCGGCCGGTTTCCAAACCGCGCATGGCCTTTTGCAATGATTCCTGAAAGCATCGTCCCATGGCCATCACCTCCCCGACCGATTTCATCTGCGTCGTAAGGCGGCAATTGGCCTGCGGAAATTTCTCGAATGCAAAGCGCGGGATCTTGGTCACGACATAGTCGATGGCGGGCTCGAACGAAGCGGGTATGGCCCCGCCGGTAATGTCATTGGCCAACTCATCGAGCGTATACCCGACGGCGAGCTTCGCCGCCACCTTTGCAATGGGAAATCCGGTGGCCTTCGAGGCCAAGGCCGAGGACCGCGACACCCGCGGGTTCATCTCGATCACGACCATTGCGCCGTCCTTCGGGTTCACGGCAAACTGCACGTTGGAGCCGCCGGTATCGACACCGATCTCGCGCAACACCGCGATTGCGGCGTTCCGCATCCGCTGGTATTCCTTGTCGGTGAGTGTCTGCGCGGGTGCGATGGTGATGGAATCGCCGGTATGGATTCCCATCGGGTCGAGATTCTCGATGGAGCAGACGATGATGCAGTTATCCTTCCGGTCCCGGACCACCTCCATTTCAAACTCTTTCCATCCGAGCACCGACTCCTCGAGCAGGATCTCGTGGGTCGGAGAGGAATCCAAGCCGCGTTCGCAAATCTCGGTGAATTCTTCGCGATTGAACGCGATGCCGCCTCCGGTGCCGCCGAGCGTGAACGAGGGCCGGATGATGGCGGGAAAGCCAACGCTCGCTTGAACCTGGAAGGCGTCTTCTAAACTGTGCGCGATCGCGGATCGGGGTGTTCTCAATCCTATGCGGTGCATTGCCTCGCGGAAGCGCTCGCGATCCTCGGCCTTGTCGATCGCATCGCGCGACGCTCCAATCAGCTCCACGCCAAATGCCTCGAGCACCCCTTCGCGTGCGAGATCGAGCGCGCAGTTGAGGGCGGTTTGACCGCCCATGGTCGGCAACAAGGCTTCCGGCCGCTCACGTTCGATGATGCGCGCCACCGTCTGCCAGCGTACGGGTTCGATATAGGTTGCGTCTGCCGTCTCCGGATCGGTCATGATGGTGGCGGGGTTGGAATTGACCAGCACGACGCGGTAGCCGTCGGCCCGAAGCGCCTTGCAGGCCTGGGTCCCCGAGTAATCAAATTCACAGGCCTGGCCGATCACAATGGGGCCGGCGCCGATGATCAAAATGCTTTCGAGATCTGTGCGTTTCGGCATCAAGGCTTAGGTCGCGCCTGCACGCACAAGGCAGGGTGTGTTCGATGGTCTCAATCTCAGCTCCGAGGCGCTTTAAGCATGAGATCAATAAAATTGTCAAAGAGCGTCCGCACGTCATGGGGACCGGGGCTCGCCTCCGGATGGCCTTGGAAGCCAAAGGCAGGTTGAGAGGCATGCCGGATCCCTTGAATCGTTCCGTCGAACAAGGATCGGTGGGTGATCCGCAACGTCGGCGGTAACCGCTCCGGGTCCACGGTAAACCCGTGGTTTTGGCTGGTGATCATGACCTTGCCGGTCGTCAGATCTTGCACCGGATGATTGGCGCCGTGATGCCCGAATTTCATTTTCACGGTGCGGCCTCCACAAGCTAATGCCAGCAATTGATGGCCGAGACAGATCCCGAATACCGGAACGCCCGCATCTACGATCTCGCGAATTGCGCGAATGGCGTAATCACACGCCTCGGGATCGCCCGGGCCATTAGAAAGAAAAACGCCGTCGGGCCTGGTGCTGAATACCCGGCTCGCGGGAGTCTGGGCCGGCACCACCGTTATCCGGCATCCGCGATCGGTAAGCAGCCGCAGGATGTTCTGCTTAACGCCGTAATCATAGGCGACGATCTGATACCGCGCCTGGTCCGCCGGCGCATCCCGCGGTTCCTCATCGTCATGGAAGCGGTAACTAGGGTCTTGCCAATGGTATGGGTTCGCTGTCGTGACTTCCATGGCAAGATCGGCGCCCTCAAGTCCGGGGAACGATCTCGCGGCCGCGATCGCCGCTTGCGCATCGATACCGTGCCCCGCCGCGATACATCCATTCTGCGCGCCTTTGTCACGCAAGATGCGCACGAGCCTGCGGGTGTCGATAGCGCCAATGGCTAGCACGCGCTTCTGTCCAAGATAATCCTGAAGCGACACCTCCGCGCGCCAGTTGCTGCGCGTTCGCGGCAAGTCGCGGATCACCAGCCCGGCGGCGTAAACCCGAGGCGACTCAGCATCGTTCGCATTCGCCCCCACATTCCCGATGTGGGGATAGGTCAGAGTGACGATCTGTTGGTAATACGACGGGTCCGTGAGGATTTCTTGGTAGCCGGTAATAGCCGTGTTGAACACGACCTCGCCCACCGTCCGGCCGCTCACGCCAATGGACTCACCATGAAACAGTGATCCGTCCTCGAGGGCTAGCAGGGCAGGTTCGTTCTCCATCGGTTTATAACAGCGTATATGAAAAACGGGTGTCACCGGCCGGCAATCCCCGCTAATGAGATTTCTATTGTATTGAAATAGCCTAGTGATTCCAACGCGTGATGCCTCTAGCCCACGGATCTCGTTTAGGGCGGATTGACGGCCCGCAAACCTAAGACATCTTGCATGTCGAATAGGCCAGGCTCACGGCGCCAGATCCACCGCGCCGCCCGCAAGGCGCCGTGGGCGAAGACGCCGCGGTCGGTGGCCTTGTGCACGATCTCGACGCGCTCCCCGGCGCCGGCGAAAAGCACCGTGTGCTCACCGACGATATCGCTCGCGCGAATGCTCGCGAATCCGATGGCCTCTGCGGGACGCGGCCCGGCCGTGCTACGGCGTTCATAGACCGCCCATCGGGCAAGATCGCGATTCAAGCTTCGCGCCACGATCTCGCCCATCTTGAGCGCGGTGCCCGAGGGCGCATCGGCCTTCTGCCGGTGGTGCGCCTCGATGATCTCGACATCATAGTCCGGTCCCAGCGCGCGCGCGGCCGTCTCCAGAAGCTTAAAACACAGATTCACGCCCACGCTCATGTTGGAGGCAAACACGATGGCGCAGTCGTGAGCGGCCTCTTGAATCGCCGCCAAGCCGGAATCGAGGATGCCCGTGGTCCCGATCACCATGCGCCGCCGGGCGGCACGGCAGAGCGAGAGATGATGAAGGGTCGCACCCGGCGCCGTGAATTCGACCAGGACATCGAATGCGTCCAAGACTTCCTCCAATTGTGGGGTGATAGGGATCCCGAGCCCCGGGCCCCGCGCCACGATCCCCGCATCCTGTCCTAGATAGGGCGATCCCGCGCATTCGAGCGCGGCGCAAAGCTCAATATCCGGCGCGTCGCGGCAGGCCTCGATCAGGGTCCGGCCCATGCGGCCCGCGGCACCCGCCACCGCCACCCGGATCGGAGCAACCGCGCTCAAAATTTCATCTCGTCAAAAAACCGCTTCATCCCGTCGAGCCACGAGCTTTCCTGCGGGCTATGGCGCCCGGTTTTCATCGTGCCCGCGAAAGCGCGCAAGAGATCTTTTTGCTCCGAATCAAGATGCACCGGCGTTTCAACCATGACCCGACAGAGAAGATCGCCCACCTCGCGCTCACGCACGGCTTTGACCCCTTTCCCTTTGAGGCGAAATACTTTACCGGTTTGTGTTTCCGCCGGGATCTTCAAGGTCACGCGGCCGTTGAGCGTAGGGACGTCGAGATCCCCCCCCAAGGCCGCGGTAACAAAACCGATCGGAACTTCGCAATAAAGATCCGATCCCTCGCGCGTAAAGATAGGATGCTTCTTGACGTGGATGTTGACATAGAGATCACCCCCCGGACCGCCGTGTTCTCCGGCTTCACCTTCGCCCGACAAACGGATCCGATCTCCAGTATCGACGCCCGCGGGCACTTTGACCGCCAAGGTCTTATGCTGCTTGACACGTCCGTGTCCGTGACAGGAGCCACACGGGTCTCGAATCACTTTCCCGGTGCCTCGGCAACGGGGACAGGTCTGCTGAACCGAGAAAAATCCTTGTTGCATTCGCACTGCGCCGTGGCCCCCGCAGGTAGAGCAGTTGACCATTCCGCTGCCGGAGCGCGCACCGGATCCATTACACGTGCGGCACATAGCGAGTGTCGGGACCGCGATCTCGGTCGTGGCGCCGACTACGGCATCCTCCAAACTCATCTCCAGGTCATAAGCGAGATCCGCGCCGCGGTTGACACGCGCCCCGCCCCGGCCTCCACCGCCGAAAATGTCTCCGAAAACGGTGTCGAAGATATCGCTGAAGCTACCCGCGCCCCCGAATCCACCCGGCGCCGCGGCAGGATCGACTCCGGCATGTCCGAACTGGTCGTAAGCCGCTCGCTTTCTCGCGTCGGTTAATATCTCGTAGGCTTCCTTTGCCTCCTTGAACTGCTCCTCCGCCGCTCGATCACCGGGATTACGATCAGGGTGGTGTTTCATCGCCAGGCGGCGATATGCCTTTTTCAAATCCGACTCCGTCGCGTTGCGCGGGACGGACAGGACCTCGTAGTAGTCGCGTTTTGCCATGCTCGTTTAGTCAATTTAGATTTCGCCACCACGGGGTATGCAACCCCGTGGGGCGACCAAAGGGGAGAGTTGCGCCTCTCCCCTTTGGAAACCCCATCGCTAAGGTCCCCGCGGCAAGACCGCGGGGAATAGATTTTAGCCTCCTCGCAGGTCACCTCTGGTGGACGAAAACGCGCCGTCGCAGCGAGTACGCGGTCGGCGTCTTCCTGCGTGCCCAGGCGCCATAGCAGTGCCTCGGGTTTGAGCCGCGCGCCGTGGCAGGCGGGGCACGGTGTGTACGCGCGGTAGCGTGAGAGCAGCACCCGCACGTGCATTTTGTAAGCTCTGCCCTCGAGCCACTTGAAGAAGCGCTCGACGCCGTACCAGAGCTTATCTTCCCATCTGCCTTCGCCTTCGATCACCCAATGTTGGTGTTTCTCTGATAACTCACGCCACGGCACGTCGGTCGGCACGCCGCGCTTTTTCGCAAAGCGCATGAGATCGTCCTGACACTCGCCATAGGACTGCGTCTGCCACGGTTTGATTGCGCCCTGGCGCAGCGTCTTCGATTCGTCCGGGATGACCAGGCCGTAATCAATGCCGATACTGCGGCCGAACCCGCGGCAGATCTCACAGGCGCCCATCGGCGAATTGAATGAGAAAAAATTCGGAACCGGATCGCGGTAGGCGATATCGCACTCGGCACAATGCAGCGCCGAGGAAAATCGCCACGCTGCACTCTGCTTGCCGTCGCCATCGAGCGGAGTCACCGTTACCCGCCCGCGCCCGTGCTTCAGCGCCGCTTCCAGGTCCTCGACGATGCGCGCGCGATTCTCGCCATGCAACCGCACCCGATCCTGAATCACTTCGAGCCGGGCGCTCTCGCGTTGATGTATGCGCGTGTAACCCTGCTGCGCGAGAAAGCCTTTGATCTCCTCTTCGGTGAAGTTTTTCGGCACCATGACGGAAAAGGTAATGAGG
>JBOIDL010000158.1:0-9134 GCA_050740435.1 Gammaproteobacteria bacterium
GGCTGAAAAGACACTTGGTCTACACTACAGCCACTTTGAAACTCGACCCCTTGTGTCTACGCGCCTTCCCAAGACCCCCACCTCTAAAAATCAGCGATTCTTGAGGTGGGTTGAGAAAGTTGGGTTAAGCCTGTGCTGACCATTGAGCGAGAGTTACGTGCGGCTCAAGTTTCCGTCTGGCGGGATCAAGACAAGCTCTATGGTGGCCAGCGCTGGCCCAAGGCCCTGAGCGAGGCCATTGCGGCTCAGGATTACCTGCTCCTCTGTTGGTCGAAAAGCGCGGCGGCCTCCACCAATGTAGAACTGGAATGGTGCGCGGCCCTGGCCCTCAAGAAGACCATCATCCCTTGCCTGCTCGATGACGCACCCCTGCCGCCTTCCGACGTCCAATTATTGCCGGTGGGGTCAAGAAAATTCCTCTCCGGGGCCCAGATCGAATACGTGATCAAGACCGCCGCGGAAGAGAAGCTGACCCAGCGTGAAGGGCCGCGCTAGTCAGGGAACATATTAAAGGGGCCAGGCTTGAATATTTTTACTGCCAGCTCGCCCTCACGACCCAAGCAGCTGATCACTGAGACAGGCATCGGCTACCGATTCGTCCCTGCCTGATCCCCGATCGTGTGCTCGCTCGCCGGATGCACCGGCGCGGGCTTGCCGTTGCGCACCTCACGGAAGCTCGGGCCGAACATGCCGCGGCCCCAGAAGTTGAACCACTCGCGCGCTCCGGCGTCTTCGAAACCGTACCCCGCGCCGAGCTGTCGCGCGACCGCGAGGCCGGAGATGAACCCGTGCTCCTGAGAGTTTACGACGGTGTGCGCGCCGCAATGCCAGGTGTGCGCGTGCCCCTGCACGAACTGGAAGGCGTTCATCAGCACCGACACGTGGAAGACGTCGTGCACGACGTGCTGGAACCAGTGGCGCGCGATAACCTTGCGCGGGTTGATCGGGTGCACCGGGTTGTACGTCACGAGGCATGGCTTGTCCGAGCGCTTCGCCCAGGGCTGCTGATTATGCATGATATAGGTGATCTCGTAGTTGTCGGGGCGCGCACCGTACTGCTCGACGTAGTTGCTGCGGGTCTCGAGCGCGTGCGCCCCGTCCCGGCCGAGCACCGAGTCGTCCCAGTGCACGACCGCGTGGTTGTGCAGCTCGCTCTCGTACCGCACCGAACCGAGCAGCCAGCGCTCGCACGCCGAGGGTCGGTCTAGCACCATCAGCGACTGGTTAGCGTTGCAGGCGAGCACCAGCTCATCGAAGCGCTCCTCGTGCCCCTGCTCGTCACGCACGAGCACTCCGCTCGCGTCGCGGAAGATCCGCGCCACGCCGCGCCCGAGGTGGATCCGGTCGCGGAAGTGCGCGCTCATCTTCCGGTAGAGGTTCGCGGTGCCCTGGTCCCAGGTCACCATCGGGGTCGAGCGCTCGATGTCGAAGAAGTCCAGGTAGCGCGCGAAGAGCGCCGCCGGCATGTCAAAAAGCCCCGAGGCCAGCACGAAGTTCACGAACAGGGGTTTCAGCACCTTGAACCGGAACTCCGAGGAGAAGCCGTGCAGGTCCAGCAGCCGCCCCATGGCGATGTAGTTGTAGGGGTTCGCCGCGGCGATCAGCCGCGAGGTCGACCCCGAGAGCGCGGTGAAGCGCTGCATGCGCTGCATGAGCGCCTGGAAGCGCTCGATCTCGGAGCGCAGCTCCTCCTTCAGGGGCGAGTCGAGGTCATGGGCGTAGACCCCGTCGCCGTAGCGCACGCTGTAGCTGAAGCGCGTGGGCAGCGCGGCGATCCCGTAGCGGGCGAGCAGGATCGCGTAGTGGTGGTAGACCGTGGGAATGTACGCGGTGACGGAGATGTCGACCGGGATCTTGCTGCCGTCGTCCTGCGGGATCTCGACGGTCACGGCGTTGCCGCCGATGCGGGGGTTCTTTTCCCAGAGCTCGAAGTCGAACCGCTCAGGGTGGTGGCTCAGCGCCCAGGCCGCGCCGAGGCCCGAGATCCCGCCACCGACGATGCAGACACGCTTACGCTGGAAGTTCACAACCTCTCAGAGCTTGCCCTGGAGCAGCTCGCGCGTGACGCCGCGCGCGTAGACGCTGAAGGTCTTTGCCAGCGTGCGCAAGTCGACCGTGCTCGTGATCGTGTCCGCGACGCCGAAGGGCAGCATCAGCGGGATCACGCCGCGCGCGTACTCGAGCGCGAAGCAGCGGTCGGGCATGCGGTAGCCTTTCGCCACGCCGCGCCGCAGGTGGTGCACGTCCCCGGGACGGTAGACCTCGCGCTCGAACGCGCCCTCGGTGTAGGCCCACTGCTCACCCTCGAGGATGAAGAACCAGTCGTCGGCGAGAAAGCGCCCGCTGTGGCCCTCGGTGCCGATCGGCGACCCGAACAAGATCAGGTACTCGGTAAGCGAGGCATGCAGCACGCGCATCATCCCCATCGCGCCGCCGGCGTTGTTGAAGATCCACTCGTCTTCGCGCAGGATGTGGCTCGGATAGCCGGCGGTGAGGCGGTCGACGAGGGCCTCGAAGATGTCTGGCAGGCGTTGACCGATCAGCGGGCGCACGAGCGCGTGCAGTCGCTCGGGTTCGAACACATGGCTCATAGGGCGCGGCTAGCCTCTGAGAGTCAGTACAGTCCCGGCACGATCTTGTAGGGCACGAGCCTTCGGTACTCTTCCCAGGTTGCGCCGTATTTCGCGGCGCAACGCTCCTCGTCGCGCCCAGCGCGGTCGAAGAGCAGCACGCTGAGGAAGAAGAAATAAAAATACGGAACGAAGTTCGCCCCACCCGCGGGGAGCGCCCAGCACAGCGCCAGGAGCAGCTCGGGCACGTAATGGAAGTGCCGAGCGAGACCCCAGTATCCCGAGACCAGCAACAGGTTCTCGCGCTCCACGCCGTCGTTCGTGCGGTAGCGCCCGAGCAGCGTCCGCGGGGGACGACCCCACACCGTCGTGCCGCCGCCCGTCGCGCGGACGCGCTCGCGCTGCGCGTCCGCGGCGTAGTTCATCCAGAGCGCGACCAGGGCGACGCCCGCGATGGCGGCCGCCCAGGCCGGGTGAAGCGAGCGGGGATGGTTCGCCAGATACTGGCCGAAGATCGTGTAGACGCCCGGCACCCAGACCAGGACGCCCCAGCAGATGTAGTAGCCGAAGCGGTCGTGCATGATGTCCAACGAGTTGAAGTAGCCGCCCTCCCACACGAAGAACTTGAAGAGATAGGCGACCACCAGCCCGGTCGAGACCAGCATCGAGTTGGAGAGGGTCCCGTAGGTCTCGTGCTGGTAAGCGGCGAAGCAGACAAGCAGCACGCTCCAGCCCATCATCGAGACGCGGCAGTTGATCAACTGTTTGAGGTTGATTCCGAAGAGCGTCGGGTGCAGCTCGATGCCCTGGAAGAAGTCGAAGAGCGCGTGGCCCGTATAGACCGCGTCGCTGGTCGACGGGTAGCGCCGACCCTTCCAGTACAGAAAGCCACAGAAGGCGAGGGCGACTACGTTGAGCGTCATCAGGATCGAACCGAACTCGCGGTAGACCACGGCTGGAGACCAGAGTCCCGCGCCCCACGCGGCCGCCAGCCCCCCATGCATGACCACCCACGCGGCGACGCCGTTGAGCTTGTACCGCGGCTGCCGCCCGTTAGGCGTGACAGGCCCGAGGTGCGTCCTGCCGGGCAGAACCGCCAGCAGTATGCCCTGCAGGCCCACCCACGACGCGATGACGCCCAGCGCCCACCACGAGGGCCTCGGGAACAGCCGGGTGATCGATGCCGCGTCGGCCAGCCGCACGAAGCGCACGATCGAGCCGTCGTAGTGCGCGCAGATCATCCACAGCAACACCACCAGCAGCGGCGTCGCGAAGATCAGCAGCGCCGGTGCGAGCCAGCGCCTGCCGAAGCTCCCTTCGAACGCCGTGCGCCTGGGCGCGGGCGGGCGCACGGCGGGGTCCTGGCCTGTGAGAATCCAAGATACCACCGCGCGAATCGCCATCGGCTACGCGCACACCCGCAAGCGTCGCGGCCACATCGGCTAGGTTCGCGAGGACACCGGCGCGGCGGGCGAAATTCCCGGTGAACAGCACATCGGTGGCTCGAAGGATAGGAAGTTCACCGCGGTTTTGCAACCGGTACTGTTGCGTCGGGCGGGCCGACGCCGCCCGCCGGTCGGTAGCAGGCCAGCGGGCCTGCCTCCTCGATCAGACCCTTGAGCAGCGCCTGGTCGTCCCGGCGCAGCGCGGTCGGGTGGGCGAGGCAGAAACAGAGGTGCGGACGGGCGGGCTTGTGATCCCGCAGGGTGACGTAGGCTTCGGCCAGGCGCAGGTGATTGTCGGGTACATCGGGGTGCTGCACGGTCAGTTGCTCGAGCAACTCCAAGCCGGTCTCCGAATCGCCGTGGTCGAGCAGGGTCGCGGGCGCGATGACGTAGAGCGTGCCGAGCAGGCGGGTCGCCGCGCCGCCGCGAAAGTGCGGGTCGAGTGCGCGGCTGCGGCGGGCGTACTTCTCGACGTCGGCGACCAGTTTGGCGGCGCGCAGCCCCTGCTCCTGCACGACGCGTCCGGTGATAGCGGCGCGGGCAAACGCGGCCGCCGCGGTGTCGGCCTGCTGCTTGCTCACGATGGCCCAGGCGTACTGACGGTCGGCGAGCGTGGCGATCCCGGCGGCGATGAGCGCCTCGAGCGCGTCGGAGAGCGCCAGCGCGTCGCCATCCTCCACCAAGGCGGCCAGCTCCGGGTGCGAGGGCCGCACCGGGCGCGCCGCCGTGCAGCCGGCCAACACGGCGAGCGCGAAGAGCGCGGCGACCGCACTCCGGCGAACGCCGTCACTCGCCATAGGCGGCGACGACGGCCGCATAGTCGCCGGCGTCGGCGCCGGTCAGGTCGTCGATGCCGACCTCGACGCACGCCATCTTGCCGTCGTCCTCGCACACCCCGTCGAGCTTCCTTTTGAACGTGATCCGCTCGGCCTCCGGCGCGGCGGGGAACGCCACTACCGGCATCGGCGGCAGCTCGGCGCCCTCCCACACCGTGTGTACGCCGTCCTTGTTCCTCAGGTGGTCGAGCTGGTCCTTCTGAGCGTCGTCGATCAGCGCGCACGCGGCCTGACCGGTGAGCACCGCGCGGATTGTCTGCAGCGGCCGCCGGGTCGGCACGAGGGTGTAGTCGGCCAGCTTCACCTCGCCGCCGAAGACCACCGTGTCGATGAAGCGCGCATCGTCAGCGTGGTCGGTGGCTAGCCGCTGCCCCTTGCAGCCGCTGAGGTCGTCCGCCGTCTCGCTGATCAAATAGTAGCGCCGCCCGCCGGCGAGCGACACCTCCACCTTGCCGATCACGTCGAGCCGGTGCGCTCCGCGCAGGGCAAGAAAGGCGGGCAGTGACAGGATGCCATAGTGCGGCGTCTCCGCCTTGATGAACGCCTCGGCGGCGGCGCGGTTGGTGAAGTACTTGCCGTTCACGCCCGCCCAGCCGTTCTGCTTCGCGGCCAGCGCGACCATGCGGTCGAGGTACGGTTGAACCAGCGCCTGATTGCCGACGCCATGTTCCTTGAGCACGACGATGGGTACCCCCCCGGCGTCCGCGGCGAGCGCCGGACGCAGAGCGAGCAGCAGGGCTCCGGCGGCGAGCGCACGCTTTGCCGCTCTCTTCGACGCGACTGCCATACGTTTACCTTCGGAAGCAAAAGGAGCCGTCGGAGTGATCCTACTCTAATTTCGTCCGCTGTCGAAATTTGAGGATCACATCAGGCCATGCGAAAAATCGGTTGACTGGTCGAGGTGACACGATTCGAACGTGCGACTCCTGCCTCCCGAAGGCGGGATGTCATTACAACCAAGTAATCAATTAACATTCAATCAGTTACGCGCACCTGCCCCGCGTGTCTCCGCGATGACGGGCACTTTACGGAAAACCTCAGAGACATATTCCATCGCTTGTTACCTCTAAGCCGTTAGACTCGATCACGGCATCTGGGGGGTAGCAAATTACTATGGTAGGCGAAAATTGGTCGTAACGGCAGTCTTCCCGATAGGTGCTGAATCCGTAAGGGCGTATGCAGGCGCGACCCGGCGCCAAGGCGTCGCCGTGGCGAGGTCGAACGGAAAAGTGACAATGATCGCGGCGTGCGGCCATGCTCTGTCTCGACCGCGAACGTGGCGTGATTGACTACGTAGCGGCGCAACGGTACGGTGGTCGTCGACAAAACTAGCGATTGAGACATCGTATTCGTGAGTGCGGGAAAAGGCGTTCGTCAAAGGAGTCGTCGCGCCGCGCGAGTATCCCGCCAAGCGCCGGGCGCCCTCGATACATATCCAAGGGTAGTTAGTCTCGGCATCGCGCCGCTGCTCTTTCTCGTCGCCTGCGGAGCGATGGCGTCCGTACCGCTCGATACCCCGCCGCTACAGGCCCGTCCCGCGCCGCCCCATCCGCTCGATTCGCTGACCGCGGACGAACTCGAAGCGGTGCCGGCGATCCTCAGGGCGAGCGGTAAGCTCAAGACAGGAATGCTCTTCCCGATCGTGGTACTGAAAGAACCGCCCAAAGCCGAAGTGCTGCGTTACCGGCCGGGCGCGCTAGCCCGCCGCGAGGCCTTTTCCGTTGTGCTCGATCGCCGGGCGCGTCACACGTATGAAGCGGTGGTCGATCTCGGGAATCAGCGTCTGTTCGCCTGGAACGAGATCCAAAACGTTCAGCCCGCCGTGCTGATTGAGGAGTTTGACTCGCCGAAGAAGATCGTCGCCGCCGATCCGCGTTTCATCGCCGCGATGGCGAAGCGCCGGATCGCCGATCTCAGCGAGGTGCAGATAGACACCTGGGCGGCCGGGCTGCTCTCGGCGGACGAGCGCGCCTCTGGAGCGAGGCTTCTCCGCTGCCTGTTTTATCTGCGACCTAAGGGATCGCGTAACCCGTACTTCCGGCCGATCGAGGGCGTCACTGCCACCGTCGATCCGGCGCGCGGCAAGGTGGTCGATTTCATCGACAGCGGCGTCGTTCCGGTCGTACGCGAAGGCGGTGAGCTCGACGAGGCGTCGAACGGACCGCTCCGCAAAGATATGAAACCGCTTCGGATCATCCAGCCGGAGGGACGCAGCTTTACCGTCAAAGGCCAGGAGGTGCGCTGGCAGAAGTGGCGCTTCCGCTTCGCGATGCATCCGCGTGAAGGCGTGGTGATCCACAACGCCCGTTACCGCGACGGCGACAAACTACGGAGTGTGCTCTACCGAGGCTCGCTCTCCGAGATGGTGGTGCCCTATGGCGACATCGATCGCAACTGGGTCTGGCGCAACGCCTTCGACCTTGGCGAGTACGGTGTAGGGCGTCTCGCCGACAGCCTCGAGGCTGGCCCCGACGCGCCGGAGAACGCCGCCTTCTTCGACAGCACCTTCGCCGACGACTTCGGCAAACCCTACGTTCAGCCGAGAACGATTGCGATCTACGAGCGCGACGCCGGCATCCTTTGGAAGCACTTCGACTTCGAGACCCAGCATTCAGAGACTCGGCGCGAGCGCCAACTCGTAGTGAAGTTCGTCGCCACCATCGGTAACTACGACTATGGCATCTCCTGGGTCTTCACCCAGACTGGCGCCATCCTGGTCGAGACCGAGCTCACCGGGATCATGCTCGCCAAGGGCGTCGCCGCAGAGCGCTCGATGGGCAAGAGCGGCGAGGGACCGGAGCGGTTCGGTCGACTGGTCAACGCCAACACGCTCGCAGTCAATCATCAGCACTTCTTCAACTTCCGTCTCGATCTCGATGTAGACGGTACGACCAACACGGTGGTCGAAGTAAACAACCGATCGTTGCCGTCTGGCGGCGAGAACGTCTTCGGCAACGCCTTCTTCCTGGAGGAGCACCGGAGGAAGACCGAGCAGGAAGCGTCCAGCATGTTGAACATGGCGACGCAGCGCTTTTGGCGGGTCATCTCAAGCCGCGAGAAAAACGCGCTCGGGCACCCCGCCGCCTATCAGCTCGTCGCCGGCCACAACGCGATACCGCTCTTCTCGCCGGGCGCCGAGATACGAAAACGCGCGGGGTTTACCGATCACCACTTCTGGGCGACTCGCTATCGTTTGGAGGAAACCAACGCCGCAGGCTACTTCGTGAACCAAAACACGGGCGGAGACGGGCTTCCCAAATGGATCGCCGATAACGAGCCGATAGACGACGAGGACGTTGTGATCTGGTATACCTTCGGCGTCACCCATAACCCGCGGCCCGAGGAGTGGCCGGTGATGCCGTCCCATCGCGCGGGCTTCCTGCTCCAGCCCGACGGCTTCTTCGCCAGGAATCCAGCCCTCGACGTGCCGGCCAAGTAGGCCGCGCAACACAGGGCGGTTGCCCGATGCGGCAACCCCGTGCTACTGTCAATGCCAGTAACGATGGACAAAGGGGTTCAGCCGGCGCGGGGGAAAGGCGTCCACTACGAGCAGCGGCGTCCCGAAGACACCATCCTCTACCAGCTACAAGAACACCTCGAGACCTCAAGGGGAAGGGTATGATGCGACTCATTTTGCTTCCCGCGTTCGATGGGACGGGATCAATGTTCAACGCGCTAGTGAAAGATTTAGGGAACGCGTTTGAGACGACTGTGATCTCCTATCCGGGATCCGGTCCGCAAGATTACTCCACGTTAACAGACAGGATAAGAAAGCAAATTCATGAAATGGACGATTACGTTGTTTTAGGGGAGTCGTTCGCGGGACCCATTGTGTACCAGATGGCGGTGAGGGATGCAGAAAAATGCAAGGGCGCTATTTTCGTCGCGACCAATTTGACCAACCCGAACCCTTTGGTTTTGAAGATCCTGACAGCGTGCCACCCTTGCTACTTTCCTTTTTCCTGTCTAGGCCGTCGGTGGTAAGAGCGCTCTCTCTAAGCCGCGGGTACACGGGTTGCTCAGTGAAGCCGACAGAGCAACGGGCATCGATGTCCTGAACGGATCGCTTACGACGCGCGGAAAGACCGCCTGTTCGTTACCGGCAAACTGTGGCCGAAGCTTTTCGAAATTAAGCTTGTCCCCCGGTAGAAAGGGGTAGACCCTGTGAGATCCCCACGAATTTTACTCTGAGAGGCAGTGGTTTCGGATGAGTTCATCAAGGCAGCTGATGGCCGCAAGGAGGTCTCGCAAGCGCAAGGTCACCCGCGGGTCGTCGATGACTT
>JBOIDL010000159.1:0-8954 GCA_050740435.1 Gammaproteobacteria bacterium
AAGTGGCCGCTTGGCAACACCGCCGCAATGCCGAGCGTCGCGGCATCAATTGGACATTTACCCGCCAAGATGCCGACAACAAGCTAGGACGGCACTATGTTTCGTAATTAATGTGTCTATATACTAGTGGCGTCGACACACATTTTTTGTGAGCCAACTCCGGCAGCGAGACGCTGCTTTCTTTGGCTGCAACGTTGCTATAATTTTTTTAACAACCGCTTATTGATGGCCCAGTGTCGTCCTTGTTTCAGCAATATCGGCTTCTTCAGCAGTCCAAGCTGTTCGACGCGGCTTTTTATCTGAAGCAGAACCCGGATATGGTCTATGCGGGACCGGACCCATTGGAGTACGGCGCCGCGGAGGCCTGCGCGCCCCGTGCGGACTTCGACGTTGCCTACTATCGGGAGCAATGCCAGCAGGCGGGCATCATCGTTACCAATCCCCTGGTGCACTATGATTGAGGGCGGCACGGGCGGCTTCAATGCATTCCGCGAGAAGTGGATCGAGTGGGTCGAGTGGGTCGAACCCGAGCCACAGCCCGAGCCTTCGCTCTCTGAAGACCCGGCGCCGCAATCGCTGCCCAAGCAATGGAAGGCTGGCCTAGCCGGGACCGGCCTGTTCGATCTGGCGTTCTACAACGGCTCCTATGGCCTCAATCTGGCCGACGAGCAGGAAGGCCTCGACCATTACCTTCATCACGGGGCTGCGGAGCGCAAGAGGCCCAATCTGTATTTCGATCCGGCCTGGTATTTGGAGCGCTATCCGGACGTGCGCGACGCCGGCATTGATCCGCTGTTTCACTATTTCGTCCAGGGCGAGTCCGAAGGACGGCGGCCTGGCCCGCTGTTTGATGGCCTCTGGTACCGCGACACCTACAAGGTGCCGGCCGAAGAAAACGCGCTAGTCCATTTCCTGGCCCGCAGGAACAGCGGCGTCGTCAGCCCGATCCCGGATTTCGACGTTGAGCACTACCTGCGCGAGAACATGGACGTCAAGGATGCCGGTGTTGACCCTTTCGAACACTACATCTCCTGGGGATATCGTGAGGAGCGCAACCCTTCGCCAGCTTTCAATACCCGCTACTACATCAGCCGCTGTCTGAAGGGCGACGTGAACGTTCATCCATTTTTCCACTACCTGCAGCACAAGCATGAGCGTGGCGTATTCGGTTGCCCGCAGGCCGAGGATCTCGCCATTCCGCGGGCGCTCAAGACCTACACCAAGCCAGCCTCCGAGTTTGAGGATTTCGCGCCCCTGCTGGCGGGCGCTCCCCGAAAAGCCAAGGTGCTGGTGTATTACCTGCCCCAGTTCCACCCCTTCCCCGAGAACAACGAATGGTGGGGCACAGGCTTCACCGAGTGGACAAACGTCGCCCGCGGCATGTCCCGCTTCAAAGGGCACTACCAGCCCCGCATTCCGCGTGATCTCGGCTTCTATTCGCTGGATGACCCTCAGACCCTAAAACGGCAGGTAGAGATGGCCAAGGCTGGCGGGATCTACGGTTTTGTGTATTACCACTACTGGTTCAACGGCAAACGGCTGATGGAGAAGCCCATCGAGCGCATGCTCGCCGATCCCAGCGTCGACATGCCGTTCTGCCTCATGTGGGCCAACGAGAATTGGACGCGGCGCTGGGATGGTCATGAGAGCGAAGTCCTGATTTCCCAGGACTACGACCCCAATGACGACGAGCGCCTGCTGGGCGATTTCGTCCGCCACTTCCGTGACAGCCGTTACATCCGCATCAAAAGCCGCCCGGTGCTGATGATCTACCGGCCGGGGCTGATTCCAGATACCGCCAAGGCCATCGACAGATGGCGGGCCATTTTCAAGCAGCAGTTCAATGAAGATCCGATCCTGGTGATGGCGCAGGCGTTCCATGCCGTGGATCCTACGGAATTCGGCATGGATGGCGCCATCGAATTCCCGCCGCACAAGCTGACGGCCAACATGCCCTCGGTGAACAACGAGCTGGAATACCTGGACCAGGAGCTCACGGCGCGGGTTTTCAGCTACGAGGCGGTAGTTCAGACATCGCTTGGTGAGCCCAATCCGCCGTTTCCCTTGATCAAGACCGCAGTACCCGACTGGGACAACGACGCTCGCCGCCAAGGCGCCGGCCTCACGCTGCGCGGCTCCACACCACAAAAATATGAGACCTGGCTGAGCCAGCTGGTGCAAAGGGCGCAGGAGCAGAAATTTTTTGGCGAGGCCCTGGTGTGCATCAACGGCTGGAACGAGTGGTGCGAATCGGCTTACCTGGAGCCCGACCTGCACTACGGCAGCGCCTATCTCAATGCCACCGCGCGCGCCGTCACCGGCCTTTCGTCTACGGCGGCGAGTCCACACAAGCTGTTGCTGGTCGGGCACGACGCCTTCCCCAGCGGTTCCCAGCACCTGCTGCTGCACGTTGCCCGGCGCCTGCGGCGCAACTTCGGAGTCTCGGTGGAGTTCCTGATGATGGCCGGCGGCAAGCTGGAGCCGGAATACCGGGCGCTGGCGCCGGTGCATATCGAATCCACCGCGGCCGGAATGGCGGCCTACATCGCCCGCTGCCATCAGCGCGGCATCGTTTCCGCCATTGTCAACACCACCGCGGCCGGGCACGTGATCCCGCAGCTCAAGGATGCGGGCATGCATGTCGTCAGCCTGGTTCACGAGCTGCCGAAGATCATTGAGGAAAAAGGCTTGCAGGCCGGCGCCAGGGCGGCCATCGCGGACAGCGACTATTCCGTGTTTGCCTCTCCGGTCGTGCGCGACCAGGTGGCCAAGTTGGTGAAGGTCAAGCTCGACAACCGTGCCCTGCTGCTGGCCCAGGGCTTGTACAAAACCCTCGATTGCAGTCCCGAGAAAGGCGCGGCTATCCGCAAGGAGCTCGGCCTCAGCGCCGAGGACCGCCTGGTGATCGGCGTTGGCTACGCCGACTTGCGCAAGGGCTTTGATCTGTTTCTCCAGGCTTGGAAGCTGATGAACGGCAAGAAAACGGGGCGCACCCACTTCTGCTGGATCGGCGGCATCGACGCCGACCTGAACAAGAAACTGGGCCCGCCGCTGGAGTCCGCGGCAGCCACCAAGACCTTCCACCACAGGGGCTACCGCCCGGATGTGGACGGTTTCCTCGCCGCGGCCGACGCCTATGCGCTCACCTCGCGCGAGGACCCCTTCCCCACGGTGGTCCATGAAGCACTCTATGCGGGCCTGTCTATAGTTCTGTTCGACAAGTCGGGCGGCATGCCGGACTTCCTCAAGCGCCACAAGATGGGCACGGTGGTGCCTCATGCCGATGCCGCGGCCATGGCCCGCGAACTCGGCGCCATCCTGCAAAAAGGGATCACCGACGTCGAGCGCAAGAAGCGCCGGGATTTTGTCGAGACCGAGCTCAATTTCGATCGCTATGTGGAAAGCCTGCTGAAGCTGACTATGCCCGAACTGCCGACGGTTTCCGTGGCCATCCCCAACTACAACTACGCACGCTATCTGCCGGAACGGCTGGGAAGCGTTTTCATGCAGACCCACCCGCTGCACGAGATCGTGGTTCTGGACGACTGCTCCACGGACAACAGCCTGGCCGTGATCCGGGAAACGGCGCAAAGCAGCAACCGCAGAGTCACGTTGCTGACCAACGAGGAGAATTCCGGCTCCGTGTTCAACCAGTGGCGCAAGGCTGCCGAGAGTTGTTCGAGCGAGTTTCTGTGGATAGCAGAGGCGGATGATCTTTCCGATCCTTCCTTCCTGGGATCCCTTCTGGACCTCATGCGGGGAGACCGTTCGATCATCATGGGCTTCACCGACAGCCGGACCATAGACGGCGACGGCAATCCCATGTGGTCCAGCTACAAGCCCTACTGCGCCCAGCGGCCGGGCGAAAAGCTGCCCAGCTCAAAGGTGTTCAAGGGCGGGGAGTTCGTGCGGGGACACCTGGCGGTGCGCAATCTTATTCTCAATGTCAGCGCGGTGGTCTGGCGGCGCGAGGCGCTGCTGCGCGCGCTCAAAGCCTGCCAGCAGGGACTGACCGATTTCCGCATGGCGGGTGACTGGCGGCTCTATCTGGAGGCGCTGGCCGAGCCCGGCGCGCACATCGCCTATGTGGCGGATAACCTCAACGCGCATCGCCGCCATGCCTCCAGCGTGACGCATGCCCTGCAAGCTGATCAACATATCGCCGAGATTGCTGCCTGCCACAAGCTCGCGATAGAAAAGTTCAAGTTAGACAGCGAGACCAAAAAGCGGCAAAAAAATTACCTGCAAGAAGTGAGCTCGCAGTTACGCCCGGGCATCGATGCCTCGGGCAGCGAATCCGATGTTTCTAAGACCAGCAACAATCCCAAAAGGAGATCCAGATGATTGTCCCGCACTATGACGCCATCCTTCACGCCATGGGCACCTCACGAAAGGACATCCAGGGTAAGACCGAAATACAAATCCCGGTGTCGTTCTTGAACTTTCTCTTGACCGTTGCTGTACAACACGGCGAGTTCAACGAGGCTGGATATCTTGCAGAAAATCCGGATGTGGCTAACGCCCTCAGGAGCAACAAAATCGCTAGCGGAAAGGAACACTATCTGTCAGCCGGCTTTTTTGAAGGACGGCGAGGAGCGCTTCCTGCGGTTGACGAGGCTTGGTACAGAAAAGTTAACGAAGATGTTGCGGCCGCCATACGAGCAGGCAAGCTGAGTTCTGGCGGCGAACACTTCAAAGTGATTGGCGCCGAAGAGTTCAGGGCTCCGAGCAAAGAGTATTTGTCTGATTGCTTTACTTGGAAAGTAGCTTTAGAAAACGCACAGATGCCAAAGGCTGCGGTTAGGCCGAAACGGCCTCGCGAGTTGAGAAAGATTCAGGCGTCAGACGCTCTGGGGCAAGGCATCGTTTTTAGGAAAGTAGCAACATGATTACTACCTCAGCCAGCAAAGAGTGGTTCGAATTAGCTCCCTGGATAGATCGTCCCGATGCGAGCGTCGACAATTTTCTGAAATCTGAGCAGAAGTCCCGCCCCGTTCAGTCCTTTGATTTGGGGGCTGCCCTCAGTGCGTGGCGCAATACTGGAATTGTGACCTTAGCAGGTGGTTCCGCACGATCTTATCGATGCCTATCTTCGAGATGTGGAACATCTTCGCTCCAATCACATGAGCTACAACGTTTGCATCGAGATTCAGGGAAAGCAGACTAATACCAAGGCTGTGGCAGCAAAAGAGCTTGACGGCCCCGGGCTGAAGTTGAACCATATGCATACCCACTCGCTCGCTGCCGCCAAGCTGAGCCTAACTCGGGAGGTATGTCAGTTCCTTGAGGCAATATTTGATGGGGCGCCAACTGCGCTGCAAAGCCTGACATTCAGCCGCGGCAGCCAGCAGCCGATTCATGTGGACTATCCATACGTGAACGCCCAATCGAGACTTCCCTACCTCGCAGCGTCATGGATCCCCCTTGAGGATGTGCATCCTGACTCAGGCCCGCTCGCGTACTACCCGGGGGGACATAAACCCGAAGTGAGCGGTTTCTTCGATTGGGGTGGTGGAAGCATCACAAAGCAAAAGGATTCGCCAAGAAATTCGATGCAATTCGCCCAGTTCCTGACTGAGCGCATGCAGGCCGCGATGATCAACCCGGTCACGTATTGCCCTAGGAAGGGGGACGTCTTAATCTGGCATGCCAATCTTCCTCACGGGGGGACCCGAATAAACGACTCGGCCCACACCCGGCGCTCATTGGTAACGCACTACACAGCGAGTCAATTCTATCCAGAACCCCGGCTGCCGAAGGGGGCGGCGCAGCGAAGGCTACGGTCAGTCTGAACGGTGGGCATGTTTACGATTTTCCGTGGAGCGATCCACAGAACCGGCTGCCCAGTTGGAAGCGGTAAAGTTTCGAGGCAATTAGAGCGTAAGAATTCAGGACCCCAAATAAAAAAGTTTTTGGCCGACCGTTTTGGCTGGCGCGTGACTTTGGGCAATACGCAATCAGCAAGGCTGGCACTTCAGCGCAAGCGTTAGTTCGGAGAGATGTTTTGCGAGCGGCTTGCTATTCGTGCGTCAGGAGAAATGGAGTGAAAAATCCGTTTTGTGAGAAATGGGGGACCAGCTCGGACTCGGAGTGGCTGAGCAGGCTGATCAAGTCCATCGATTCAGGGACCCTTAGCGGCGTCGACTTCCCGAAGTGGATTTTGTGTGCGTTAGAAAAATATGAAATTGATCGGTTGCCGCACGTATTTGAACCGTGATTTGCCGTGAATGCCTCAGAAAACAAGCTGAGAACATTGAGGGCTCATTTCGTCGGCGCCCCGTTTTTTGTTCCGGACACCGCAACGTCACTGCAAGAGCGCTTTGCAGCAACGGGATATAACACCGGAAATTTGCTGATCGGCGATGCAGCGGCCAGGCTGCTTGACGTTGATATCGTCAGCTCCGGAACCATGGTTGATATCCGGAACCTGAAGGATGCGATTGATCTTCTCGTCATTCCGGCGGCAAATTTCCTGTCGCCCGTCATGGATCTTTCATGGCTGCTTCCCATCGTCGAGGGAACAAACCACCCGATCCTGATGGTAGGTGTTGGCGCTCAGTTTCCGACGACTCGAATTGCGGATGCGCAGCTTCCGGAGAACACACTCAGGCTGATGCATGCGATTTCCGATCGCTGCCAGTCCATTTCAGTACGTGGTCAATTTACCGCGGATGTCCTTGCGAAATTCGGCATCAAAAACACGCATGTAACGGGTTGTCCGTCGCTATTCACGCTGGGCAGAGAAAAGCTCTCGATTCAAATCCCGTCCCCGGACGATTTCAAACCCGCTTTCAACGGCTCCAGCAATGTTCTCAAGCACGCTTCATCGGCTGACGAGGCACGGAAGGCAGAGTTGAAGGTGCTTCGGTTGGCAATGGAATCGGCGGCGCCGTACGTTCTGCAGAATGAGTTGCCTGAAATGCAGATTGCAGCGCGAGACAGGAAGGGCGCAGAGGGATGCAAGACAACGCTGCACAACCTGGGTGCGGACATCACGCTCGATCGCTACCTGAAGTACATCATGGAGCACGCAAAAACCTTCTTCCGCGCCGATAGATGGGCTGAATTCATAGCGCGGCATGACATCGTCATTGGGACTCGTTTCCACGGCAATATCATTGCTCTGAGTCAGGGTATCCCGGCAGCGTTTGTCGCCCATGATTCCCGCACAATCGAGCTTTGCGAAGCGCTACTCATCCCGTTTGTTGGGCTCAAGCAGTTTGCGGACACCGATCTTCGTCAAATCGTGGAGCAGCTCGATTTTTCAAAGATGGAGAAGCATTTTCCTGCGGCGAGAAGAAATCTCGCTAGTTTCTTCGAAGAGAATCAAGTGCCGCACCGACTACAGGCGGACGCCGAAAACGAGGGCAAGAAGGCAGCCCAGTCTATCGCTGCGCGGTTTGTCCAAGTTCAGGACGCCGAGAACGAGGATGCGGAGGCGAGCCTGATGATACCGTCGGCGGGGGCTGAGCGGGAGAATCCGGTCGAGCAGTTGAAAGGCTTCTTGTCCAAACGCCAGCTTGAGCTCGCAATTCAGGCGTATGAGGGAATCGCGAGCAGTCACCCAAAATACGTCGGCGCAACGCTTCTGCTTGCCGAGTCACTGATCACTGGCTATCCGGAAAAAGCATTTCTGCTTGCGCAAGGACTCATCGCCAGCGATCGGCGCAATGCCAAGAGCTACTGGATAGCCGTGCGGGCGTTGCGGCAGATGAACAGGATGGACGAGGCAAGAAAGATTGCTGAACTAGGTCTGGAACGCGGAGAAGACGGTACGTGGCTCGCGGAACTGGACAAGTTCTTGATCCAGGACGAGCCTTCTCCGCTCGCCGATCTGGGCGACGAAATTCCCGCTAGGAAGTTTGTCTCGGCGACTGCTGATGAAGTTTCTTTTGGCATACACAAGGCGTACGCCGCAATCTTTCCTCTTGACCACGGTGCATCATCGGATGAGGCAGCCTATGTGCCGCCGGCCAAAACGTGCCTTATAGCTATGCTGCCGCGTTCTGGCAGCAACATGCTATGCGGGATGCTTGAACAAACGCGTGTGCTGGGCTATCCGGGCGAGTATCTGTCTCCTCGCGGTCCGATGCAGTTGTACCGAGACAGATACAAAAGCAGAAATTTCCTTGAGTACATGAATAGTGTTGTGTCCAGCCGCCGTACTCCAAACGGAATTTTCGCACTCAAGACTGCGTATGGAGATTTTAATCCCATTGAGTCAAGCGGTCTCGCTGGCAGTTTCTTTCCGAACGCAAAGTTCATTTACCTGATCCGGAAAAACATCGTTGCCCAAGCGATCTCAGCTCAAAAAGCTAAGACATCGGGGCTATGGCATAAGAGGGCGAATGGATCCCCTATGGGTTCGGCCAAGACAGCAATTCCACAATACGACAAGGCCTCAATTTTGAACATCGTTCGCGGGTTGGTGCGGGATCAGCAAGACTGGGAGCTATTTTTCTTGCTTCACAAAATAAATCCCCTGCGAATCACTTACGAAGAATTGTGTGAAAACCCCTACCGAGTGTTAGAGGACGTCATTTCATTTCTGGGCGTTGAGCCGGCTGTGTCGCTGAAGTCCATCACCGTACCGACAATGCGATTGGCCGATGATACCAATCGCGAGTGGGAGGAAAGATTCTTAGGCGAGTTTTCGCTTTGAGTGTGTCAGGCTCGGGAGTTGGGTGCACTTCGGATGGGTTTCTTCCCCTCGCGGGAGGCCACCAGGTATTGGTGGCAAGCAGTCTCGAGTGTCTTATGCAAGTGGAATACCTGGACGACGAGCTCACAGTGCGGGTTTTCAACTACGACGAGGAGAACCAGATGATTGGGTGTAGATCGGTAACTGATCTGATTTTATTAGAGTGTTGGCGTGTTCGGGTAGCGTGAGCTGACAATTTGTCATGGCGGTAGAGAGGTGAAGGGGCAGTGGTCCTCGTGGGATAATTCGTCGT
>JBOIDL010000160.1:0-8941 GCA_050740435.1 Gammaproteobacteria bacterium
CGACGAATTATCCCACGAGGACCACTGCCCCTTCACCTCTCTACCGCCATGACAAATTGTCAGCTCACGCTACCCGAACACGCCAACACTCTAATAAAATCAGATCAGTTACCGATCTACACCCAAACGAATAAGGCGATGACAAATATGTCTCTTCGGTGGGTCATGATGCATGCCATTGACGAAAGATCACTCGATCTCGGCGCCATCGAGCGCGTCTTGGGTATCGACACCGCGGATTGAACATCCCGACGGGCAGTTTACTTGCGCTTCTGGTAGGTCCCGACTAGCTCCGCCTGGGCGAGGACATGGCCCTTCATGGCTGCCTCGACGTTTGCCTTGGTAGGCTTGCCGGGATCCGGGAGGGTGATGTCGAGCGCGTAGAGCTTGTGGAAGTATCGATGGCGTCCGATCGGCGGGCAGGGACCGCCGTATCCGGCGCGCTGCCAGTCGTTGAGCCCTTGCCGAGTGCCGGCTGGAAGCTGCTTCACCGCTTCCGGAAGTCCAGGCGTACGCACCGGGATGTTGTAGAGCACCCAGTGCACCCAGGTGAGCTTGGGCGCGGCCGGATCGGGTGCGTCGGGATCGTCCACGATCAGCGCGAGGCTCTTGGCGCCCGCGGGCACGCCGGACCATGCGAGCGGCGGAGAGAGGTCCTTGCCTTCGCAGGTGTACTGAGCGGGGATCTCGCCGTTGTGGGTGAAGGCGCTGGAGGTGAGAGTCAGCGACATGGCATTGGTCTCCTTCTCCTGAGCGGGGCCCGCGGCCGGCAGCGCCAGAAGAACGAGCGTCGCTCCAACGGCTTCGAGCCGAACGGCGCATGCGGCAAGCAGGGTCCAGCCATTGGGATTCATTCTAGCTGGGCGCAGGGCAAAAAGTCACGCAGCCTTTCGCAGGGCTTTCAGCGCCAAGATTCGCCACTGTGCCGGGTTCGTCAGCTCACGTTTATTTGGATCCGGCGCGGTTGGGCGTGCTCGGCCTTGGGGATGCGAAGCTTGAGCACCCCGTCCTTGAACGCCGCGTCGCTCTTCGCGGTATCGAGATCCCGACTCAGGGTAAAGGCCCGCCGGTAGCGCGGCGTCTGAACTTCGACGTAGGCGGGGGTCGTGCCCTCCGGTGTCTCCAGCACAACCTCGCCTTCGATGAGCAGGGCGTCGCCGTCCGCGCGCACCGTGAGCCTGTCCCTGGGCACGCCGGGCAGATCCGCAAACAGCGTGATTCCGGTCTCGTCTTCGAGCACGTCCACCGCCGGCACCATCGCCGGGCTGTGCCGTTCCTCTGCTCGCTGTACAACTTCTGGCTTCTCGCTCATGATTCATTCCTGCAAAAAAACTCGATGATTAGACTCACTTGACCTCGATACGCCTCGGTTGCGCCGATTCCTGTCGCTGGATGGCGATACGGACGACGCCGTCGCGGTAACTCGCCTCTACCCGCGCCGGATCGGCGTCCTCGGGCAGGGTCACGACCCGCTTGAAAGAACCGGTAGCGCGCTCGTGGGCGTAGAGGCTGAGCTGTTCGCTCTCCTCCGGTACGTCCGAGGCCCGCTCGCCCGCGATGGTCAGTAGCCCGCGGTCGATGCTGACCGAAAGCTTCGCGGCATCGATGCCGGGCGCGAACGCATCGACCTGGATGGATGTCGGCGTGCTCCCGATATTGATCGCCGGAAACGCACCGCGACCGACCGCACGTATGCTCGATGGTAGACCCAAGCCCCCGAAACCGTGCTGCATCTCACGTTGCAGCCGCTCTAACTCGGCGAACAGATCGGTCGGAAACCGCAACAAGGATTCGTACATGGCGGTACCTCCACAGTGAAGAGATTTATCGCCGCGTCCGCCGTTCGGCGCACCGCGGTCATGGGTAGGATACAATATGGGGCCTGCAAACCATTGATCAAGATCAAGCCCCACTTTGCTATGGGTTGTTACCGAGGACGAGTGGCATCGGAAAAGACTGGTGCAACCAAAAGGAGTTGCTCTGGATGCTAAGATGAGGGTCGGCTCGGCCGGCGACGGACAAGAAAGCACGTGGAGTTTAAAGACTATTATCAGACCTTGGGCGTCGCGCGCTCGGCCGCCGAGGGCGAGATCAAGCGTGCTTACCGTAAGCTCGCGCGCAAGTATCACCCTGACGTCAGCAAGGAACGGGATGCATCGGAGCGCATGAAGGAGATCAACGAAGCCTACGAAGTGTTGCAGGACCCCGAGAAACGCGCCGCCTACGATCGGCTCGGGACGGGCTGGCAGCCCGGTCAGGACTTTCACCCGCCGCCCGACTGGGACGCGGGCTTCGAGTTCCGTGGGAGCCCCGCCGGCGAGGCCTTCGGTGGGGACTTCAGCGATTTCTTCGCCACGCTCTTCGGCGGCGCGGTGGGGGCGAGGCACGGGGGGGGTTTACACGGCCGCGGCGAGGATCGTCATGCCAAGGTCCTCATCGACCTCGAGGACGCCTTCCGCGGAGCCACACGGACCGTGACACTGCGCGTGCCTGAGCTCGACGCTAAAGGGCGGCTTGCGGTACGCGAGCGCACGCTGAACGTGCAAATCCCGACGGGGATCCGCGAAGGGCAGCTCATCCGCTTGGTCGGGCAAGGATCCGCCGGGGTGAAGGGCGGGAAGGCCGGCGATCTCTACATCGAGGTCGGGTTCAAACCCCACGCCTTCTACCGGGTGGACGGTCGCGACCTTTACGTGAGCCTGCCGGTGGCACCCTGGGAGGCGGCGCTCGGCGCCACGGTCAAGGCACCTACGCCGGGGGGCACGGTGGAGGTCAAGGTCCCGCGCCACTCCCAAGGCGGGCGCAAGCTGCGCTTACGGGGCCGCGGGATCCCGGGCCAGTCGCCCGGAGACCTCTATCTCGTATTGGAGGTGGTCTTGCCGCTACCCGAGACGGAGCGTGCGAAAGAACTTTATCGGACCATGGCGCGGGAGCTGGCCTTCAACCCTCGCCGCGGCTTGGGCGTGTGAAACGAGATGGACGCGGATATCTTCACAGGTAGTCTCGTCAGCGAGCACGGTGCCTTGTCGCTGGAGGAGATGGTCGAGGCCTGCGGGGCCGAGGTAGAGTGGATCGTGGAGCTTGTCGAGGTCGGTGTCCTGTCGCCCGATGGCCCGGATGAGACGGCGTGGCGCTTCGGGGCTCTGGATCTCTTGCGTGCCCGCCGGCTCGCGCGGCTAGAGCGCGACTTCGGGGCGAGCGCCGAGGCCGCCGCCGTGATCCTCGACCTCCTCGATGAGATCGAGCGTTTGCGCGCCTCGCTCATACGCGCGGGCGTGGAAACGCTGTGAACGACAGCGTGCGGAAGGCTAATCGTCGGCCTGTCGCACATGATGTTGGGGAGTGTGGCGGAGCGGGTGGTTCGTACCTCCGAGGTTCCGGTACTGACCATCCGCGCGGCCGGCTAATGCTGATGGAATGACAGCCTCGCCGTCCTGGCACGCGCGCGCCCTCGCGCTCCGCTTTGCGTTGCCTGAGATCTTCCTCCGCCTGCTTCCGGAGACCGGTGTCGTAGATCGTAGCCGCGTTGCCGAAAGAGGAGAAGCCGGTGCCGCCTGTGCCGGGCGGTGGCATGGACGACTACTGAACTGCGGTTCAGAAATATAGTGCTGCGACACAACAAACCCCCGCCCGCAAGGCGGGGTTTTTTTATCAGCCATCTGCCTCGGTGGCTGACTTTTTTTCTACCGACCGGCTGTTATACTGTCTAAGGGATCATTCGAGGTGACGCTGGAACCTGAGACATAGCCTCTCGGGTGAGTAATTCGTTCTGGCCCGAACTGAAATTCTGACAGGAGCCGCAAGAGTATGAGTGTCGGTGGTCATAGTGAACGGCTGATTACGAACACGAATGTGCAGGAATATTTCCATGACTCCGTATCCCGCGCCTTACACAACCAGCAGCTCCATGCAGAACTCGCAACCGTCGACTACCTCGTCGATTTGCTTACCGGTTTCAGCCGCGCCGAGGAGTTCCTTGAACGTACGCCCGAAGGCGTCGCGCTGCAGCCCTTGGCCTCCCTGTACGCCAAGGCTCTCGAAACTAACTCGCTTGTTCATCGCCACAAGTTCCTGCGGCGCCTGGGGGACGTGGCGCTCTTCATCGCCGGGGTATTCTCCGACAGCCTGAACTGCAAGGTAGTCGATGTGGACTACTATGTCGCCATGGGCAGTAACGCCTACGGCTACCTCTCTGATTGCTTCCGTGGAACGGTACGTGAAATAGCCTTGAGCAAGATCTTCGGGGAGCTGTCGGTCAGGTTCCAGGAGTTTACGGATGTCCTGAACGAGGTCAGCGAACGCGCGCATCTGACCAGCGACTCCGACATCATGCGCCTTTACGAACTGTGGTTACGTACCGGTAGTAAACGCGCGG
Source organism: Gammaproteobacteria bacterium (assembly GCA_050740435.1). Taxonomy (GTDB): domain Bacteria; phylum Pseudomonadota; class Gammaproteobacteria; order JACCXJ01; family JACCXJ01; genus USCg-Taylor. The sequence goes on from JBOIDL010000160.1 coordinate 4,376, forward strand.
CCCAACGGCTGCGTCGGCTCGGCATACAGCCGACCGCGGGGTTCGCTAGCCAGCCGCGGCACTGAACGAGGGCGCTTGGTATTCCCCTCGCTGAATTACAACGCCATCTGCAGCAACTCTACGGGCTCGAGGTCGAGCATTACGTGGCTGATTTTCTTATTACGGAGGCCGATCTAGCGCAACGCTTCGACGAGTCGGAGAACCCTCACCACGTAAGAGAGAAATTACTAGTCCGGCAGGGGCGATGCCATTGACCTCGCCCTTTATCTGGATGCGGCGATCATCGAACACCTCAATGCCGATTATCCGGTCCCGCGTCCTCGAAGGTCTGCTCGCCCGCATCGGTCGCGTTGCCCGATCGGAACTGCTCTTCGTAGAGACGCGAGTAGAGCCCGCCGCGCGCTAGAAGCTCTGCATGGGTGCCCTGCTCGACCAGCCCTCCGCGATCGAGGACCAGAATCCGATCGGCCTGCAGGATGGTCGACAGGCGGTGAGCGATCACGAGGCTCGTCCGGCCGACCAGGATCCCGGCCAGAGCTTCCCGGATCAGCGTCTCGGAGCATGAATCGAGCGCCGATGTGGCTTCGTCCAGAATGAGCAGCCGGGGATCCTTGAGGATCACCCGGGCGATCGCGATGCGCTGCTTCTCCCCGCCCGAGAGCTTGTAGCCCCGCTCCCCGACTACCGTGTCGTAGCCCTCGGGCAGCGCCTGGATGACCTCGTGGATCTGGGCCCGCCGGCACGCCGACTCGATCTGACCGGCGGTCGCCTCCCGCCGCGCGTAACGCAGATTCTCCAGCACCGAGGCATGGAACAGATAGCTCTCCTGGGTCACCTTGCCGATCGTGCCGGCCAGGGTCTCGAGCGTGAGATCGCGCACGTCCCGGCCGTCGATGCGCACCGCGCCCGAGGCCGGGTCGTAGAGTCGGGAAGCCAGGTAGGTGATCGTGGTCTTGCCGGATCCGGAGGGGCCGACAAGCGCGACCAGCTCGCCGGGCCGCGCCTCGAACGTGATCCCGCGCAGCACGGGTTTGCCCGGTTCGTAAGCGAAGGTCACATCATCGAACCGCAATTGGCCGCGCGGCGCCGTCAAGGTCGCGGCTCCCGGGCGCTCCGCCACTTCCTCGTCGAGATCGAGGTAGGCGAAGATGCGGTCGAACAGCGCGACGGCCGTCATGAGATCCACGTGCACGTTCACCAGGGCCGAGGTCGGGCCGTAGAGCCGGCTCAGGTAGGCCACGAGGGCGACGATCGTGCCCACCGTGAGGGCGTTTCGAATTGCGAGCCAGCCGCCGTAGCCCCAGATCAGTGCGGGGCCCACCGAGGCGAACAACAGGAGAAAGTAGAAGAACCAGCGCCCCACCAGGTTCTGCCGCAGGGTCAGCCGCTGGACCTGACGGTTCTTCTCGCGGAAGCGCCGGGCCTCGTACTCGCGCGCGCCGAATAACCGGACCAGCAGGTGGCCGCTCACCGAAAGCGTCTCCTGGACGAGTGCCGTGAGCTCGGCCACGCGCTCCTGAGTCTCGCGCGCGATGCGCTTGCGCACCTGACCCACGCGCCGGGTCGGCAGAATGAAGATCGGCAGGATCCCGATCGCCAAGAGCGAGAGCTGCCAGTTGATGCTGAAGATCACGAGCAACGTGGTCACGACCACGAGCACGTTCGTGACGACCGCCACCAGCGTGCCCGTGACCACGCCCTGGAGGCCGCCGACATCGCTCTGCAGGCGCGATAGAATCTCGCCCGATTTGGTACTCGTGTAGAAGCGCAGGGACTGGGCGAGCAGCTTCTCGTACATCTCGTTCCGGATGTCGAACATGACGGCCTGACCGACCCGGACGGCGAGACAATTCTGGAGCACGCCGATGAGACCGGTGAGAGCCGGGGTCGCGATCATGAGACCCATGCACCAGAAGAGCGTTCGCGTGTCGCCCAGGGGAATCGCGCGATCGATGATCTCGCGTACGAGGAGGGGCGGGATGATCCCCAGGAGCGCTCCGACCAGGACGCACAGGACGATCCAGAGCGCGTCGCGCCAGTAGGCCCGGAAGTAGGCCGCCGCGCGATGCAGTGTGCCCCTGGTCAGCCTGGGCGCAGGTCCCGGTTCGTCGTAGCGGATGTGGAACACCTGACCGAACAGGCTCGACATGAGCCTACTTTACGGGCGCCTCCCGAGTGTCACAAGGGTTGCGCGGCCGGCGGGGCCATCTCGACTACAGTGTGCCCGGCCGTGCGGGCCGGGATCACGACCGCGTCGGCTCAGGTGCAAGGTGGTGGGTCACCCATAGCTAGAACCAGAACCGGACCCCGGCGACGAACGCGGGAGTGTCATACGATTCTCCCGCGCCTTTCGCTAAATCGGCCGTCCGACCGACCTTCCGTTCCCAAACGAAGCCGATGTACGGCGCGAGCTCACGCACAATCTCGTAGCGTAGCCGTAGACCCAGCTCAACCTGGCTCAGCCCGGGGCCGACCCCAAGTTCCTTCACCTCCTGGATGGCGAGGTCCAACTCGAACGACGGCTGCACGATGAGCCGCTGCGTAAGAAGAATCGGGTACTCGACCTCAAGGCGGGCGGACACATCACCCTCCTCGCTGATGAACATGTCCGCGTCCACTTCGTATAGATAGGGCGCGAGACCATGGAGGGCGAACACGGCATAAGCTCGCGAAGGATCGGGTTCCACATCGTAGCGGGCCCCGACGGCCAGGTCCCAAAAGGGCGTCACCAAGCGGTTGTATCGGAGCTGCACTTCGCCATTTTCCACGGGACCATCTATACGATCATCCCCTTGGGTCTTAAACCATACACGGTTGTAATCCCCGCCGGCCCAGCCCCGCACATCCCAGCTCAGCGTGTCGGACCCACTGTGCGCGATTCGGTACTCCAACTGCTCCGCTTGGACGTAGGTGAAATTCTGATCACCGTGGGGTTGGACGGACGGCGCCGCTGCCAGGCTCGTCGCCTTAAGCCAAAGTAGCGATGCCCAGAGCTTATGCATGCTGGGATCTCGCCTCCTCGCTCGCCCGTCCCGACGCGGCTTGCTTAGCCAGGGGCAACGGCATCCTGGGTGACGACGACCTTCCGGAACATGCCAGCCTCCATGTGATAGAGCAAGTGGCAGTGAAAGGCCCACTCGCCGAGCGCGTCGGCCGTCACCTCGAAGGACAGCCGCTCAGCCGGCTTCACGTTGATCACGTGCTTGCGCGGCTTGTAGGCACCCGCCCCGTTGTCGAGATCGCTCCACATGCCATGGAGGTGCAAGGGGTGATTCATCATCGTGTCGTTCACGAAGGTGAAGCGCACGCGCTCCCCGTAACGGAGCCGGATGGGCTCCGCCTCCGAGTGTTTTTTTCCGTCGAACGACCAGATGAAGCGCTGCATGTTGCCGGTAAGGTGCAACTCGATCTCGCGGATCGGTTTTCTAAGGTCATAGCCGGGCTTGCTATTTCGTAGGTCGGTGTAAACCAGGACGCGCCTATCCGTAGTCTCGAGACCGATGCCGGGCTCGCTGAGCCTATTCGTCGGCATCATCGCGATCATCTCATTGCCAGGCCCGTGGTCGTCGGGTCCGTGCATCATCGCCGTCATCTCGTTCGCCTTATCGGTGGCCCCGTGTCCCATGCCATGCATGTGCCCACCGTGGTCCATGCCCGCCGCTTGCGGTCCGTCCATCGGGCCGTGTGCCATGCCCATGTCCGCCATCGTGAGCAACGGCCGCGGCCGCATCTCAGGGATGGGCGCGGACAGGCCGTCCCGCGGCGCCAGCGTGCCGCGCGCATAACCGCTGCGATCCATCGCTTCGGCAAAAAGGGTATACGCGCGGTCGCTCTCAGGCTCCACGATCACGTCGTAGGTCTCGGCCACCGCGATGCGGAACTCATGCACCGCGACCGGCTGCACATCCTGGCCGTCAGCCTGCACCACGGTCATCTTGAGCCCGGGGATGCGGACATCGAAGTAGGTCATCGCCGAGCCGTTGATAAACCGCAGCCGCACGCGCTCGCCCGTCTTAAATAGCGCTGTCCAGTTGGCGGTGGGTGGTTTTCCGTTGATGAGAAACGCGTAGGTGTGCCCCGTGACATCGGCGATATCCGTGGGGTCCATGCGCATGCGGCCCCACGCCAGCCGATCGGAAATCGTCGCCCCCCAGCCCTTATCCGCAACGTCGCGGTAGAAGTCGGAGGCCGTGCGCTTATTAAAATTGTAATACCCGCTTTGCTTCTTCAGTTTGGCGAAGACCGTGTGCGGATCCTCGTCGGTCCAGTCCGAGAGCATGACGATGTAGTCACGATCATAGCGGTAGTTTTCTGGCTCGGCCGGTGCGATGACGATGGGTGCGTACACCCCTGCTTGCTCCTGGAACGCCGAGTGGCTGTGGTACCAGTAGGTGCCGTTCTGCTTGAGCGTGAAGCGGTAGCTGAAGGTTGCCCCCGGCGCGATCGCATCGAAACTGATCCCCGGCACCCCGTCCATGCTGGCGGGCAGGATGATCCCATGCCAGTGGATAGACGTTGGCTCGTCGAGGCGGTTGGTCACACGGATCAGCACCTCTTCGCCCTCGC
>JBOIDL010000161.1:0-8935 GCA_050740435.1 Gammaproteobacteria bacterium
GCATAACGTTAAGTTTCGTTTCGCAAATCGAGTCGATGTTCAATCCTCTCAAGACGATCCACGATACGGTCGATGGATGCTTGTTGCCGGGCACCGGTTTCATCACCGATGATAATTTCTCGACGCACCAGCGACAGACTGCTTTCTAACGTTGAAAGCCTGAGCTTAACCTCCTTGATGTCATCGGCAATGAGATCGACACGCCCGCGAATGTGTCGTAGGTGTTCCAAAACAAGGCTTTCAGCGTTATCAGTCATGCTGGTTCTCCATGGGGTTATTATGGGGCAGTCTACCACTCACGGATATGGAGCGGGATTACAATGCGTACTTATCTGGCTAGGGCGGATGCCCGAAGGGTGACGCAGTAGAGCGGGTGTCGCGCCCGCACATAGCGAAAAGCCGCTCGTAAGAGATCGCCGATCAGTCAGCAACCGCAAGGTCCGCTCGGCCAGAGTGAAGAAATAGCTCCGGCCGGCGGAGCAGGCTGCGCCGATAGTTAACCATCGGCGCATCATGTCAAGGGTCGCGAGTGTGATGGGTATCGCTACGCTCAACCCATCCTGTCGGGCTACGTGGGTTGATGCAGTCAGCCTGTAGTTAATTCCAACCGACGCTCAATACGCTCCAATCGTTCATCATGATGGTCAAGCCGCTTGTGCGTAACAGCAATGTCCGAGTGCAAAAGAGCTAAATCCCGGCGCATTCCAGCTACGTGCTCTTCAAGCGAACTGATCCTGAGCTTCATATCGGCGATGTCATTGCGAATTAGGCCAACGTCCGCACGGATAGCGCGTAGGTGTTCAATAATGAGATTATCAACATCTTCTGTCATATCCGGGTCCGGAAGGTTTTGTTAGCTTCAGTATACCACGCTGGAAATTCAACCCCGATGACCTCAAGGATCGCAAGCGCTCGCCCGCACCCCCAAGACGGGAGACTCGACCCCTACGTACACTTGCGGTTACGCAACGATTGAGGGTTTAATGCGCCAACCATGACGGCCCCGCTTATCGCTTGCCACGATTGCGATCTGCTTCAGCGCGAGACGGCGCTTCCGGCAGGCGGCGCGGCGTGCTGCGGGCGTTGCGGCGCGGTCCTCTACCGCAAGATGCCCGAAAGCCTTGACCGCACTCTGGCCTTCACGCTGGCGGCCGGGGTTCTGTTTCTGCTCGCGAACGCCTTCCCGCTCGTGGGACTCGAGGTCCAGGGACAGCGAAACGCGACCGATCTGCTGGGTGCCGTGCGCGCGCTCTGGGATCAGCACATGCGGATGGTGGCCGGGCTCGTGTTCCTGACCACGGTGCTGATCCCGGCGATCGAGATCAGCGGCATGATCTATCTTCTTCTGCCCCTGCGGCTCGGACGGTTGCCGCCCGGCGTCGCCCCCATGCTTCGCGTGCTACAGGCGATAAAGCCCTGGGGCATGGTGGAGGTGTTCATGCTCGGGGTATTGGTGTCGCTGGTCAAGCTCGCCCACCTCGCGAGCATCGTGCCCGGGATCGCGCTGTGGTCGTTCGGCGGGCTCATCCTGTTGCTGGCCGCCTCGGCGGCGTCGTTCAACCCGCACGAGGTATGGGCGCGAGTGCGAGTATGACAGCAATGGCGGCAACCGCCGCGCGGCTCGGTCTCTTGGCCTGTCATGCGTGCGCTCTCGTCAGCCGGCCGGCCACCGCGGGCGGCCCGGCGCGTTGCCCGCGTTGCGGCGCTCACCTGCATCACCGCAAGCCCAATAGCATTGGCCGGACCTGGGCGTTTCTGATCGCCGCCTACGTCCTCTATGTGCCTGCGAACCTGCTGCCGATCATGGATACCAGCTCGCTGTTCGAATTTCAGCGGGATACGATCATGAGCGGTGTCGTGTTCTTGTGGACGAGCGGGTCCTGGCCGCTCGCGGCGCTGGTCTTTTTCGCCAGCATCGTGGTGCCGCTCGCCAAGCTGATCGCGCTCACGTTGCTCCTGGTCTCGGTGCAGCGGCGCTCGCCTTGGCGTCCTTACGAGCGCGCCCGCCTCTACCGCTTCATCGAGTTCGTCGGCCGCTGGTCGATGCTGGACATCTATGTGGTTGCGATCCTCGTTGCGCTGGTGCAGATCCAGTCGCTTGCGACGATCCATGCCGGCCCCGGGGCGATCGCCTTCGGAGCGGTCGTGGCCCTCAGCATGTTCGCAGCATCGGCCTTCGATCCGCGCCTCATCTGGGAGCCGGTGAACGAGGGCCATGACTGAGGCGCCGGGGGATGCGACCGAGATCCCCGAAGCGCTGGCGGTGCCGGTCCGCCGCCGATCCGTCCAGATCGTGTGGATCATTCCGATCGTGGCGGCGCTTATCGGCGGCTGGCTCGCAGTCATGGCGATTCTCGAACGGGGCCCGACGATCCGGATCACCTTCAATACCGCCGAAGGACTGGAGGCGGGTAAGACCACGATAAAGTACAAGAACGTCAACATAGGCACGGTGACACTAATCGAACTCTCCGAGGACCGTTCGCAGGTGATCGCGACGGCAGAGCTCACCCCTCAGGCGGAAGGTTTCCTGGTCCAGGACACCCGCTTCTGGGTGGTGCGGCCGCGGATCGCCGGGAGCCAGATCTCCGGCCTCGGAACGCTGGTATCGGGCTCCTACATCGGCGTCGACATCGGCAAGTCCACCAAGCCCAAGCGTAAGTTCACCGGCCTCGAGATCCCGCCGATCGTAACCGCCGATCTGCCAGGCCTCGAGTTCGTGCTGAGCGGTGAGGACCTCGGCTCGCTCGACATCGGCTCGCCGGTCTATTTCCGCCGCATCCAGGTGGGGCAGGTCGTGGCCTTCGCGCTCGACAAGGACGGCAACGGCGTGACGCTCAGGATCTTCGTGCAATCGCCCTACGACCGGTATGTCACGGTCAACACTCGTTTCTGGCAAGCGAGCGGAATCGATCTCACGCTCGATGCCGCCGGTATAAAGGTACAGACCGAGTCGCTGGCCTCGATCCTGCTCGGCGGCATCGCCTTTCAGACGCCTCCGGGCGCGGCGCTCGCGGCGGCGGCCGAAAAGGACGCGCTGTTTACACTCTTCGCCGACCAGACCACGGCGATGAAGCGCCCGGTTCGAGAGATCGCGACCTTCGTGATCTATTTCGGCGAGTCGCTGCGCGGTTTGTCGCCCGGCGCGCCGGTGGACTTCAGCGGGGTGGTCATCGGCGAGGTCAAGTCGATCGATGCGGAGTTCGATGCCGCGAAAAAGGAGTTCCGGTTTCCCGTCGAAATCGAACTCTACCCGGAGCGGCTGCGTGCGCGCGATCGCAAGCCTCGTATGCGAAACAAACCCGATGAAAGCAAGGCGCTACTGGACCGGCTCGTCGCGCGCGGCTTGCGCGCCCAACTAAAGTCCGGGAACCTGTTGACCGGCCAGCTCTTTGTGGCGCTCGACACTTTCCCCGGAGCCCCACCGGCCACGGTCGACTGGTCCAAGAGTCCCCCGGTGTTGCCAAGCACACCGGGGGCCCTCGAAGAGCTGCAGGTGATGCTCGCCAACGTAGCCAAGAAGATCGAGCAGATCTCCTTCGAGGAGATCGGCGCCGATGCGCGCCAGGCGCTCGACGCCCTCGTCCGCACGCTGAAGGGCATGGACGCGCTGGTCCAGCGGCTCGACCAGGACCTCGCGCCCGCGGCGCGCGCGGCGCTCGAGGGGGCGCGAAAAACGCTCGCCAGCACGGAGCAGACGCTAGCCTCGGACGCGCCGCTCCAGCAGGACCTGCGCGCCGCGTTGCGTGCGCTCACGCGCACGGCGGAATCGCTACGCATCCTCGCGGACACGCTCGAGCGCCATCCGGAAACGCTCATCCGCGGCAAGCAGGAGGATGAACCGTGATCCCGGCTCGGAGCTTCGTCTGTTTGGCCGTTGCGGTTCTCGCGAGCTGTGGCAGCCCGCCCAAAGAGCGCTTCTACACCTTGAGCGCGGCGGGGGTTGCGGCCAACGTGACCGCCGCCGAAGCTAGGGACCATGTTGTTGTCGGCCCCGTGACACTGCCGGAGGTGGTGGACCGCCCGCAGCTCGTGGTGCGCATCGGCGCGAACGAGGTGGCGATCCTGGAGCAGCACCGTTGGGCCGAACCGCTCAAAAGCGAGATCCCGCGGCTCATCGCGCGCACGCTCTCGCAACTGCTCGGCACCTCTCGAGTATCCGCTTATCCCGAGAGCGCAAGCCAGGAGGCCGGCCTGCGAGTGGCCGTCGATATCCAGCGCTTCGAAGCGGCGCCCGGCATCGAGGTGAGCGTGGAGGCCCTCTGGTCGGTGCGCCGTCTGCCGGGCGGCAAACCTACCACGGGCCGATCGATCGTGCGCGAACCCATCGAAAATGAAGGTTATGACGCCGTGGTGGCGGCTTATGGACGGGCTCTCGCCGCGCTCAGCGGCGACATCGCCCAAGCGATCCGTACACTAAGCCCCATGGCGCTTTGAGCTAACCCTGCCCTGAAAAGGCTAGTTTTTGTTGCAGATATCTAACATATTTGACGAGGAACTAGGTTGAACCAACGGAATAGTTGGTATAACCTTGTATCCGCACAACAACAGCAAGGGAGGAAACCATGTTTACGCTACGTAGCCTAATCGCTCTCAGCGTTCCCGGTATCATGCTCTTCGGTTGCGCCGGTGAGCCGCTCGTAAAGATCCCCCAGCCCTGGTGCACGGTCGGCGGCACGCTCCTAGGCGCCGGTATGGGGTACGGTATCAACGAAGCTGTCGCGGATGATGAGGGAGATACCGATGTGGAAGCCGCGGCAGCGGGTGCCGCCTTTGGCGCGCTGACTAGCATTTTACTCTGCGGTGGAGACTATCCGCCGAAGGCGCAACCGGTGGCCGCGCCAGAACCGGCGATAGCGGCACCAGACCCCTGCGCTCCCGATGACGATGGCGACGGTGTCAACAACTGCAACGACCGCTGCGCTAGTACCCCCGCCGGAGTGGAGGTTGACGCCAGTGGTTGCCCCAAGACGGGCGAGACTCTCTTGCGGCTTCAGGGTGTCAACTTCGCCTTCGATAGCGCCAAGCTCACGCCGGAATCCGAACAGGTCCTGGACCAGGCCGTGCAGGAGTTACGCGATGCGCCTAACGTAAGCACCCGGGTCGAGGGACATACCGACAGCGTCGGATCGGATGCTTACAACCTGAACCTCTCGCAGCGGCGGGCCGAGGCGGCGGTGGAATATTTGACTAGCCAGGGCATTGAGGCGACCAGGCTCGAGCCGGTGGGTATGGGCGAAGGCAACCCCGTCGAGTCGAATGACACCGATGAAGGCCGCTATCAAAATCGCCGTGTCGACTTTATCGTCACCTCAAAGTAGTTTTTTGAAAGGGCACAAAGTCAAGCGATGCGCCCCGCAGGGGTTTGCCCCGATCGCCATCGGGCTGGGGCTGACGCTCATCCACCTGATCGGCATTCCCGTGACCAACCTATCCGTCAATCCGGCGCGCAGCACCGGGCCCGCCCTCTTTGTCGGCGGGTGGGCCATCGAACAGCTCTGGCTTTTCTGGGTGGCTCCCATAGCGGGTGCGGTCGGGGCCGGCATCGTCTACCGGATCGTCGGGCGAAGCGACTAGTCGTCTCGCCTAGAAATACTCTCCCTGCCCCTCGATTCCTTCCCAGACAGACCCGGTGTCGCCGCACCACCACCGCTCATCTATGCGGGCGGTTTCGCACTCGGCTTTCTCATCGAGAATTTTTTGCCGACTGCGTTGTTCCTGGAGTCTATTAGCGCATTCGTTGGGTGGTCGTCGATCGCCTTGGGCGTGCTGATAGCCGCATTTGCACTTTCGGCCCTCCACCGCGCACGCACGCCGGTTAACCCGTATGCGCCAACGACGGCCTTAGTGACCGGCGGACCATTTCGATTTTCCCGTAATCCGCTGTATCTTGCGCTGACAGTGATTTATCTCGGCGCGGCCGGGCTTTTGAATTCGCTTTGGCCCGTGTTGTTGCTGCCCGGTCTACTGTGGTTCATGCACTGGGGTGTGATAATTCGAGAAGAACGCTATCTAGAAAGAAAATTTGGTCCCGCCTACCAGGAGTACAAGGCACGGGTAAGGCGATGGCTGTGATCCTCAATGCGATAAAAGAATGAACACCCTGGTCCCGATCATCACCTTCAGCTTGCTTGCCGGGCTGGTGAGCGTCCTGGCGGCCGCGGCGTTCCTGCTGGCCCCCGACCGCGTGCGTGCGCAACTGTTGCCGCATCTGGTGAGCCTCGCGACCGGGGCTTTGCTGGGAGCGGCGTTTCTCGGGTTGCTCCCGGAAGCCCTGGAAGCCGTGGAGCGCGAAGACGCCCATTTGATTACTTTGTGTGTCTTGTTCGGGCTGGTCTTGTTCTTTCTTCTAGAGAAGATGGTCATTTGGCGTCACTGCCACGAGGAGCACTGCGAGCGGCATAGCGACTCTCCGAACAACGACCGCGGGCTTGCGGCCGGGACGCTGATATTGATCGGCGACGGGATCCACAATTTCGTCGACGGGATCCTGATCGGTACCGCGTTTCTCACCGATTATAAGCTCGGCGTGCTGACGAGCCTGGCCGTCGTCGCGCATGAGATCCCCCAAGAGGTCGGGGATTTCGCGATCCTTCTGCAAAGTGGTTACACCCGCCGCCAGGCCTTCGGGTATAACCTCGCGGTGAGCCTCGCCACGGTCGTAGGGGCGCTCATCGCCTGGGTCAGCCTTGCGGGCGCTGTCACGGTCCTCCCCTATGTGCTGGCGGTCGCGGCCGCGAGTTTCATCTACGTCGCGGTCGCCGATCTGATCCCCGGCCTGCATCAACGCACCGAGCCGCGCGAGTCGATGCAGCAGGTTTTTCTCATGAGCGCCGGGATCGGTCTCGTGTATGGATTAAGCACGATGCTTCCTTAGAATTAGAGGTTGTGCGGCGAATGACGGGCATCGCCCTTGAATATCGCCCCCGCGCCCTTATCTGAACAGCAACCATGATTAAACGCATACCCCGCGGTTTTGCCGCGGGTACCTTAGCGATGGCGTTTCCAAAGGGGAGAAGCGCAGCTCTCCCCTTTGGTCAAGGGCGAGGTTCATACCGCGCCCGCGAAGTATATTGATTCCAAGGAGCATTGCACGATGCGTGCGGACAAGCTGACCACCAAATTCCAAGGAGCCCTTGCGGATGCCCAAAGCCTCGCTGTCGGGCGCGATCATCAATTCATCGAGCCGCTGCATGTCATGGCCGCGCTTCTCGATCAGGAAGACGGAACGGCGCGGCATCTCCTCGGCCAGGCAGGGATCGATGTCGACGCCCTGCGCTCACGGCTGGATGACGCCCTGGAGAGCTTGCCTCGGGTCGAAGGCACGGGCGGCGATGTCCACGTCTCGCGCGAGCTTGAGCGGCACTTGAATCTCACCGACAAACTGGCGCAACAACGCAAGGATCAGTACATCGCGAGCGAACTGTTCGTCCTGGCGGCGCTGGAGGACCGCGGTCAGCTAGGTGATCTATTGCGAGCGGCAGGCGCGGACAAGCGGCGCCTGAGCGAAGCCATCGATCGCGTGCGCGGGGGGCAAAAGGTACAGGATCCGGGCGCCGAGGAACAACGCCAGGCGCTCGAGCGCTACACGATCGATCTGACCGCGCGCGCAACGGACGGAAAACTGGATCCGGTCATCGGACGCGATGACGAGATCCGCCGAACGATTCAGGTATTACAGCGCCGCACCAAGAATAACCCCGTTTTGATCGGTGAGCCGGGCGTGGGCAAGACGGCGATAGTCGAAGGCCTGGCGCAGCGCATCGTGAACGGCGAGGTGCCGGAAGGACTCAAGGGCAAGCGGGTATTGGCGCTCGATCTCGGCGCCCTAATCGCCGGCGCCAAATATCGCGGCGAGTTCGAGGAGCGGCTAAAGGCGGTGCTCAAGGATCTGGCCAAACAAGAAGGTCAGATCATTCTCTTTATCGACGAATTGCACACCATGGTCGGCGCCGGCAAGGCCGAGGGCGCCATGGATGCCGGCAACATGCTCAAGCCGGCGCTCGCGCGCGGTGAGCTTCACTGTGTCGGCGCGACGACCTTGGATGAGTATCGAAAGTACGTCGAGAAGGACGCGGCCTTGGAACGCCGCTTTCAGAAGATCCTGGTGGATGAGCCGAGCGCCGAAGACACCATCGCTATATTACGCGGACTCAAGGAACGCTACGAGGTACACCATGGCGTGCAGATCACCGATCCCGCGATTGTCGCCGCGGCTACTCTGTCGCACCGGTATATCACCGATCGGCAGTTACCGGACAAGGCCATCGACCTCATCGACGAAGCCGCAAGCCGCATCAGCATCGAGATCGACTCGAAGCCCGAAGAAATGGACCGGCTCGAACGCAGGTTAATCCAATTAAAAATTGAACGCGAGGCCTTGAAAAAAGAGGCCGATGCGGCCTCGAAGAAGCGGTTCGATAACTTGGAGGCCGCAATAGCAAAGCTCGAACGGGAGTACAGCGATCTCGAAGAGGTCTGGAAAGCGGAAAAGGCGCGCTTGCAGGGTACGCACACGGTGAAGGAACGGCTCGAGCAGGCGCGGCTTGAGTTCGAGAACGCCCGGCGCGCGGGGGATCTCGCGCGCATGTCGGAACTGCAATATGGGCGTATCCCCGAGCTTACCAAGCAGCTCGAGCAGGCGGCGCAAGCGGAGACGCAGGAAATGACCCTGCTCCGCGACAAGGTCACCGAGGAGGAGATCGCCGAGGTGGTTTCCAAGTGGACCGGGGTGCCGGTGTCCAGGATGCTCGAGGGGGAACGCGAGAAGCTGATGCGCATGGAGGAAGCCTTGCACCGGCGGGTTGTCGGTCAGGACCAGGCCGTGACGCTGGTCGCCGACGCCATCCGCCGGGCGCGGGCGGGGATCGCCGATCCCAACCGCCCCTACGGTTCCTTCTTGTTCCTGGGGCCGACGGGAATAGGTAAGACGGAA
>JBOIDL010000162.1:0-8888 GCA_050740435.1 Gammaproteobacteria bacterium
TACCAGATAAAGCAGTCAAGTACAATTCACCAATCAATATATTAGTGGCTCCGTTTCCGGCCGGAAAACTCCCTACCTCATTGTTTCTACGACAATACCAGGGAAAAGTTACAGGAACATCCGCTAATAGCAAGGTAGACCGGACGGCGTGAAACAAAATCCAGGGTATTGATCATTCCCGGGTTCCGCTACGCTGCACCCGGGCTACGTGCTAATTTCCGCCTGGCCAGCGTGCCGAGGAGATACTGTTCGCGGGAATTTTCGAGACGCGAGGCGTTGCCGAGCGAGGCCTAACTCCGCCTACTTTTCCTTTTCAGCGCGTGTTGCGATCGTCGTTATCGAGGCTCCCGTCTTGATCACGGTCGACGCCAATCCGAGTGCCGGAGCCCGGCGGCACACAGCTGTAGGTGATTTCCCCTTTCGGCAGGTATGCCGTCGCGCGCAGTAGCGGATCGGGGATCCTCGGTATTCCCTTGCGTGAGATCCTGAACTTGCCGTCACCGACATAGAGGAACCCGCCCAACCGATTCTTCGCCACCAGGTCGCACTCGTGCGCGTCGGCCCGTGCGACGAGCAGATCAATACGCGGCCCGACCACTGCGGCGTTGTCTTTGGTGAGCGTCGCCTGCTGGCCCACGATCGGCGCCAGGTTGCTGTCGAAGGCGAGCATGAACGCCTCCAGCGCGCGGCGCTGCGCCACGCCTTCCGGGGTGAGCGGAAGGCCGCCGGCATTGCCCGGGTCCTTGCCGTCGACGAGTAGCTCGGGCGGCGTGCGCGGGTCGGTGCCCAATACTGGGCTCGGAGGCCGTTGCAAGAAGACCGAAGCACTCACAAACCGAAACACCGTGTCTACACTGCCGTCGTGCAGAAAGCCAAAGCCGCGCACTTGCTGTTTCGATTTTTCAGGAAGCGGCGTATTCGCCAAAGGGAGAAAAACCAAGCTGCCGGGTGGCGCGATCGCGGAAGGAAACGGTGGATTGGGTGGCATGCCGAACATGCCGACTTTCTGGTAAAGATTCCTAAGGTGCGGAATCTTGAAGAACTGCGACTCGCCTTCGAAGGAGAACTGCCCATCGGTGCCGAAGAAGCCAGGGTGCTTGACCTCGGGAAACCCGCGGTTGCCGTTATGGTCCAGGACGTGGCAGCCGGTGCAGTCGAAGAAGGTGTCGGACTTGTCACCGAAGAAGAAGTCGCGGCCCGCCTGTTGTTCCGGGGTGAGCGAGTTATCCAGATCGCGGATTGGGTTCGGTGGATAGGTGACGTCGAGCATGAAGTTCGTGAACTTCTGCATATCTTTTTCAGGAATGAAGTCGTGCCGGCCGTTGAGCCCTACAAAGGCGACGTTGAACTTGCGGAAGGCCAGGTCTTCATCGAAGGAGCCGCCGTCCGGTTGCACGTTCGGCCCCGCATCTATGGGCGGGAAATTCGCGTCATTGCCACCGGTGCGATCGCCGCGCCAGTGCATCGATCCATGATTTGCAAGGCCGCGCAGGCTCTGGGTCGTCATGGGACCTTTCATGGGGCGGAAGTGCGGGTTTTCCGCAGCCCCCCGCAGCAGGAAGAAGCCGATCCCCTCCGCCACGCGGAACGGCCCGGTGTTCGGGGTCTCATCCCCGTCCGGATCGCCTAGGTCCCACGCAAGGCTGTCGAAATCACCAAATACATGGCAGCTGGCGCAGGCCGAGTCGCCATGGCTAGAGGTGAAGGAGGCGTCGTACAAGAACGGCCGTCCCTCGACGATGTGCTTCGGCTCGGGGTTGAACATGGCAAGATGCTTGATCTCCGTGCGTGACGCAGTATCAATAATTGAGATCGAGTTGTCGAACCGGGTCAGTACGTAGAGCAGGCCAAGCTTCTCATCCAGCACCACCCCACTCGGGCCGCCGCCGGAGACGTGGATCTGGTTGGCGCTACTGGGCACGAACCTGTCATTCTCCAGATCACTGGTATCGTAAACCGCGATCTCACTCGTACCAAACGCCGTGACATAGAGGGTCGATCCGTCGCCGGTGATGGCCATGTCTTGTGGGAAGGCGACGCTGGTCGCGTTTTCGTCGTTCGGGATCGGGTCGCAGCACTCGGTGAAGTCGATGTGTTTGTTCAGGTGCCGAGGCGAGACGCTGCCGCCCGGTCCCAGCACGGTGATATGACTTTCATGCAGATGACCTTGCACGCTGCGCCGATTGGGGTCCAAATCCTGCAAAAACGCTCCGGCGCCCTCGAAGCGAACTTGGTTCTGGGCCTCGGTGTTCGCGACGTACACATGGCCGCTGATCGGGTTCACGATCATGTTAAAAATAACCGTGCCCACCCCGCTGTACTCGCCGCCCGCGACCAACTTGGGCGGGTCGGCCATAGCGTCGATGGTGAAGACGTCCTGATCGGGAAGCTCGAACGGCACCATGTCATCCCATTGTTGACTCAGCTCATCGACCCAATGGACGCCATCGTGTTTGACGATCAAACCCACCTTGGGCTGGGGCACACCGGCGTGATTGGTGAGCGGCCCAGGATAGACGCGGGCAGAGGGCGGAGCGGTGCCTTTGCCCACCAGGAACTCGTTGATCGCGGTGGTGCGATTGCCCGTCTGGAAGCCGGCGGCGTACACCGTCGTCCCGTCCGGGGTCGCTGCGAGGGCGCGGGGCGTATCCGTGAAAAGGGTCAGCACCGTGAGCGGATCACCGCCTAGCGAGTCCCCCAGCCGGTCGGCATCGAAAACCCAGACGTCGGCGCGGCCCACACCTGGGGTCGTTAGCTCGGGATCCCGTCCCGTGTTCTGCCCGCGATGCGCCGCAGTAATAAGCGCCCGGGTCTCCTCCAGCCCAGCGAACACGATATCGCGCGGCTCGTCGCCCACCAGGAGCGTACGCACGACGCGACGGGAATGCCGGGGGTGCACCTTGACGATGCTCACGCTGTCCGAGAGATGATTCACGACCCATACTTCAGTATTGGAACGCGCCGCCACGGCGACTGGTTCCAGGCCCACGGGGACGGAAGCGATGTGCCGCAGGCCGTGCTTGCGGACCCGGAAGATTTCGAGCCGGTTGTCGGGCGTGTTGACGGCATAGAGGTGCTTGCCGTCGGGCGAAAGCGCGAGTGGGCGGACCTGACCGCTTTCAAATAACGTGAATGGGGATCCGGACTGTGCTGGCACGCTAGCCGTGACGCATAAGAGCGCGATCCCGGCCAGTGCCCATGCGCGGAGATGCTGACGGATAACGATCGCGTGCATAAGTTCCCCCTCCATGCAGTATCGTGAATTCAATCGCCAATGTTAGTCCTACCGTGTCATAACTAAGTATAGATGAGTGAGATGCTATGTCGCTGTGACTTTTTTCACGGCAGGGAAGACCGAAAGCTTATATACTCCAGGGTTTTTTATGTGTCTATCCGATGAAATTGCCGGCGATTGAAACACCCGCGGGACGCTTTTAGGTTCCCCCGCCGTGCGTGCTTCCTGAGGATCGCGTTATAGGTATCGTTCGGAGAGCAGCGCGTAGATCGCGCTCCACATGCGCACTCCGTCCATCGCATCCGGCGCCACATCGACGTGCACCAGGCCGCGGGGGAGGAAGATTTGACTCTGTCCCGCGGGGAGCGCCGCGGCCAAGGCTACGCTCTCGACATAGGGAATCATCGCATCGTCGAGGCCGTGTACGAAAATGAATCGGGTCTCGAGCCGTGAGAGATCGCGCGCGGCGAGGTTAAGCCGCTCGACATCCGTCCGCAACGCCGGCGGAAACCGGCTCAGCAGGTGCGCGCTGCGCGCGGGGTCCCGGTTCACGATGAAATCGTAGACTTGTCGGCCCTCGGTACTGAGAGAGGCCAGGAGATCATTGACCTTTGCCTCGGGATTGACTAGTTTCCGCCGCGCTAGCGTGCCGAGGAGGTAGCGTTCACGGGCATTTTCGAGACGCGAGGCGTTACTGAGCGCGTAGACCCATTTGCCGTATTCATGCGGCTTATTCTTTAACGAAAGACCATAGGCGTCATAGTGCCCGGTGGTGAAATAGGTCAGTACACGCGGCAGATCGAAATAGCCGCCGACGGAAATAAGAAAACGTACCCGCCGCGACAAGGACGAATCGAGCAAAGCCAAGAGCGCGGGGCCGACGGCGACACTCGTCGTCAGGATGCCCGCACGGCCCGCGGGCGTCAGCTCTTTCCGGGAGCGCAAATAGGTGACGGCGTCGGCCACGTCGCGGCGGCTTTCCGGTAGCAGCTTGAGCTCGCGCAAGGCGACGATGTCGGGTACCAACACCGCGAAGCGCGCCCGTGCCAGGGTGGTCGCAAAGCGGATGACGCGCGCATCTTCCTTGCCGTCGGCGGCCGCGCCGGGGACGAAAACGATCCCCGCAAGCACCGGATCGGCCGGGCGGTAAAGATCCGCGCGATAGTGGCGTTCGTCGACCGCGAAGGTAAGGGACGTGCGCAGTGCGGACGGACGGACGTCGATCGCCGCCGCGGGTGCGCGCTGAACGAGATCGAGGAGCGTCAGCAAGGCCTCGTAACCCTGGCAGAGGTTACGCGCATAGACCACCGCCAATGCGATGGCCGATCCCAGGAGAATCCCGAGAACCCAGCGGCGCGCTGAGAGCTTGTGAATAAACCTGCTGCGCGTCACGATAGCTGCGTTGCGCGGGTGATCATGATCTCGCTTTGGCCAGTGATGGGATAAGATGAAGTATCACCATTAAGACGAAGCGATTATGAGCTTTGCGACCGCCGATCTCTACGATCAGCACGAACACAGGGTCCAGGTGCTAGAGCCCATGCTGTCCGACTATGGGGGCAAGCGACGGTTTTCCGGGCCGATCGCGACCGTCAAGGTTTTCGAGGATAATAGCCTGGTACGCGCGGCGCTCGAGGAGCCCGGCGGCGGCAAGGTGTTGGTCGTCGATGGCAGCGGATCGCTCCGATGCGCGCTGGTCGGCGATAAGCTGGCGGAGCTGGCAAGCCGGAACGGCTGGGCCGGGCTCGTGGTCTATGGATGCATACGCGATGCCGCGGCTATCGCTACGATCCCGATCGGGCTCAAGGCGGTGAACACCAATCCGCGCAAGAGCGTCAAGCAGGGCACGGGGAATCGGGACATCCCGGTGCAGTTCGCGGGGGTTACCTTCACGCCGGGCTGGTATCTATATGCCGACGAAGACGGCGTCTTGGTCTCGGAACATCCCCTGGCGTGATCTATGAAATTTAAAGTCGCCTGTGTCCAGAACTGCGCCGACGACGATGTGGCCGAAAACATCACGCTGGCGACGGAGCTTGTGCGCGCCGCGCGCGCGTCGGGCGCCGATCTCATCTGCCTGCCGGAGAATTTTTCCCTGATCCAAGTCAGCGACGCCCGCTTGCTGGCACAAGCCCATACGGAAGAATCGCACCCCGCGATCCCGCACTTCAGGGATTTAGCGCGCGAGCTTGGCGCCTGGATCTTGATGGGTTCCTTGGCGATCAAGCTTCCCTCAGGGAAGATCAACAACCGCTCGTATTTGCTCGATGATAGCGGGCGCGTCATCGCCTCCTACAATAAGCTCCATCTATTCGATGTAAATCTTAAGGCCGGAGAAAGCTATCGGGAATCCGCTACAGTCGAGCCGGGAGATCGGGCCCTGGTGGCAGCCACGCCGTGGGGCGGGATTGGACTGTCGGTGTGTTATGATTTGCGTTTTGCGCACCTCTACCGGGCACTTGCCCAGGCAGGGGCACGGTATCTCGCGATCCCCGCAGCCTTTACGCGCACCACCGGGCAGGCACACTGGCACGTGCTGCAACGGGCCCGCGCAATCGAGACCGGGAGTTACGTTTTCGCACCGAGTCAGTGCGGTATCCGGCGCAGCGGCCGGGCCACCTACGGGCATTCGTTGATCGTGGACCCCTGGGGGCGGATACTGGCCGACGGCGGTGACGAATCTGGATTTGTCATTGCCGAGGTCGACTCCGCGAGGGTCGAGGAGGCTAGGCGGATGATCCCGGCGTTGCAGCATGACCGCGGCTTTATCGGTCCCGAAGCGGATGCGCAGTAACTTTTGCAGAGCTCCCTAAGCGTTCGGCGCATCGTTAAGCAGAGGTTAAGCAGCTCTCGGTAAACTCGCCTTGGTGATGACGAATGGATTGGCCAGCCCGCCAACGCACGCTATGTTGAAAGTTGATTTCCCGCGGTCGCGATGCGGGGACCTGGCACGCGCGGTGAGCGCGGTGTTGCTCGCTTGCCTGATCGCCCTGCCTCAAGCGGTGAGCGCGGATAACGAGGGACGCAATCGGGAGCGCTTCCGTGGCGGTGGTGAGCAACCCCGGATCGACTCGGATCGGGCGGCGTCAATCGCCCGCCAAAAGTCCGGGGGGCGGGTGCTCAGGGTGCGGCCAGGGCGCGATCGCCATAGTGTCAAGGTGCTGTCCCCCGACGGCCATGTTTACGAGATCGGAGTCGATCCCCGCACCGGCGACGTGCGCTAAGCGCTGCAATCGAGTTCTTTCGATGCGACTGCTCCTAGTCGAAGACGAGCGTGCCTTGAGCGATCAGGTGGCGGAGCGGCTGCGCGCCGAGGGCTACGCCGTCGATATCGCGCGCGATGGTCAAGAAGCGTTGTATATGGGCGGCGAGTTTCCCATCGATGCCGCGCTCGTTGACCTCGGTCTCCCGAAGCTATCCGGTATCGATGTGATCCGGCGCTGGCGCGCCGCCGGCCGCACCTTTCCCATCTTGATACTCACGGCGCGCGGACGCTGGCAAGAAAAGGTGGAAGGCCTCGATACGGGGGCCGACGACTATCTGGTTAAGCCGTTCCAATTCGAAGAGCTGCTGGCGCGCTTGCTGGCCCTGATCCGCCGCTCCAAGGGGTGGGCCACGCCGTATCTCGAATGCGGACCGGTCGCATTGAACACGGCGAGTCAATCCGTGCAGGTAAACGGCGCGCCTGTCGAGCTCACGGCCTTCGAGTATAAAGTCTTGGAGTACCTGATGTTGCACGCGGGCGAGGTGATCTCCAAGTCCGAGCTTAGCGATCACATCTACGAGGAGGAGTCAGACCGCGACAGCAACGTGCTCGAGGTGCTGGTGGCGCGGTTGCGCAAGAAGCTCGACCCCCACCGGGTGCTGCAGCCCATCGAGACCCTGCGCGGCCGCGGTTACAGATTCAACCTTGAACCGAGCGGGCGGACTCTCGCTTAATACCCGGCTCCTGATCGCCGCGAGCGTCGTGCTCGCGGCCTTCCTGGGACTCACCGGACTGACTTTGGACGGGGCTTTCAGGGAGAGCGCGCTGGCCGCCGTCCGCGAACAACTGAAGGTCCAAATCTATTCCCTGCTTGCCGCCGCCGAGCTCGATGACAGCGAGAAATTAGCGGTTCCCAAGCGGCTTCCGGAGGTCCGCCTCGACACCCCGGGTTCGGGCTTGTATGCGCAGGTGAATGACGCCGCGGGGGACGTGGTCTGGCGTTCCCGCTCCATGCTCGGGTTGAGCTTGCCGTTTGCAGCCGTATACCGCACCGGAGAGCCAGCGTTCCATGAACTGGCGAGCGCGGAGGGAGCGCGATTCTTTGCGCTGGGTCTCGGCGTGGTCTGGGAAGCCAGTCCGCGGAAGCGTTATGGCTATACGTTCTACGTTGCCGAGAGCACCGACCCGTTCAATGCCCTGGTGGGCGGTTTTCGGCGCAGTCTCTGGGCTTGGCTGCTCGGGGCCGCGCTCGTGCTCCTCGGCGTTCAAGGTTTCATCTGGCGCTGGGGGCTCGCGCCGCTGCGCCGGGTCGCCTTGGAGGTAGCGGAGATCGAGGCCGGGCGCAGGGACGAGCTCAGCTCTGCCTACCCGAAAGAGTTGCGACTGCTAACGGAGAGCTTGAATACCTTCTTGAGGAACCGTAGCGCTCACCTCGAGCGCTACCGCAATGCATTGGCCGATCTGGCCCATAGTCTAAAGACACCGCTCGCGGTCATTCGCGGCGCCGTCGGGGAGCGCGAGAGGGGGGAAGGATTTCAGGAGACGCTGCAAGAACAAGTCGAGAGAATCAACAAGGCCGTCGACTATCAGCTTCAGCGCGCCGCGGCCTCGGGACGGACGGTGCTCGCGGTGCCCGTAGCGGTCGCACCGCTGGTGCACAAGCTCCGGCAGTCATTTGCCAAGGTCTACGCCGGAAAGGCGCTGCGTTTCGATTTCTCTTTGGAGCCCAGGACCGTGTTCCATGGGGATGAAAGCGATCTCCTGGAGGTGCTCGGAAATCTCCTAGACAACGCCTGTAAGTGGGCGCGGCGGGAAGTGGCGCTACGTGTTACGGTAGACGGCGAGCAGCCGGGATTGGTGCTGGAAGTAGAGGATGACGGACCGGGCATCCCTGAGAATCTATACACCATTATTAGCCAGCGCGGGGTACGCGGCGACCAGACCGTCGCTGGCCACGGCATCGGGCTCGCCGTGGTGCGGGAGATCGTGGAGCAGGTCTACGGAGGCACGCTGGAGTTCGGCCGTGCCGAACGCGGCGGGGCGCTGGTGCGGGTACGACTGTAGCTGCGCTCAGAGGTCGGGAACGAATCTGCCGCGCATCGCGATCGCCTCGTCGCATACTCGTTCGCCTGTTCACGCGGCTGCCCATTCTCGGGAAAGCATGGCCGCCTGCTCCAGCGCTCTCGGCGATCAGCAAGGCCACCTGGTAAATCACGACTCCTCCCGGCTGGTGCAGTGGCCCTGGAACTGCAAACGGCGATCTCCGCACCGTTGCGCACGACCACGCAGAAACCTTTGTCGCTCGCCTGCTCGAACACCCGGTAGATACCGTCTTTGTTGTCAAGGGGTATTTAAACGGATTGTGGTTGGTAAGGTCGTTGATGTTTTAGGACTCCAAAGCAGATATGGACGAGCTTACGCATTGCGGCACCGAGGGCGGACATTTTG
>JBOIDL010000163.1:0-8846 GCA_050740435.1 Gammaproteobacteria bacterium
TACGTGAGCCTCGCGAAGTTGGCCGCGAAGACCGGCGCGGATGTGGCGCGGCTTCCGCACACCATCAAGATCCTCCTCGAGAACATCGCTCGAAGGGCCGGGGGCCGGGACGTGTCCGAAGCGGATGTCGTGGCGCTTGCCCGGTGGCCGAACGGCGCCGCTGCGTCCATCGCATTCATGCCTGCACGAGTATTGATGCAGGACTTCACCGGGGTTCCAGCAGTCGTAGACCTCGCAGCCCTGAGGAGTGCGGTCGCCCGATCAGACGGAGATCCCAAGCGGGTCAATCCCTTCATCCCTGTAGACCTGGTCATCGATCACTCTGTCCAGGTCGATCGTTTTGGCAGTGCCGACTCTTATGCCGCCAATCTGGATTGGGAGTACCGTCGCAACCGCGAACGCTACGCGTTGCTCAACTGGGCGCGCCAAGCATTCGAGGGCTTCCGAGTGGTGCCTCCCGGGATGGGGATCTGCCATCAAGTCAACCTCGAACATTTGGGGCGAGTCGTTTCATCGCGCGGCGGATGGGTCTTTCCCGACACCTTGGTCGGGACCGACTCGCACACCCCGATGATTAACGGCCTCGGCGTATTGGGGTGGGGAGTCGGCGGCATCGAGGCCGAGGCGGCCATCCTCGGCCAGCCGATGTTTCTGCCGAGGCCGATCGTCCTTGGAGTCAGGACCCGAGGGACGCTCCCGATCGGCACGACGGCCACCGACCTCGTCCTGACCCTGACCCAAATGCTGAGAGCGCACGGCGTCGTTGGCAAGTTCGTCGAATTCTTTGGACCGGGATTGAGCGCTCTCAGCATCGCCGACCGTGCCACGCTGTCGAATATGTCGCCGGAGTTCGGCGCCACATCAACACTCTTCCCGGTCGACGCGAACACGTTGAGATATCTGAATCTGACAGGCCGCGGCGCGCTCGTCGGCCTGGTCGAACGGTACACGCGAGAGCAGGGTTTGTTCAGAACTGACGAAGACCCCGAGCCGCTCTTCAACGAGGTGCTCGATCTGGATCTGGGAAAGGTCGAGCCGAGCGTCGCCGGACCCAAGCGGCCTCAAGATCGCGTCCCCTTGCCGGGAGTTCGGAGGTCCTTCAACGCAGCATTCGACGGGGTCGAAGCCCAAGTGGACGGCAAGGACATTGCCCGGCTCGTGGGCGAAGGAGGCGCTCCTGCGGGCGAGATTCTCGAAGCTCCGCCAGAGCCCATCGGGAACCCGCGCGCAGCAGCATCCGCGACCGATGGATCCGTCGTCATCGCTGCAATAACGAGCTGCACCAATACATCTAACCCGTCAGTCATGATTGCCGCCGGGCTGTTGGCCCGAAAGGCGGTGGAGGCAGGCCTGAAATGCCGGCCCTGGGTGAAGACGTCATTGGCGCCGGGTTCGCGCGTCGTTACCCGGTACCTCGACAAGGCGGGTCTCACGCCCTATCTCGAGAAGTTGGGTTTCAACCTGGTGGGTTACGGATGCACGACCTGCATCGGCAACTCCGGC
This sequence comes from Gammaproteobacteria bacterium, assembly GCA_050740435.1. Lineage (GTDB taxonomy): Bacteria > Pseudomonadota > Gammaproteobacteria > JACCXJ01 > JACCXJ01 > USCg-Taylor. The sequence goes on from JBOIDL010000163.1 coordinate 1,504, forward strand.
CCGTTGCCCGAAGAGATCGCCGAAGTCGTCGCGAGCAAAGACCTGGCGGTGGTTGCAGTTCTGTCGGGCAATCGAAATTTCGAGGGACGCATTCACGGCCAGGTGAAGGCGAGTTACCTGGCGTCGCCGCCGTTGTGTGTCGCCTACGCGCTGGCCGGAACGGTCATGTGCGACTTGACCGTGGATCCGTTGGGGTCCGATGCAGACGGCAAGCCCGTCTACTTGAAGGACATCTGGCCCACTGCCGAGGAAGTTGAATCCTTGGTCGCCACCTCGGTGTCATCGGATCAGTTTGACCTCGAATACGGCCGCATATTCGAAGGCGATGAGAAGTGGAAGAGCATGCCGGCGCCCACAGGCACTTTATTCGACTGGGACGGCGATTCGACCTACGTTTGCGAGCCTCCCTATTTTATGGAATTTGCAGGCGTTCCGGCACCGCCCTCCGACGTCACGGGGGCAAGAATCCTTGCACTCTTTGGCGACTCGATAACAACCGATCACATCTCCCCCGCCGGGGCCATCACCGTCAATTCTCCTGCAGGAAAATATCTCGTGGAGCATTCCGTGCCGCCGGCGGAGTTCAACAGTTTCGGTTCCCGGCGGGGCAATCACGAAGTCATGATGCGCGGGACGTTCGGCAACATTCGCCTGCACAACTTGATGGTGCCCGGAGTCGAGGGCCCCTGGACCATCCACGTTCCCACCGGCGACAAGATGAGCATTTACGACGCCGCTCTGCGGTACCAGAAAGAAGGCACGCCCCTGGTCGTGATCGCCGGCAAGGAATACGGCTCAGGAAGCTCGCGCGATTGGGCAGCAAAGGGCTCGGTTTTGCTGGGCGTCAAAGCAGTCATCGCCCAGACTTACGAGCGCATCCACCGCAGCAACCTCGTCTGCATGGGGGTCCTTCCCTTGCAATTCGAAGAAGGAGATTCAGTGCAGTCTTTGGGTCTGACCGGCTTCGAGACCTTTTCCATAACCGGAATCAGTGATGACATCACACCGCGACAAAACGCAAGCGTTTCCGTGACCCGGCAAGACGGATCTCAAGTGCAGTTTGAAACGACGCTGAGGATCGATGCTCCGGCCGAGGTCGAGTACTTCCTCAACGGTGGCATCCTGCAGATGGTGCTGCGCCAAGTTCTGTCGGCCTGAGCCCCCGAGGTTGGGTTCGGGGTGAGATGAATGCGCTCTTCGTGGTAGCTCGTCGGGCTGGAGGTTAGCCGGCCCACGATTCGTCGTTCGCATAGGTCGCCCCGGGGTTCCGCACGGCTGGTATTGCAGACCTGGTTTTACCGATTACGCTGGGTTATCTTTTGCAGCAACGTTTTTACCAGTTCATTTGCGGGGCTTAGGATCTCACGTGTCCTATCGGTTTCACGTACCGACCTGTGGTAGTCCCCATGCGGCGCACCGTCTTTCTTCATCTCGGACGGTACCGGCGCACCGCCGAGACCATAGGCCACAGCCTGCTCACGCAGTTCGCCGCGCTCGCAGATCAAGCTGCCATTCGTCGACCGCCATCCAGCCAGCCGCGAAGATGAGCAGCACGAGCAGGCCATCGCTGCGGCCGCGGCTTCCTCTTGCTTGGGATCGGCCACATCCGGAAGTTATACCCGCGCCTCCCATAATGCCCTACGGTTGAGTTGCTCATCGTATAGGGAAAGGCTGCCTGCCTTCAGGAAACTAGAACCCAATTGAGAGGCCAGTCGCAAGGTAAAAAGATGAACGGTCGGCCGGACCAGCGAATTCCGAACCGAGACCTGCATCCAGCACCGCACGGTAGGTCAGCTGGTAACGCAAACCGACCTCCGCACCGGCAATGTTCGACTCTCCCCTCGCCCCCGATTGCTTGGTAAAGAGGTCACCGAGGACCGTCAATCGCGTGTAGTGGGGCGCTCCAATGGGATAAGTGGCGCCCAGAATGATTTCATACCGGCCGTCTCGCTCGCCCGGGTCTTCTCCGCTCAAGAACGCGTATCCGCCATTCGCATGCAGGCTGAGGTGCCCAAAGGACTTGGTTACGAGCCCGGTCAAGGACACATCGGTCCCCGATGAATCGACACCGGTCGGGAGACCGAGATCGAGCTTCACGCCAAGCGCAGGCAGGTTCAGCGTCTCCTGATTGAAGTTGTACAGAGCTTCCAGGTTCAGATCGCCCGATCTCTCCTGCTCATCGATCGCGCGCGGATCGGTGGACAGCGTGGTGCCCATCCCCAGCTGCCAGTTGGGATAAGCGCCATAGAGCACTTGTATGGGGAAAAAGCCGCGGTCCTCGTTGCGGCGCTCGAGAGTGAAGCCCAAACCGGCCTCGACAGCGATCTCGCCAGCGGCAATGGGATAGGGGTCTTCCAATTGCAGGGGCCGCCCCTCATCCAGATTGCTGTGGTCTATGGCGTAAGCAGTCGGAGTGCTGATGCCGAGTAATACGAGGCTTGAAAGAACTCGACTATCTAATCGGTTCATGTGCAGACTCCTCAGTGTTTGCCGTGGGCGCCGGTTGGTTTTTCTTGGGTTTGTGGCTGTTGTTGACTATCGCCCTGCGAGGCCTTACCGAAAAGCACTTCCTGAGCGGAAGGCGGTCGTGGCCCCATGACCATCATGCCGTGCCCGGCTTGCCCCCCGGCCATGGCCATGCCATGGTACTCAGCGTAGCGCTCCCGCGGCTCATGGTTAGTGTGCAAGTAAATCTGTAGGATCCGCAAAATGGCCTCGCGCCTGGCCTGCAATGTCGGGTAGAGGTCTGGCCGGCTCAGGACGTCGTCGGCGTTGTCATGGAGCATATGGAGGTTATCGAAGACCGCGGCGGCCTCGGGAAAGCGCGCCGAGAACTGGGGTGCTCCTTCGGGGAGCATGGGCATGAACTGCCACTCGAGTGGCGGGTTCCGGAGGTAGCCGTGATAGTGCGCAACCAGCCGGGGTATCAGCTCACGCTGCTTGGCGGCATTGCCGAGCAGCTGGAGGTCGTAGGTGGCGGCCTGGAGCCAGTGATAGGCCCAGATCTGGGTGTTGAACTTGCCGAACTTCGTGCGGAAAGACTTGGATTCCGGAAAGCTCCACAGCTTGCCATGGTGGTCAAGGCGATGCGAAGTGATGGCCTCGGGCTTCTCGAGGTAGTCCGCGAGAAGCTTGCGATATGCGCCTTCTTTGTCTTGCGCCTCACCGCTGGCAAAGAGGTCATACAGGCTGCGGTGGAAGTTATGCGCCCAGTTGAATGCCCGTTGCACTTCCCAGGTCAAGCGGACGAGCGTCGGTGCCACCTGCTCTTCGTCTGGCGGCACAGAGGGCGAGCTGAAAATGAAGTCAAGCACCTCCAGGCGCGCCTCTTCGACCCGCTGCTGATCCTGGGTGCGGAGCAGCGTTTCGGCGAGGTGGGCGTGGCCGAAGTCAATGCCGTTAAACTCGCGAAAAAGCTGCGGCAGCTCGCGCGGTACGGCCCAGTTCCAGGGACCACGGAAGTACCAGCGTTGGTCCCGGGCGACCCATTCGCTGCCGTCCGCAAATGGCAGGATACCTGTTAGGAGCGTGCCAACTACGGTCAACACCACGATCAAGCTCGACCTTGATCTTGCGCGGTGCATCTGTCTATTCATCGCGCCTCCGAAATCTCTAACGAGTCCGCTTGATCGTCGATAGGTATGAAACAGTATCAATCATTTGACGATGAGTGGTACCGCTTTGTGCTTGCACGGCTATTAGGCTTTGTTGTCAGGGGTGCTCTACAGTGGGGCCGCCTAGAAGCCTATACACCCTTTCAAGGCGAGGCTTTGCCTCGTCCGCTGATTCCACGCCCTGCCCCGTGGGCGCGACCGCGACTCCATAGAATAAACCATCTCGCCACCAAGCCAGCCCTGAAAAGCTGTCAGGCCGAACACAAGTAAGGCTACGATAAGGTAGCTCCATCCGACCGATCGACCAGGTCTGGCAAGAATGAACCAGCGCCACCACGTCAGCCCCAGCAAAGCGACGAGGAGGACTAGTCCCGTAGTAGAGTGCAGCTCGATATACTTATGTGTCTCCTGTGACAGGTCCGCACGGTTCATATCATAGTATCCGGCGGCTACAGTAGGTGCGGCGCTCAAGACGGCTCCGAGCAATGACCAGCAGGCCACAGGCCGCGCCGCTGGACTGTTTTTGAAGTAGCCTATGAGATCTGCGAAAACCGACAACGTGACAAGTACGATGGGGAAATGGACGAGAGCGGGATGGATAGGCGGCATTTCTTGTCCTTAAGTATGGTGAGATGTCAATCTGATGAGTCCTGATACCCATGCTAAACCGAGAGATCGCACGGTTCATGTCGCCACCGTCACTATGGCGCGCATGCCGGCTTCGTAATGCTCCGGCAGATGACACGCGATCTCGACCTTGCCGGATGAGAGAATTGCCAAATAAGTTCCTGGGTTTCTCCAGGTTCCAGGGACACTGCGTTGCCCTCAGCGTGCTTCATATCCGGCATCTCTTTCATCATTTCCACGTGCTGGCGTTTGCTCTTCGGCATCGCCGATCGCGAACTCATGGCTCATCTTCCCCGCGTTAGTCGATGAAGCGCACGGTCTGGCCTGACTTCACGGCAAGCTTGTCTGGGGCGTACCGCATGGTATCCAGCGTCTGCATTCGGATCGTGCGGGTCACTCGGCTCGCTTTGCCGGGTTGCCCAGCGAGCGAGACCCCATGTTCGCGTACCGCGTGCGCTTTGCCGTTCTTTGGCTGGCTACGCGTGTCGGCCTTCGTAAGCTCGTCTGCCGCTGGCGTTGAGTAAGGGGGCAAGCTAAACAACATTGAAAATAAGACGAGCCCAACGTGATAGTTCATAGACAAACTCCGCTTACAGTTAGAACCAACATCGGATGCCGGCCACGAATGCCGCACCATCAGGCCGAGCTTGAACAGGTTGTTAGCGAAATGGACGGTACGGTCCGGACACATAGGTAACAGTTTAGTCCAGGGTCACCGGGAAGAAGAGGGCAAAGACTGGCGTCAGCACGGTGCCCAAGCCGAAACCCGAGAAGAGCGTCAACCCAGAGACCAAGCAGGCAGCTATGCCAATAACCAGGAGTTCCAATGCCTATCTTATTTCGTTATCGAATCTCTCTTGGACAGTACTTGCCACGACGCACTGCTTCACATCGGGCGTGAGGTTCACAAATCCGACCGGAGTCGGAAGGTTGAACCAGAGTTCTTTGCGGTAGGTTTTCATAGTTATGATTTGCTGCCCCCTCACACATTCGTGCAGAAGGTCTCTTGATTAACGGTAGGAGCGCATCAATCCGACAACGGCACCTTGGATACTAACGCGGTCAGGTTAGCGTCGACACATTTACGCTGGCCGCATCACCGCCGAAACGGTCATGCCCGCTCGAGAAGGTTGGTATGCGGCTCCCCCGGTCGGGTTCAGCGCCGATGGCGAGTGCATCACGGCTCCTCCTTGTACTTTCGTGTTCGGCCCTTCACCGTCGCAGCTTACACGCCCATTGGCATTCGCAGCCTCGAGGCTAAGTGCTCCCGGATAGCCGCGGAGGACATTGGGCGCGCGCACCTTGTCTTCCGGCAGGAGGAAGCCGGTCCGTTGGAATGCCGGATCGGGGTCGTTCAGCCGGCTGCGGGACACCTCGGCCCAGGCCAGGAGACCGCCGAACAAAACGCTATGCTCAACCAGATCGTTATGAACGGATGCTTCCGAACCATCGCTTCCCTTCGGACCTGCTTTGGACTCATCGAGCGCTACACAACGAAGCGGTCCCAGCTGCCGTAATGCTCCTTGCTGCGTGCTCCGCGCGGCAGGCTGAGGGCGATCAGCACCAGACCAATGAGTACGCCGGCCCGCGAGGCGAACATGCTCGCGCCGTCCATGATCCATGGCGCCGCGATCAGCCACAGGCCGAAGACGATATTCAGGAAGCGCAGCGGACGGGCGACCTCCGCCATCGCGATGACGGCGACGGTGACGATCAGCGCGCCGACCAAATGATCGCTGTCGGCCATCGGTGGCTCGGTGCCGAGCATCAGCCGGGTGAGCATCAGCCAGACGCCGAGTAGGGCGCTGGCCGCCAAGGTCCAGGGCATCGTCACACCGCCGCGCAATGCGGAACGCAGTGCGTGCATGAGCGGCGCGTCGAAGCCGGGCTGGTCGTCGCGGCCGCCGTCCGGCTGGGCGCCGCCCTTGAAGAACGTGCGCCAGAAAGGCTCGTCGCGGCGATGGCTCTGCACCAGGTACTGACCCGTCGCGACCAATTCGTCCAGGCTGTACGGGATCATCACCAGCATCGCGATCCCGGCGAGCAGACACGGGCTGCACCAGGTGCCGATCACGATCGGTTGGATGATGATGAAGTAGATGCTGACCGCGCCCAGCGGCACAACGGTAAAACCGAACACGGCGACCATCCACGGCATCGTCCGCCAGCGTCGCCGGTCGCCCATGGCACCCATCAACACTTCAAACATATAGGTCACTGCGCCGAGCCCGGCATCGGCGACCGGCCAGGCCTTGGACACGTCCGAAGTGATGATGGTTTCGGTGCCGTTGCGGCCGCCCGCGCCGGCGAAGAACGGTTCCCATGCGCCATCGATATGGCCGAGTTGATAAGCGGCGAGATGGCGTGAGATCAGAAGACCGACCGCGCCGAGAGCGATGATCGGCAGCCGCTGCAGGTAGGTTGAGGGCGAATAGGTCCAGCCCGGTGGCAGGTCGGACTCATCCATCATTCCTGCCATGCTCATGCCCGGCATCATCGGCACCAGGATCGCAAAGGTGATCACCAACGCACCGATCAGGGTGTCGTTGGCGTAAACCGCCGCGCTCGGCGCCCAGAACAGCAGGGGCGCGAACAGCAGCCAGACACCGGCGGCGGCATTGGCCCACTGTGCCCAGGCCAAACGCGGCGATAGTGACATCACCGAGAACCCCATGATCAGCAGGCCACTGATGACGTCGCTCCAGGCCAGCATCGAGCTGCGCAGCTCCGGCGCCCACAGGCCGCGCTCCTCGGTCACCCGCAGGATCGTCTCGCTGAAGCTCTCCTGGCCGAACGCGCCGAACACGAAGGGGCTGGTCGCCAGCCAAGCGCCGAGCAACAAGTTAAGGTAATGCACCCATAGCATGTCGAAGTGCATCTTACGCATGCCCTGCATGTGCTCGTGCATCATCGCCTGCTCGCCGGCCGTATCCTCGGCGGTGCCTGCAGCAACCTCAGCCTGCTCGGCTTGGGCTTTCGACGCCCTTCGCCGCCACTTTCGCCGCGTTGAGTTCGTTGGTGCGATACCAGCCGACAGGATCGCTCTTGAGTGCGGCGATCATTTTTGGCAGCGTCTCGCGCAGGTTGCGCTTCGGTGTCCAA
>JBOIDL010000164.1:0-8746 GCA_050740435.1 Gammaproteobacteria bacterium
TTTACAACGCCAGGCTTTCCAACTCCTCGGCCTGAAAGGGTGATAACGTACCCAGTAGCCGAACCCTGTGTTTTTAAATTATTCCATCCTATCAGACCGTTACGCTAATTCGCTAAAAGAAGTTCGGTTTAGCCACTTCGACGGCACTTCGCCATTGTCCTCCCGGCACGGCGCCGGGTAACCTACGGTCTTCGTGACCCGCTGGCGCCATCCGGTTCTCGGCTTCGGTCCGCGTGGCATCGTTATGAAGGTCGTCCACTCCGGCGCGTCCGGCGTTTCGCTATCGCGTTCCTAACGCCTTCGAGCGCTCGCTCCGCGGCTTTCCGGTACGCATCGAATTGCAGATCGACCCCCGCCCGGCGCTGGCGCTCGGCCATGCGCCCGGCCGTTGCGGGATCCACTAAAGGTGGTGGGGTTCGTTTCACGCAGCCACCCCTCGAAACCGGTGTACGAGCCCGCCGTGAGCATGCAGATTCCTGAGTTTATCAAGATGGCGTCCCCACGGGGATTCGAACCCCGGTTGCCGCCGTGAAAGGGCGATGTCCTAGGCCTCTAGACGATGGGGACAGGATTGTCTGTGAGATTCCCGGGGCGCGCGCTAACCTTTCTCTGCCGTAAACCGCTTACCCGTGCGATAGGTGGTGGAGCCAGGCGGGATCGAACCGCCGACCTCTACAATGCCATTGTAGCGCTCTCCCAGCTGAGCTATGGCCCCACGGATTGTTCAAACCTTAAGATAGGCCCGCGCCGGTGTCAACAACCCCTTGGCTCTGAACATAGGCGATGGCCTTGGTTATACGCCGCAAGGAACGTTCCCTACCCATGAGCCAGACCGTGGTGTCGATAGGCGGGGAGACGCTCCCGCCGGTCAACGCGACTCTTAGAGGTTGAGCAAGCTGGCCCAATTTCAATTCGAATCTCGCCGCTACATGGGTGATGGCTTCATGAACAGCCTCCTGGGTCCAGCGCGGCAAATCTGAGAATCTTTGCCTTAACATCAGCAGTGGATCGGCCATGAGCGGGGTGAGGTACTTCTCCGCGGCCGGCTCGTCATAGGTGGAAAAATCCCGGTAAAAAATGCCAGCGCTCTCCGCCATCTCCACCAAGGTCTTAGAGCGTTCACGTAACGGCTGAACAACGTCCCCCAACGCCGGGGGATCGCTCGCCGCGATCCCGAGACGGTCTAAATGCCAACCGAGGTGCGCCAGTAATTCGGGCGTCGGGATGTTTTTTAAATAATGCTGGTTCAACCACTGTAACTTTGCCGAGTCAAACGCCGCCGCTGCCTTGTTGATCGTTTCAGTCCCGAATTTATCGATCATTTCCTGCTTCAAAAAGATCTCTTGGTCTCCGTGCGACCAGCCCAGCCGGAGCAAGTAATTCAGCAGCGCCTCGGGGAGATAACCGTCCTCCCGGAACTGAAGCACACTGACCGCGCCATGCCGTTTCGACAGCCGCTGGCCGTCGCCGCCGAGGATCATCGGCACATGCGCATAGGCCGGGATGGATGCACCCAAGGCCCGCAGGATGTTGATCTGCCGAGGCGTATTGTTCAGGTGATCATCGCCTCGAATGACATGGCTGATCGCCATATCCATGTCATCGACAACCACCGTGAGATTGTACGTCGGCGTGCCGTCCGCCCGCGCAATGATGAGATCATCGAGCTCGCGGTTGTGGAACACGACCTGGCCTCGAATCAAATCGTGCACGGCCACTTCGCCATCGGCCGGGTTCTTGAAGCGCACCACGGGCCGGCTGCCTGTCCTCGCCGCGTTACGGCAGTAGCCGTCGTAACGCGGCTTTTCCTTGCGCCCCATCTGCTCGGCCCGCAGTGCCTCGAGCCGCTCTTTCGAGCAATAACAATGGTAAGCCTGTCCCTCGCGCAGCAACCGATCGATGATCTCTCGATAACGATCGCAGCGCCGAGTTTGAAAATACGGGCCTTCGTCATGGTCGAGACCGAGCCACGCCATGCCCTCCAGGATCGCATCGACCGCCGCCTGCGTCGATCGTTCGAGATCGGTGTCCTCGATCCTCAAAATAAATACGCCGCCATGTCTTCTCGCATAGAGCCAAGAGAAGAGCGCCGTCCTCGCGCCGCCGATATGCAAGTAACCGGTCGGACTCGGCGCGAAACGCGTACGTACTTGAATTTTCTCCATCATGCGTCTGCGTTGTCGTCCAATCTATTCGCCGCTGGCCACCGCTCCCCATCGCCTTGTGATTGTTTGACCCTGCGGTTTAATGTCCTTAGAATTCCTGCGACGGGCGATTAGCTCAGTGGGAGAGCGCTGCTTTCACACAGCAGAGGTCGCTGGTTCAATCCCAGCATCGCCCACCAAGTAAATCAAGCTGTTATCCTACTTCTGTCAACTTCCTTACTTGGTCAACGTGACCAGATCGTGACCCAAGTCCATCAAGCACTAAACGGCAGCGCGCACATTTTCCGGTGCTAAGTGCGCATAACGCATAGTGACTCTGATGTCGGAGTGACGAAGCAACTCTGCCCGCCAACATGAGATCATCAAATGTCCGGGCAGGTGGCACTCCCCATATAACAGCTTGGTGTTCCTCTAGCTTCCATTTGGCTTCCAAAGCTTCGGCTTCCTTTCGATCGGTCGTTCCAGTAGCGCACCTAACTCTTTCGCCGCTTTGGTCGGTGTGCGACACCCACCAAACAGCGCTATCTTTGCGTCGGTATGGCATGCTGATTTCTCCTTTCTACGCACGCCCGGCCCCGCGCCCCGCTGATTATGCGCAGATTGCGCTTGCTGGTCTATCCATTCCCGTATCGCGCTCACCGGGATCATGACACGACGCCCTACCTTCACGAGCGGCAATTCACCGCGGTCGATTAGGCGTTGTATGGTGCGTATTGAGATTTCCTGAGGTGCTGCCCGAGGGGGTTCGGGTGTTGATCGTGGCCGACCGTGGTTTTGGGGATCAGAAAAGCTCTATCAGCACCAGCTCAAGTTTGACTGGATCCGGGCGCCTCGGACCGACGAATCGCCCGAAAAATCCCCGATCCTGGACCGACGGCTCGCGTACTTGACAGCCCACCGGCCCATCTCGTACTCTTCCTCTCGCTGAAAAAGGGCCTTTGAAATTCTTATCCGCGCAAGTGCACGCAGTGCCGTTCGGTAGAAGTCATGACCAGCACGGTGACGAATCAGAGTCATACGATTGTGTCTTTTCGTAGCAATAGCGGGGAGACATGGCACATCCCACCAGGCCACGCCATCACCATTATGACGATCGAGCTAACGGATTATGAGAAGGTCCGCAAACTTGAGGAGCTGGGGTTTATTGCCATCCAACATATAGCGCCTGAAAAAAAACCCGACAGCGTACAAAAAAAGAACAGAAGATCACAAGCGCAATAGCGCAAGCACTAAGGAGCAAAGGAGTAGGTCATGGCACAAGTGACGTATCCTGGCGTCTATGTAGAGGAGGTTCCGAGTGGTGTGCGTCCCATAGCCGCGGCAAGCACATCCATTGCGGCGTTCATCGGTGTCGCCGAAAGAGGTTCGGTGGGCGAGGCGGTGAAGATCTTTAATTTCACCGAATATCAGAACCGCTACGGCGGCTTCATCCCGAGTTCTTTTCTGAGTCATGCCGTCTATCGATTTTTCAACAATGGCGGAACGCAGTGTTATATCGTGCGAGTGGCGAGCGTGAACGCTGCTAGAGCTAATATCGTTCTACGCGATCGGGCAGCGGCGAACCCGCAGGCAAGTTTGACAATCTCTGCGAGTAGCCCGGGAGTGTGGGGCAACCAGTTGGCCGTGGTGATTGCGAATGGGACGAATGATCCGCTCAACGAGTTTAACCTCGCGGTGTTCCAGCAAGATGAGTTGATTCCATCGGAGCGCTTCGACAATCTGAGTATGGTTCCGGGAACTCCGAATTTTGTGCCGACCGCCACTGCCTCCTCACGCTATTTCAGGTCACCACCAATGCCGCGAATACGGATGCGCAAGCGGGGACCAGCCGCGGCGCGGCGGCGCCGCAGGGACTTGTGAGCGCGAGAACCAGGCTCCGTATCAATATTAATGGCGACGGGTTTCAGGAAGTTGATTTGCAGGCTGCCGTGCCAACTCCAGCGCCGGATCTCAACTTGGCGGACAATATTGCGATCGCCATCCAGGCGCGCGTACGCGCACTAACGAAACTCCGAGCCTCGTCCGATCAAAATGCCTTCGCCAATTTTCTCTGTCAGGCCACTACTGGCGTGCTCCTCCTCACCTCTGGTGTGGCGAGCCCCGCTTCGTCGGTCAAGGTTACCTCTGCCGCCAATAGTAGTCAGGATGCGACCGGGCTGCTGCGTTTGGGGCTGCTCAATGGCGGTGTCGAAACCCTGGGCGCGGCCGTCCTCCGTCCGGCGAATAATCCTCCGCGCACCCCGCCGGATAACTACTATTTTATTGGAGATAACAGCGCTCCCACCCCTGAGGTCGCCTCTGTCGTGGCAGGCTCGGATGGGAGAGCGATCACCACCGATCAGCCGTACAGCGACGCCTTTGCCAAGTTAGACGACAAGGAAGATGTGAGTTTGATCGCCGTTCCTGGGATTGGTTCGGCTGCCCTCGCGGGTGCAGGGATGAACTACTGCGCCAATCGCTCGCTTCAGTGATTGCTTCTTCATCGGCGACCTGAGCCAGACTGACGATACGGTCGAAGAAGCAAAGAATTTTCGCAACGCGATTACCCCGAAGAACTCGGTGCATTTGCCGTCTTGGTCCCCTGCACGACCCCGGGCCTGAAGTCATCCATCGACTGTCGCCGCTCGCCCATGCGGAAATCGAGCGACACATGGAAGAGGCCGCCCCGCAAGTCGACTTGACCCTGGCGGCGCACTGCCCGGAGTGTGAGCGTGAGTTTGCCGTGCCTTTTGATCTGTTGGGCTTCTTTCTCGGTGAATGCAAAACCAGTCGTGAGCTGCTCTATCGTGAGGTGCATTATCTTGCCCATCACTACCATTGGAGTGAACAAGACATTATGGCGCTGCCCCGGGAAAAGCGACGGAAATATATTTCCCTACTCGCGGACGAGCTGCGGAGAGTGAGCCATGCCGTCTGAACAATCTCCTCCAAGCAATTCAAGTCCCGCCCGCAACGGATCCTCGGAGAAGGACCAGCGCCCACCCATCACAGGCGGTGTGAGGGGATTGTTGGGGTTGCCAATGCGTGAAAGCGGAGTCCGGTCGACAGCTCCTTTAACTGCGCTACCACGCGGACATCACTATGGACAGCCGCCGTTGTTAGCGAGCGGGGAGAGCGACGAGAGTTTCCGTGAAGGTTGCGCTAGACGAAGGATTGAGCGAGGAGGGAGGTAGCGCGGGTACTGAGACACCTGAGCGCCAGATCAGCACTCTTCATACATACGAGACCGGCGCCCAGAGCGATTCCCCTCGTTCGTTGCTGCACGGTGGCGCTTCGCTTCCTAAAACCAAACCGGAAAACCCAGCGGATAGGCGCTCAACAACCACAACAATGCCAGCAGAACAACGTGAGCAAACGAATTTCGTTATCCCAGGAATCTCGACGCAAAGAACTTCGTTTGCGACTTTATCCCACACTGCAGACACGGCGAAGGTCGCTCAACAGGCAGAAGCGCTGGAAACCACCCCGGGCAAGGTGGCGCCTCTGCACGCCCCAGTATTGCTTCCTCACACGCGCGAGGCGGCAATGTTTGATAGCGCGTTTCTCTCCAGGCTCGAGCCTCTCGTTACCGAGGGCGCGAAAGCACAGCACAGTTCGGAAGCACAGCGTCCGTCAGTGGTGTCGCGCTCACCCAATCCTGTTGAGCAGATGGGCGTACCGAACGGCGAGCGAGGCGATGCCGATGTGGCCCGGCGACTCACGCAACTGCAACGCACGGTCAGTGAATCAGCCGCGACCGTAGCGGCTCAGACGGCGCACATGCGAGACGAGAGCCAGGCCCAAGGGCGCGAGCGGAAGACGCCGCCGCAACACATGGTCGTCGTCCAACGTGGGGACGTGTCGTCCACGACGCCACGCGCCTTTTGGGAACGGAGCCGCCTCGGCCGTTTACATCTTAGAACCGGGCGCTGAGGGAGACGACACGATGAGCGCCTCAACTGCCATAGGCATGGTCAGTGAATCCTTACGAAACCTCTTGGTGGGAAAAATGGCCCTCACCCCCTCGGTTGCGGTCACGATTCTCGCGCCAGATGAAACCGGCGGTGATCGACGGATCAATTTGTTCCTCTATCGCATCCTGGAAAACGCCACGCTCAAGAATCTTGATTGGCAAGTGCAACGCGGCAACCCCTCACTGATTGTATCTCCTCCCTTGTCATTGAACCTCCATTATCTCATGACGCCCTATGCGCAGAACGACCCGCTGACGGGTAATGCGACGGCCCATGAAATCCTCGGCGAAGCGATGCGGGTGTTCCATGAACATGCCGTCGTGCCACAGGACGTGCTTATGCCTGGCCTCCGCAATGCCAGAGAAGAGATAAAAATTATGCTGAATCCCCTGGATCCAGACGAACTCGATGAGGTCTGGAGCACGTTCTCTCATCCATTTCGGCTCTCCGTCATGTACGAAGTGTCGGTTGTCCAATTGGAGTTACTCAGTGAACGACCCATGAGCAAACGCGTACAACGCACTGGGGTGCCAGATATCCGCGCGCCTTTTCATCCGCCTATCATTGAGCAGCTCACCCCTCTCCGTGGTCCAGCGGGCACACCAATTACCGTGCAAGGCCAATATCTCGCGGGATGGCCCGCTTCTGTGAGCATCACCGGCCAGACTCTCTGCGCCGAAGCCAGCGAACGCAAACGCTCTCACTGACATCGAGAGAGCACGCCAGAAACGCGACGCCGCGAAGCTACGACCACAGACGCCACCACGACAACCAGCGACGGAGGCGCCGCTCGCCAGGTCACGGCCAGTAGCAGCGAATGATAACGCTAAAGTGGTGGAGGAGGAGCTCGCCGCCACAGGAACAACTGGTCCCGTTGGTCTCGTAATTGTCAAAAGTGGCACGCCACCGGACCCGTCCAAAATGCACATCACCGCAAGTGGAGGGGGAAGCCCCCAGGCCTGAGGGCGCCAACTCCTGGCTCGGTGCGGCCTTCCGGGACCCCTGCGTTACCACCAGCTAGAGCGCCCCAAAGTCAACCCCTAGGGGCACATCCCCATGTCATCCCCAGGAAGGAGCTGCCTGCGAGGCCAAGCACCACGCCGCAGGGAAGAGGGTTCGATGATGACCCAACTCGGGTCGATCTTGAACCATTAGGACAGCAGTCGCGCGGGTCGGTGACGCCGTCCGGCGGTGGCAAGAGCCAAGTCGGGACAACCGCTATCGGCGAGACCCCTGGTCCACCACCGCCCAGGAGGCAAGTGCCGCCGCCTCCTCCTGTTCGACAGCCCGCAACGCCAGCATCCACGCCCGCCACGGGTTTCTTCGCACCGCCACGGTTGAAGGGACAACCTCAACCGCTCTTGGCCGTCCACTGTGGCCAGACGAACATCAACCGCTTCTCTCTGGAAATGAATGCGCTGACACCGACGAATGTCGCAATGGTGCAGGTGGATCGCATCAATAAAAAACCCCTCGAGGCCACTGTCGAATCGAGCCGGCAGCAGGTGCTGGGCAAGATAGCCGCCCCAGGGATTTTGGCTAGGGGCATAGTTCCTGGTCAGATGTACGTAAGCATGAATACCACCACCGGGACAACCGAAATGGTCACACTGTGTCAGGAGCTGTATCACCAGGCAGAGTGGTTTATCAGCGCGGAAGGAGAGATTGACGGCAATCGCTACGCCCACGTCCTCAAACCGCATGGAACCGTCACGATCAAAGGCATCGGAGAGGCGTACAAGGGGGTGTATTACGTCACGCACGTCACCCACACCTTTCGTGCGAAGGGGTATACCCAATTCTTTCGCGCGAAACGTAACGCGATCATGCCAACCGGTGCCGAAGACTTTGCGGGGATTGCTAGCAAGCCAAACCCATATTTGTAGGAGGGTAGAGTGGAGTTAGAGAAGGTCGTTGCTGACCTCATGCAGAAAATTGAACGACGATTTTACGGGAAGTATCGCGGCTTTGTCGTAAACAACGTGGATCCCAAACGACTGGGCCGCCTCACTCTTCGCATCCCCAGCGTCTTAGGACCTAACGTCGTCACCGGCTGGGCCATGCCCTGCGTTCCGTATGGCGGTCAGAAGAATCAGGGCTTCTTGTGCATCCCTGACGTTGGCGTGGGCGTCTGGGTGGAGTTTGAGGAAGGTGACCTGGAATTCCCGATCTGGGTAGGGACCTTTTGGAGCGAACCAGGCGGCGACAGCGAGATCCCCACCCTCAACGACGCCGAGGGCAAGGAGCACAACAATGAGCAAAAACCACCGACCCGGAAGATCATCAAGACCAGCAAAGGGCATACCATCCAGTTTGAAGATGCGGACCGGGAGGAGATGGTGACGATTGTCGAGGCCACGCATAAGCATGTGGTGACCCTCAACAAAGACGGCATTCACATCACCGACGGCGTCAACGGCAACAACATCATTCTGGGGAAAGACGGCATTCAGATTGGGAGCAGTGGCGCGAGCGAGCCGTTCGTGCTGGGCAAACAATTCAGGCTCTTCGGGAGAATTTGTGGGTGCTATGGGGGTGGTTGACTAGAGCATCCCGCTCCGATCTTTGGTTAGATGGAAGTGCGAACTTTTCATCGACCAGAGGGAGGGGAACGGGATGCAGGTCAAG
>JBOIDL010000165.1:0-8721 GCA_050740435.1 Gammaproteobacteria bacterium
GCGCAAGCATAAGAAGGCGTGAGGGTCTGAAACGGATATCCGAGGCGTTGCCACGCGCTGTGAATGTCTCCGAAAGCCTCTATTTCGAGCAGGCCTTGAATGCGTTTGTTCTGGGCATACTGACGGCGGGTCTTAAACAGCCATTGATACACCTCCTGGCGTTGTTGCGTACTCGCCGCAACGACATCCGCGAAGGGGGCGGCGGGATGCGCTATGAGGTAAGTCACGAGCCAGAGCTCCAGCGGATGGATGTGGGCTATATAACCGCGGTCGTGCAGATTGAAGCGCTCGGGGGAATACTTATCATAGAGGTCTTTGACCTTGCGCTCCGAAAGGTGAGCAGCATCGACGCGGCGGCGCAGGTATGCGGTAAACGCGCCCAAGGTGCGGTCGGGAAAAACCGAGCGATAGACAGTGGCCAGACGCACCGCGGTAGGATAGACGCTCTCGGTGAGCAAGTTCATCACTTGGCCCGGTTTTTTGCCCCGGTACTTCGCATAGAAGCGGCGCAGAAACGCTTGGCCTTCCTGGTCGGCGAAACGCTCAAGATACTTGCGGCGCCACTCGCTGTCGGCGGATTCGGTCTTACGTCCCACGCCCCCGGGTTTGTACAGATGGTAATGCACGACGTCGCGCATTACGCGGATAAAAACAAGGTTTACGGAATCGCGCAGTCCCTCCCGGACGGACAGGACCTTGCCATTATCGGCGCCGTTGAAGTTGACGAAACTGTGCAGCCCTCCGCCGGTGAAAAATCGTTCCCCGGGGTTGGCCGAATACCGCCGTTCCAAAGCGGCGCCGAGTAGCGCGGTGAGCGTCATGTGCGGCTTTGATCGCAATTGGTCGACCACCCACTGCGATAGGCGGTCGCGCGCATGAACGTCGGGCTTATTAACTTCCTTGGCTTTGCCGCCCGCGTAGCGCCGATGCACCTCGGCCACGATCTCGAGATAATGCACCAGAGTACGCAGCTTGGCGGTCGATCCGAGATCCAGTCGCACGCCTTCGTTGATGTCGAGCGGATTTGCGTAACTATCGGTCTGCACCCGGAGCAGATTACCCTTCGGGCTGTGTTCGAATAGGGTCATGCTATACACCACACGGCTTAAATCATTGCCTTCGCCAAACAAGCGAAACCCAACGAGCCCCGCGGCGTGGGCGTGTTCCATAACAGAAAGATTTCTCAAAGCGTGCGTCACGGCCTGCTGCGCTGATTTATCGATAGTGCTTTTCGCGCTCAGATCCAGCCGATCCAGATCGTACAAGCGCGAGACACTCAATGCCTGGGCTAAACGAGAGCGCAGCACGGTCTCGGTTTTATGATCGGCAAACTTTCGTTGCGCTTTCTCCACCGGTCCGTGGCGCGGCACGTTGCGTCTGCTGAGCGCGGCGTCACGCAAAGCCGCTGGGATGATGCCATCAGTCGCGAGGAGCCGCAGGTAGCTGTCCGCTAACCGTTGCAACGCCTTATGACCGCGCCCGAGGTAGTACGCTGGACGCCGCTGGGCCAATAGCAGCGACAGTGTGTCGCGGTAAGCTGCGGCCCGTTCCGCGAGCCCAGCGCCGCCGATACCTTCCTCGCGCAACAGACCATTTACGGCCGAAAAATCCTGGCCATACCAAACCCAAAGGCCATCGCCGAGGCCGTGAACTTCGCCGTAACCGCGGGCGGCCGCGAGTGGGACGGTATTCACATAGGCAAGCGCGATCCCGCGCCGGGACTCGAAGGTGTCGGGACTCTGGAGGTAAGCGCGCAACGAGGCGCTCGCCATCTGCCGTAATTTGTCCCCGACAGAAGCTGTCTGGCCACCCGGCGAATGACGGTATTTCTCCAACTGCGTGGCCAGCGTGCTGCCTCCGGCGACATGGGTATTGGCGCCCAGTTTTTGCGCCAGCCCTTCGAGCACCGCCCGTCCGAAGCGGTCCCATTCTATTGCCGGATTCTTATGGCGCTTGTTCTCATCCAGCAGCTCCCGGTTTTCGATGTAAAGCAAGGTGTGCAGAACGAGCGGTGGGATCGACGCGAAGTCCGAGTAGACGCGCGCGGGGTAGATCGCTTTGAAAAGCAGGCGTTCGTCGCGATCCAAGATCCGGAGTCCCCCCTGGGTTTTCTCCCGGTACGCGGTAAACAATCCGGCGTCGAACACCCGCTCAAGCATGGGCGAGAAGCGTGCCTGGGTCTTGATCTCGTAACCGAACTGCCGCAGGCGCTTAACAAAGGCCGGGAGGCCGACATAACCGAGCCGCAAATCATAGGGTCCGGTTTCGGGAAAGCGAATCTGCGCGCTCGATCCCGGTTCCAGGGTATAGGTCAGTTGCGTGCCTAGGGAAGAAAGGTAGCGGGATTGGAGCGCCGATGAATTCATTTCCTCGACGAGAAAATCGGCCCCGACGGTTACGAGCGCGACCACCGCGCTCCAGGACAGGATCCTCACCAATATTTTACGTGCCCTGAGCGTCATGGCGCGGTTCTATTTATTTTCCTTAACGCGCCGGGATACGCAGTCGCTGTCCCGGCCGGATGATGCCCCGGCGCCCGATATCATTCAAAGCCAAAAGGCCCTTCAAGGGTACGTCGTATCGGCTTGCAATCAAATAAGGCGATTCGCCTTTGCGTACGATATGGGTACGTTCCTTAGACCGCTTCCGCCGCGGCATTGTTTCGGTGGGGCTCGGCGAAAACTCCATCGGGTTGTAGACCAAACCCGCGCGCAGGAATTTTCCGCTCGGGCGGATAAACTCCCGGCCCGCCGCTGATACAGATTCCGCGTAAGTCCCCGCACGCGCAAACCGAGTCCCGCTCGGCAACCAGATCTCAGAACCGGCCGGTAGGGAAACGAGTCCGCGCGCCGTCCGTCGTGTCCAGGCCGGATTAAGATCAAGGAGAAGCTCGCGGTGGACGCCGACACTCGTTGCTAGTCGCGTGAGGGGCAGCGTTTGTTTCAACCGGATACGTTGATGGTCTATGGGGCGCTGGTAGCGCACCCCTTCGGGGAAATAGCGCCGTTCAGCATCAAGGATGGAGCGGACAGCCAGAAATTCCGCGTAAAAGTTACGTGAGGAAAATCCAAAGGTCTTGCCGCGGTAGCTCCGGACGATGCGCCCGAAGTCACGCCCGAACTGCCGTTGTGCGCGCACCATCCCGCCCACGCCGTGGTTATAAGAAGTGATGGCGAGGGCCCAGTCGCCGAGATCGTCATAGGCGTTCCGCAAATAACGCGCGGCGCCGTGCGCGGCCAGGATCGGGTCGAAGCGTTCATCGACCGCGCTGTTCATGCGGAGGAACCGCCGGCCGGTCGCCGGCATGAACTGCCACATCCCGGCGGCGCCCGCCGAGGAGCGTGCGTGGTTAACAAACGACGATTCGATGTGGGGTAGGAGCGCGAGATCCTCGGGCAAAGCCGCGTCGCGGAATATAGCGCGCATGAGCCGATCATAGCGGCCGCTGATCTCCAGACCCTGCAGGAACCGCTCGCGCATACCGCGCTGACTTCGTACTCGGGAATGCGCGCCCGCCAGGACATGGGTGCCGGCGCCGTGACGGATCACGCCGAGCAGACGCTGCTGTTCCTTGTTCAAGCCCATCCTAAACTTGACCCGGCGCGCCAGCTCCTGCAATCCGCGCTCCAAGGATAGTCGCCGGGCACGCACGTAGGCTTGTTGGCGTGGGGTCTGCGCGTCCGCCACCGGCCCCGGAAGCTCAACGATGTCGTAGACGATGCCTAGGTTTTCGGTATCGTGCAAAACGACCTGGTCGCGTCGCCAAACGGCGAACACCCGCCGCCAGAAATCGACCGCATCACGCAGTTCAGGCGGATGGGGGAACGGGTCGCGGATGCTCCTAACGGCAGCGATGTCAGCCCGCAGGGTGGCCGCGGAAGCCGCCGAAATCAAGGTTCCCAAGGCTAGAAACAAGCCGCCGAGTAATGCCTGGAATGGAATCGATGCAGTCTTGGTCATGATGAGTTTAGTCTCCCGATGCCCAGCGGGAGCAAAAGCCGTGCACAAAAACCCCCCGGCTCGAGCGAAGCTGATCGGGGAGTCGCAGGTGCTATTAAACAGCGATTAAGCAGGCGATGGAAGCATGTCGCGAAGAGTTTCCTTGAGGGTTGTGCGAAGCACCTGTCGTAGCCGCTTCCAGCCGCTACGGACATGCGTTTGGTTGACTTCTATTTCGATCCCGAGATATGCGCTAGAAGGGAAGCGGTGGCGGAGATATGCCGTAAGGCCGTCCGCCGTACCGCGATAAGGGTAGTTTAGCCGTAGCGTAAGCTCAGGCGCCGCCCTGCAAAGGGCCCGGCGCCAGTCGCCGCAGAGCGTTCGTTCCAACGCCCGCCGGGGATCGTAAAGAAGCCCGATATCGGCATGCCGTAGCTGGCCGTCCAAAACCGGCGTGAAGCTATGCACGGAAAGATGCAAAACGGTGCGGCTGCGGCGGGCGCGGCGCGCGATCCACTGTTCCACCGCGTTTCGGTACGGCAGGTAATAATGCGCGGCGAGCCTCCGCCGGTCGTTCTCGGTACAAGCCCGCGTGATCGCGGAGTACACCTTCACGTGATGTAGGGAGCGATTGAGATCAATTAACAGCCTACTTACGCTCCCGGCGAAGAGCGGTGCTTCCAGCGCCGTCGCAAGCTCGCGCGCGAGCCGTAGCGCGCCGAGATCGGATCCGCGATGAGTTTTCAGCACTGCTTCCTGATCACGAAATAACGCCCGGTAGCGGGAGGGCACGCGGCGGCTCGCGTGCTCGCAGGTGACAATAACGCAATCAATCGAGGCCAAGGAACTGGCGTCCCTCAGCCAGGCAGCGGCAAAGCTCGGCGTAAACCGCGATGAGGCGCGAGCGTTTCGGTTCCTTACCCGCGGCGCGCAGCAGGCGCCGCGCGAGCGGGCCCGAGCGCAGGATCGTCCGCAGGGGTGTGCGCCAGATCTCGCCCGCGGGCGCCTCTTCGATCAGATGATGCCAGAGATCGCGCGCCTCGCAACGTCGTTCCGGAAACTTCACCACCCGCAGGAAGCGCGTATTGTCGATGACCGCCTGTTCGCCGCTACGCGCGGTTTCCAGCAGGATAGCCTCAAGCTCCTCGGTCCTGAGCGCTTGTTGTGCCTTGAGATCGCCCCAGTCTTCGGCGGCGAGGCGCTGCAACGCGCGCACGATCGCGGCCAGGACCGCCAAGTCCGCCAGCGAACATTCCTGAATATCGAGGACTCGGATTTCGATCGCCGAACGGTCGAAGCGCGCGATGGCGCCGCGCGAGTTTAGCCACTCGTGCCGCAGAATGCTTTCCGGATCGAAGGGCGCGATATCGCGGTACATCGGCCCGAGGATCACGGCCTCGTAATCTCCGCGGCTCGACACGGTTTCGGGGATCACGCGCCCGGTGATCGAGGGGATCTTGCGCGCGTTAAACCGGTAGGCTTCGAGCCGGTAGTCGAGCATGCCGGTGACTTGTCCTTCGACGATGGGCGAGCTTGCGGCGAGGGCAGGCAACACCGGGAGCAGCACGCGAATGGCGGCATGCAACCGGGCGAACTCGGCATCGCCGGCGAACGGCAGGTTAAGGTGCACGCTTTGCAGATTCGACCACCCATGTCCCTGGCAGCCGAAGATCCGATCGTAGGTTTCGTAGACGGGGTTATACTCGTGCGGCCAAAGCCGGGTGTCGCTGCGCGGATCCATCCAAGGATGCATCGCCCCGGGCATCAGGCAGGCTTTATGCGGCGCGAGTAACTCGTTGATGCGCGTGATATCGCGTTGGAACAGCCCCGCCAAGGGCTCGAGCGCGCCGGCCGGTCCGTTGGTCTTGACCTCGATAACATGCAGGACCATCTCATTGGACCAGGCAAGCTCTCCTTGCTCGACCTCGGATCGATAATCGCCGGCCGCGGCATGGATAAGCTTATCGGCGATCGCTAACACATCCAAGCTCGCAGAATCGACGATCATGTACTCGAGCTCGATCCCGTAGCCGGCGAACAAGGATAGCGCGCTTGCGCTCGCCGCGATCATCGTTCGTGCTTGGCTTGCTTATGTTCCACGATCCGCCTTAAGAATATTCCCATGATCTCGCGATAAAGGCCGTCGCGCAGCACGGCGTCCTCGTATCCGGCGTCGATATTCGGGTTGTCGTTGACCTCGATCACGCAGCAGCGCCGCCCAATCTGCTTGATATCGACACCGTAGAGCCCGTCGCCGATGAGATCCGCGGCCTTCAACGCAGCGCGGACCACCTCCTCGGGGGTTTCACCCACGCTCAGCGTCTGCACGCTCCCTTCGCCGCCGATCTGCCCGGAATCGTCGCGCTTGATGATCTGCCAGTGGCGGCGGACCATGAAGTATTTGCAGACGTAGAGCGCGCGGCGATCGCAGATCCCCACCCGCCAATCGAATTCCGTGGGCAGGAATTCCTGCGCCACGACCAGCTCGGACTTTTCCAGAAGCTGGATCACCGTGGGTTCGAGATCCTGTAGATTCTCGATCTTCACGACCCCGTGGGAGAACGAGCTGTCGGGCTGTTTCACGACGCACGGCAGGCCGAGCGTGGTGGCGATTTGGTCGATGTTGTCGCGGTGAACGACGAGCGTTTTAGGCGTGGGGACACCGTGACGCAAGAGCAGTTCGGCCAGGTAGACTTTGTTGGTGCATTTCAGGATGGAGTCCGGATCATCGATGACAACCAAGCCCTCGGCGGCCGCACGCCGGGCGAAGCGATAGGTATAGTGATTGACCGCCGTGGTGTCGCGGATCAACAACGCGTCGAATTCCGCGAGCCGTCCAATATCGTCCTTGGAGATGATTTCGACATCCAGCCCCACGGCTTCCGCGGCCTTCTCGAAGCGCTGCAGGGCCTTGGCATCGGAAGCGCCTCGGGGCTCGCTCGGGGTATGGAGGATCGCCAAGGCGTAGCGCGGTACCGTGCGCTTACGCACGCGGCGTTTCTGTCCGGAGAAATAGTTCGTGGCCGCGGCCACCACGAAGTCATGATCCTCGGGGGGAATTTCGCTGGCAGCGATCGGGCGCACGTTTTTGAGCCGCCATTCGTGGTCGCGGACGAACTGGGCGCGCAGGGCCGGCGCCTCGAACAGGTTGAAAAGCTGCCGGCTCAGGGTTTCATAGCGTCCTTGAGGACTCTGTCCGAAATAGATGCTGAGCGTGAACTCCTCGCTGCTGAAGGGCGTAAGCGCGCGCTTTATCGTATCGTCCAGATCCTCGGCCAGCAAGCGGATGATATTCTGCGACTTGAGATCCTCGATGGTGTTAACGTTCGGGAGCGGTTTGTGGCCGCGGGCCGCGGCCAGCAGCGAGACGTAGTAGCCGACGCTCTGGTAACGGTAGGATTTGCAAAGGTTGAAGACCTTGGCGCTGCGGTCCACGCTGTAATTGGAATCGCTCAGGTAGGCGCGGGCCGGAACGACTTCCACCCCCGGAATGTGCAAGGGCCAATCCCGAGGATTATTGACGACGATAAGAATAGACATCGAAGGGTGGCGTCACTGCGCTTGCGAGCGCGGCCGGATGATGAGCACATTGGCGTCGTAGGTGAGGATCCCCAGGAGCACGGAGCAGATCACTCGGTCCACGTCGATCGCATAGAGATGGGTGTCGGAGAATGGGTTCGGCAGCAAGGGATCGGAGACCAGTACCGTGCGCTCGGCCGGATTGTATCCGGACAGTATCACGAAATGGCCGGAGGGCTCGCCGCGGATATCGTCGGGCGTGTCCTTGGGCCCGTACTCGCGCATGCTGCGATAGAGATAGGTCGCGCTCAAGGCGGTGAGGATCGGTACGGAGCGGCCGAGATACTCGCGGATCAAGCGCCGCGTGAGATCGGTAAAGCGCAACTGCCCCCCGAGGGCAAGGAACTCCAAGTAGCCACGGCAAGCGGTTTGTAGTTTCTCGTGGGTTTTATACCGCATCTGTTGCCGCAGACGTTCGCTGAGATCGGCGCCGGGTGCTTTAAACCAGGTGGGATCGAAGACTTGCAGGTTATAGGTGTAAATGGTTGCGGCATAGCCCCGGCGCAAGGCATCGCAGGCGAGGAAGACAGCCAGCGTACCGCCGGTGTCGAGGCACTGGGTACGTTCGATCACGGCCCACAGACTGTCCTTGCCGCCGTAGAATTGATACACGGCGTGCAGGCAGGTCGGACCGCAGGTGGCTTCGTCGGGTTGTGGCTGCATGATGATGGGCAGCCGCGTTTCTGTCGGGAGCGTCATCCAAAAGGTTTAGCTAACACCGATGATGACGCGAGAGGTAAAAAGCGATCTTAATCCCCACTCACGGGCGCGTGGACCGGAAGGCAATGCTCGTTTCCACTACGCACATGGAAGCGAGATCCACCCCCGCATTTTCGTCGGCCAAATGCGGATGTCCTCCGCCGCTGATCTCCTGCATCGCCATAAGCGCCTTGTCCTCGCTGTCATACACGACCGCCGGCTGATACTTCCGCGACCAGACCAACTTATTTCGATATTGATCGAGCGCAACGAACATGCGATCGCCGTGATCCTCGGTGAGAACCGCAATAGCATAGGACGCGAGGAGCGGGCTATCGATCTTCTTTTCGCTTGTCATTATGAGCTGTGCGGCTCGCTGCTAGTGTAGCGCTTCGTAATTGATGGAACTATATGCCTTCCGGTCGATCTGATCTGGAGATCGAACGAGGAGGCGAGCATGCGAACAGCCAGTGTTATCGAGCTTACAGATGCACAACGGCAACG
>JBOIDL010000166.1:0-8703 GCA_050740435.1 Gammaproteobacteria bacterium
ACTGCGCAGCGCCGAGGCGGTACTGAAGCTCCGGTCGCTCCATTCCAGCGGCGATACCGAGGCCTACTGGGCGTTTCACAAGGCCCAAGAGCAGACGCGCAACCACCTTTCACGGATGGCGAGCCACAACCTTCGAAAGGCCGCCTGACCCGTCCCGCGCATTGTTTTAAAAGAGCCGCACCCGTTCGATTTGGGCAAGGTGGCATAACATAATGTCCGGGGGCAGCGACCGGCAAGCGACCCTTCGACGCCCGCTTCGCTTCCGATGGCCGTCGTATCGAAATGGGGTTTAACGACACCACCGCGACCAAGGTTTGAACCGATGTCTTCGGCCATCGAGCTTAATGTGTTCATCTCATACGCTCACGAAGACGAGGAGCTGAAAGACGAACTTTGCATTCACCTCAAAACGTTTGAGCGAACATCCCTAAATCGGTCGTGGGTTATTCATCTACGGGATGACCGAAAGATAGTTCCCGGGACCAATTGGGATACTGAAATCCACTCAAATCTCGACAACGCCCAGGTCATCTTGCTGTTGGTTAGCAGCGATTTCATCGCCTCCGACTACTGCTACGGCGTAGAGGTCGCTCGCGCAATGGAACTACATGAGCGCCGCATGGCGCGTGTCGTACCGATCATTCTTAGGGAGGCCCGTTGGGGAGATCAGACATTCTCGAAATTGCAGGTACTTCCCGACAGAGCGGTTCCAGTGACGGCTTCTGCCTGGGCAAGACCGCACGGGTCGAATAGAAACGACGCTGCATTCACCAACGTCGCAAACGGATTGCAGAAGGTTTTTGACGAACTCGCGGCGAAGAGGGGCGACCGTTCACTCGCGAGATATCTGTCCATGGTACCGAATCGCGAGCGGGATATTCCCCCCTTTCTCCCGGATCTGTGTAACCGGATGGAGCAAGAGACGAGGTTCGACGAGGCACTTCGCATTCATCGTGAGACGGATCGATCACGCCGCCCCTTCGTGTTTTTCCTCCACGGTACCGAACTGGAGCGCCATGAAGGATTCCTCACACGCGTTCGCGAGCGGCGAATTCCTAGGATCTGCGCGCTCGAAAGCAAGCAGCTTAGCGTCGAGGAGCGTCCTCTTAATCGCCCACCGAGCGAGGCATTCGCTAGGGATCACGTCAGAGCTTTTAGAAGCGTAGTAGGAATGGCGCTGCTGGACAACAGCAACGCCACTGACAACGATTTGCTGGGATATATCGCTGCGCGCGCGAGTCCGCTGCTGTTGACCTCGAGGTTTTATTCGGGAGACATCCTGCGTTATAAGCTGGATTTGCTTCACGGCATTCTCCGCTTCTGGAATGGTTGGCCCGATATTCCGTCGGGGTGCCTTGTTCTGCACAGCATCAGCATCAAGTACGAGCAGTCATATACCAGAGGAATCGAAGCGACGAATAGAAAGTTGCGTTCAGTCTTGAAAGCAAACGCTGACCAGGGGGGCGGCCATCCCGATTTCCCACTAGTCGCGGGGTTGGCTCTACCCGAACTGCCCTCGATAAACCGTACCGATGCCGAGGATTGGACTCACTTGCCCGACGTTTCGCGTGTGGCGTCCATCGAACCGATGGCGATCCGCGATCTATTTGCGAATTCAGACTTGTGTAATGCTTTGCGGCAAATTCCGATGGAGTATCTGCATCGCGAGCTACACATACTCTTGCTCAAGAACCGCATATGAGGAGTGAGGTCATGGCATATCCCTACTACACCGGCAATCCCGTTCAACACGCCGCGACTCCCGTTGATTTGCCGATAGCGACGTTTTCGCGCCGGCCTGACCCCAAGACATACATACCCGACGCGGGGCTGATCGATGCGGTCAATGTCGGTTTGTTGCTCGGGCAGCCCTTGCTGCTGACCGGTGAACCCGGAACTGGCAAGACCCAACTCGCGTTCAACCTCGCGGCCGAACTTCGCTATCCGGAACCATTGATGTTCGAGACCAAGTCATCCAGCACGTCGCGCGACGTGTTCTACACCTACGACACGCTTGGCCGCTTTCACGCCGCGCAGACTCACCAGGGCAGCCAGAGATCGCTCGATTACCTGACGTACAACGCGTTGGGAAAAGCGATCCTTCTCTCACGGGCAAAGAACGACGTGCGTGAATGGCTGACCGCTGATTTCGAGCACAACGGCCCGGCGCGGCGCTACATCGTGCTCATCGATGAAGTCGACAAGGCGCCGCGCGATTTCCCGAACGATCTGTTGAACGAAATCGAGGGGATGTACTTCAAGATTCCGGAGATCGGGAACGTCAAGATCGCCGCATCGCCGGAAATGCGACCTATCGTCATCTTCACCAGCAACTCAGAGAAGCACCTGCCCGACGCCTTTCTGCGCCGCTGCGTGTACTACAACATTCCGTTTCCCGACAAGGATAGGTTGGCGCAGATTGCCCTTGCGCACATGAAGCAAGCGATTCCGGTCAATTCCCCGTTCCTGGCGCAAGCCATCGACCTGTTTTTCACGCTGCGCGAAGCGGCAACGGCTTTGCGCAAGAAGCCCGGAACAGCCGAGCTTGTTGGGTGGCTCGCGGCAATGCAAGGGATGGGCGCACACCTCAATCGCCCGTTGCGTAACCAAACCGACTATCTAAAGCTAAGTTTGCCCGTGCTCGTCAAGAACGTTGACGATCAAGATGCGGCGCGCGTACGCGTCGAGACTTGGCTGAAATAGCGCAAGGCGGCGAGGATGCTGCAAATCGAGGAGCTCGCTGGCTTGGTCGAGGAGCTGCGCCAGCGAGGTTACGATATTGGCACCCAGGAGTGCCTCAACGCCCATCGCCTGTTCCTGGTCCTGGCGGCGGAGGGTAGGGTGCCCCACGATGCGGGGGCGCTGACTACCTTGCTGGCGCCATTGTTTTGTTCTACCCCAGGTGAGCAAGACGATTTCCACGCATGGTTCTCTGGTTGGCTCAAGCGGCAGCGCTTGAGCGGGCAGCAGGAAGCCGGGCCACTCCCCACCCCCGCGCCGGCTCCGAATGGGCACAAGTCGCTTCCCCGGCTGCGTTACGTCCTGGCCGCGATTGTGATTGTTGCCGTGGCGATAGTGGGATGGCGCTACTTTTTCCCGGCTTCCGATGACTCGGAACCGACACCCACGCCTACGGTGACGCCGACCCCGACGGTGACGCCCATGCCGACACCGACGCCGACACCCACGGATCCCGATTCCCCGTGGCAGTCGCTTGATTGGCGCGTGTTCGTGAGCGTCTTGTCCCCAGTGTTTTTCGTGCTGTTTTTTCTGCGGTTGTTCAAATCGCGCCGCCTACGGCAAGTCCTGAAACGTGCCCAAACCGACACGCCGCCTGAGCTGCGGCATGTTCCCGTCGCCGGTATTGTCGACACCCTGTTTCAGCCGTCGCAGACGCGGCGAATCGCCCAAGAAATGCATCGCTATCGCGAAACGGCGACACGGGAGCTCGACCCCGTGGCCACTGTTGCGCAAACCGCCAGCAAAGGCGGTGTGTTCACCGCCGTGTTCGCCGGGCGTAGGGCGCTGCCAGAGTACCTCGTCCTGGTCGATCGCGTCAGCTTCCGCGATCACCAAGCATGCTGGGCGGATGAGTTCGTCGGGCGCCTTGCGCAGCACGGCGTATTCATTGAGCGTTTCTACTTCAGCGGCGATCCCCGCATCTGCCAGGAGAAGTTCGAGATAGGTTGTCAGGCTCGGCTCGCCGATTTAACCGCCACCCGCGCTGACCACGACTTGCTGATGTTCAGTGACGGCGCCTGCTTGTTCGATCCACTCAACGGCGAGCCGCGGCCATGGTTGGATACGCTTGGCGGGTGGGGGCTACGGGTGCTGCTCCTTACACCCGTTCCGCCAGCCCGCTGGGGCCGGCGCGAGGGCGTGCTACGTGCCTCTGGATTCATCGTTCTGTCCGCCGACGCCAGCGGGCTGATGGCGCTGACGGCGCTCGGTGAGACCTCTATGGAGAGCGTGCTCGGCACCCAGCCGGTGACGCGACCCTATCCCGAAATCCTGGAGCGCCGCGAGGATCTAGTGTTCGATCATCGGCCGCCCCCAGAAGCCGACATCGATTGTCTATGCACCCAACTCAAAACCTTTCTCGGCATTACGGGCTTCCGCTGGCTGTGCGCCTGCGCCGCCTATCCCTTGCTGTACTGGGACATCACGCTTTATTTCGGCCACCGACTCATTGGCGATCCAGGTGTCATCGAGACCATTTTCGCCGGCATGATGCGGTTGCCGTGGTTCCGCCATGGCGGAATGCCCGACTGGCTGCGCGTCCGACTGCGCGACGAACTGGCGGCGGAAGAACGCGAACGCATCGCAATGATGCTTTATGAGCTGCTCAAGAGCAACGAAAGCGGTGGCGCCAGACCCATTTCGCTGGAGATCGCCGTTCCGCCCGAACCTGAGCCGGCGGGGAGGATAAAAGTGGCGTTGGCCGCGTGGCGCTCGGTCCGGCGCCGTGTGGTTGCCCGAAAACAGCTTGCGCGCGAGGTCCGCAACTCGGCTCCAAACAGCCCGCTGCGCGACTATGTTTTCATGACCTTTCTCTACCCTGGTGAATCAGATGAGCTCGCCGTGCTGGTGCCCGAGGTGTGGCGAGAACAGATGCCGCAATTCCGGCACGGGGCGGCCCGACGTGACTTCTATGAACAAGCGGTGTCGGTGCTCCGCGAAGGGGCAGATGCGGGTCAACGGGCTGTGCGCGACGTTCTGTCCCGCGTGTGGGTATGGATCCTCGGAAGTCGGCGCATCCTAGGCGCGAGCTTAGCGATGGCTCTGGCGGCGGGCCTCGCAAACTACTTCCGAGAGGACATCGTATCGATCTTATGGCCGCCCCCCGAACCTAAAGAGGTCACGGCTGACATCAAGCAATCAGCCAAGGCAACCGCGCAAGCTGCGCGCATCAGCAGTCTCCTGAAGAAGGCTCGCGAAGCGGCGGCGGCCGGTCGCTGGACGGACCCCGTCGAGGACAGCGCCGTCGGGTATGCGCGGGCGGTCCTGGGCCTCGAACCCAAGAACGCCGAAGCCCTGCGCGTGATCGGCAGTGCCGTCGATGCCGTGGTCCATGAGGCCGATGGGGCGCTCGGGGTCGGCGATATGGCAACGGCCAAGGCCCGGCGTGACACGGCCGCGAAACTGGCCTCCGACTACCAGGTGTCGAGCCAGAGCATCGCGAAGCTGTCCGAGCGGATCACCGAGGCCGAAAGCCTGGCCCGTGAGGCAGAGGACGAGGCCGCGCGCCTTGCCCGTGAGACGCAAGAGAAGAAAGCGGCACTGGCGGCCCGCGAGGTGAAGATTGAAGATCTGGTCGAAAAGGCCACTCGGGCAATCTCCCAGGACCGCTTGACGGCGCCCGCGAACGACAACGCCGTGAAACACGTGCGCGATCTGCTCAGCCTGGATCCGGGGAACGTGGAGGCGCAGGGTCTTGCTGTCGGGGTGCGCGACCGCTACATTGCGCTGGCCGACAAGGCCGTGGCCGACGCTGGCTTCGCCAAGGCCCGTGATCTCGAGCGCAAGGCGGGCGAGATCGCCTCCGAGTTTCGCCTGAGCGTCGACCCGATCCGTGACCTGGGCGCCCGGATCGCGGCCGCCGAGCACGGCAACGCGACCGCCGTGATCGAGGCGCGCGAAAAAGCCGAGCGCGACAGAGCCGAGCACGACAGGGCGGAGCGCGACAGGCTGGAGCGAGAAAAGCTCGTCCGGGACAAGGCGGAGCAGGCGGAACGCGATAGGCTTGCGCGGGAAAGGCTGGCCAGGCAGAAAGCGGCAGAGGCGCAGGCGGAGCGCGACAGGCTGGAGCGAGAAAAGCTCGCCCGGGAGAAGGCGGAGCAGGCGGAACGCGGGAAGCAGGAGCGGGAACCGGCGACGCCGAAACCACACGTGCCCGTGCCACCATCCTTCTAACGCGAGCCATGGAAGGTAGAGGACCGCGGGATGTTATGGTATGCCATCTACAGAGGGATAGGGAGGTGCCAATGAGCTAATTCGCCTTATCAATGCAGATACCGCTCGTGCGTCGGCCAAGGTCTTATTACATCTACAAGCAAAGTATAAGACGAGAGTCACTGGTTCGATTTCGAGTGCGCGATGAGTCGGAAACAGGCGTCGAGCCTCGCCGTCTGTCGCGCGTTCGTGGACCTCCATGCAGGGGTAGACCAAGGGGAGCATTCGCTGTTGTTCTATAAGTAAACGTGTACGAGGCTTGCCACAGGATCCGGATCCAACAGGCCTCGAACGCCGACCACCCATTTGATAGAGGAGAGTCGCTATGAAAAAGAATTTGACCATAAGCACTGTTGCCGTCTCGCTTCTGACTGCTCATGCCGCGTTCGCGGAGAAACCCGTCGGACCCACCATCTGGGACGGGTTCTCGGGTTTTCTCACCCCGGACTGGGACCGGGACCTCTCTGTAACGCTCGGGACCAAGGTCTGGCTGAATGAGTGGTCGCGAGAGAGGGCGTTGAATTTCAACGCCGGCCCCCTCGTTACGATCGGTGGGGAAACGGGGATTATTGTCGGCACGGACACGGCACCCGATGCAGAGGAGTCCGATATCGAGCCCGTCCCGATCCCTCAGCTATCGGTGCGATATAAGTGGCTGATCGTGACGGGCGGGTATTACTCCAAGACGCGTTTTGATTTTGGTAGGTCGGTGGGAGATTTGCTCCTAGATCCAGACCCGGACAATAACGATGACGATATAACTATTTTCGAGACCGAATCTCAAGCGTCAGGAGAGCGATACGAGTGGGATGCCTCGGCCGGCATCTACGTCCACCCCTATGTCGCCATCCTGGGCGGTTATAAGAAGGTACGCCAGGACATCGTTACCACATTCAAGTTCACGAATAGAACGGAAGCATTGGATGATGCTAACCCGTCTTTCGGTCAGGAGTTCACCGATATCGACATTGAAGGTCCGACCATCGGCATCGCGGCGTCGGTGCCCATCGGCGGCGGATTCGGGATATACGGCAGCTACGCGCATGGGTTCATGGGCACGGACAGTCGATCCGTTGAGGATAACGGTTTCGAGTTTGATCGATTCCGCGACTTCGACACTAGCTACAATGTCGCCGAGGGAGGATTCTCCTACACCCACGGTGTGGAGCACTTGATGCCGCATATGCCGCTGTCCGCGGCCACGGTCTACGGGGGGTATCGCTACCAGAGGATCAGCACGGACTTCGGTGAGCGCGGTCCCGAGTTCCAGGATGCCGGAGATGTCACCGAGGGCTTTGCGGTGGGTGTGAATCTGACGTTCTAAGCGATAACAGATGTAGCGAGGTAGCCCGGACGATATTTCGGGCAATGTCCCTGGCATGCCCGGGGCGAACCCAATCTGGGGCTTCGTGACCACGATGTGTAGGTCCGGTTGGGCGAGCGAGCACGATTGGCAATGCGCCTATCGGGAACTCTTTCGAGATTAGATCGCGGAGGTCGACATTCATGACATCTGCGAATGTCTTGCCTACAATCACCCGCTGGGCAATGACAGATTCCGGGAGCGGGTCGAAACCACGTTGGGCAAGCGTGTCGGACAGCGCCAGCGCGGGCCAACCAACACAGCGCGAGATACAATGGTAAAGGAGGTTATCCAATGATACGCACGCTAGAGGCTGTTATAGACGCGCAGGGGCGAGTTCAGTTGCTTGAGCCTGTCAGGCTTGAGGGGGAACACCGAGCGTTAGTGACGATTCTGGAAGAGGGACCGACCGTTCATCCATATGCGACCGCTCTTTTAAGCGAAGCCGCGCTTTCGGATTGGAACCGGCCAGAGGAGGACAAGGCGTGGTCTCACTTTCAACCGGCACGGTAGTGCTGGTGCCTTTTCCTTTCTCCGACCTGTCGCAAGCAAAGCTACGTCCGGCTTTGGTGTTGGCCGATGCAGGGCGGGGTGATTGGGTGCTCTGCCAAATCACCAGTAATCCTTACGCCGATTCACATGCAGTGATGATCGAGGAGGAGGATTTTGAGGTCGGGTCTTTGAGAGTCAGGAGCTGTGCACGGCCTGGCAAGCTTTTCACCGCCAGCGAACACCTGATGGCCTCCCAGGCCGGTCGGCTGAAACCAGCGTCCCTCTCACGCATAGTAGAAGCAGTAATAGCAGTGCTGAGATCGGATGTGCCCTAATCCGGTAGCCGGGGGTGTTTAGCCCCCAGCCCCCACCCGCTGGCGGTCACGGGCGCCGATCCCGATCACTCCGAAGGTGAAGAAAGAATCGTTACTTTCGGAATATCGTCCTTGGACCGGCTTTTGGTCGTAGCCAACACCGAGCGCGATGATGCCATTCGAATCGTTAGCGCCCGTAGCCCAGCATGAAAGGCGCATTTATGAAGAAGGTTAAATCTAGCTCTGATGAACTTCGGCCCGAGTACAAACGATCCGACTTTGGAAAGCTTGAACGCGGGAAGTACTACAAACGCGTAATGGCCAGTTCAAACGTCGTAGTTCTAGACGCTGAGATAGCTGCAGTCTTTCCCAACTCCGCCGCAGTCACCCTTCGCTCCAGCCGACGTGCAACGGCGTACGGCCGTTGCCCGCGGCTGAGTTCAAACGAGCTCAAACGTTGGGGGAGCAGCCGACAAGGCTGCGGATCTTGTGGGGTGAAAGTCCCCATGCCGTCAATTACCCGATTCAGACGGCGAGCATATCCGCTGCACGGGGAGGTAACAAACCGTGATAGGCGCGGAC
>JBOIDL010000167.1:0-8680 GCA_050740435.1 Gammaproteobacteria bacterium
CCCTGCGGCGTCGCCTCATCCAGCGCGCAGGCCGTTTAATACGTCCGCAAGGACAACTCACCCTCAGTATGTCAGCCAATCAAGCGGTCCAGGAGGAGTTGTTGCATTACCTGGCGGCTTTGAAAGCTGCGTGAGATCGCCATCAACCGAGATTTATGCAACGCTAGGGTTCATCTGCGCTATACTAGCGTAGCGGAACGGGCTTTGCCTCTTGAAGTTGGTGCACGCGGCTGGCGCCTTATACAGCATCAAGGGGTGGCCTATAGGGTTTACGGGCATTGACGCGCCAAAGTGGAGCCTAACGGTTACAATAGTGCCAGTTCGTGGAATGGTTTCGTGCTTTCCAATTAATACGCGGAGGTTGACATGCTGAAATTCTCATCTCGTCTATGGCCCTATATCATAGCGGTGGCATGCGCCGTCGCGCCTTTCCCCACGGCGCCGGTGGCGCGGGCCGACCACGTGGCCGAGCTGGGTGGCGGTGCCTATCAATACAATTACGGACGGCGGTTCCACTCCGCTTACGCCAATCCATCGACGAAAGCCGATTACATGGCCGCCGACGGTCTCGTGGCGCGGCCACTTGGGATCGCGGCCACGGCGATCGGCGCCGGTATCTATATCGCGACATTGCCGTTTAGCCTATTGGGTGGTAATGCCGATGAGGCTGCCCGCATCCTGGTCCGTGATCCGGCTTGGTACACCTTCCAGCGCTGCTTAGGGTGCTTATACCGCGAGTCCTCCAGAACGCGGAGCGGAACTCCTGGAGGTGCCGAAGAAACGCGCTGACGATCTTGAACGGTATCCCTGAGAGAAACGTATCATTAAACGCATCCAGGACGCGATTACGATCTATCGGATGCAATTGCTTTGCCCAGCGTTCGGGATGGGTTAACCACTCTTGCGCGCTGCGGTCACCCGCAGTCAATTCGTTGAGGTGCAGACCGCGTTTCTCCGGTCCGCGCGCCAGGTCGTGGGCTATCGTAGTCGTTCATCGCCAGCCCTTCCACGATAGCAGTCATACTCAATTATCCGGCGCACAAATTCATTAAGCAAGCTACACCGGCTTGCGTCGAGGCGAGCCACGCCACGGTCGAACGGCCGCAATACGTTGAGTCCATAGAGCGTGCTGATCAAACGCTCCGATCCGTAGGCGAGGAGTTGCCGGCCACCCCCGTGGCATTTGCTCCGCAAGAATGCGCTCGGAATGCTCGCGACGATTTATTCACAACCTCGCAGTCGATTGTGGGTGGACAGCACAGCGAGTGTAGAGTCGTGGGTCTCGGTTTGGCAAGACAAGGAACCCCGAAAGAGATGTTGGCGAGGAAGGTCTTGATCTCGTCCAGGCCGTGTTTCATGCTTATAAATGATCGTTCGTCAGAATCGAACGAGGAGTTCGTCGCGCACACGCTGGCAGACTGGCTGATATCGCTTAAAGTTAGCGCATTTCAACGCCGCATCCAACACAAATCATGAGCACCACTATAAAGGTCCTCGGCATCTGCGGCAGCCTGCGTCAGGCTTCCTACAACGCCGCCGCGCTGCGCGCCGCCCAGGAACTCGCGCCCGCCGCCGGGATCATGATCGAGACGGCAGATATCTCCGAACTGCCGCTGTATAACGAGGATCTCCGCGCCCAGGGCTTCCCGGCGGCGGTCGAACGCCTGCGCCAGCAGATTCGCGCCGCCGCCGCCCTGCTGTTCCTCACGCCGGAATACAACTACTCCATCCCCGGTGTGCTCAAGAACGCCATTGACTGGGCCTCGCGCCCGCCTGACCAGCCTTTCGCCGGCAAGCCCGCGGCCGTGATGGGCGCGAGCGTGAGCCTGTTCGGCTCGGCGCGGGCGCAATACCACCTGCGGCAAAGCCTTATTTTTCTGGACGTACATTTCCTCAACAAACCGGAAGTGATGATCGCCCAGGCGCAGGAGCGTTTTGATGCCCAAGGCAGGCTCACGCACGAGCCCACACGCGAGCTCATTGCCAAGCTGCTCGCCGCGCTGGCGGACTGGACGCAGCAACTCAAGCCCAGGTCATAGCCAAGGCATCGAGGAGGATCTGCCTATGAGCAATCTGGCGCTGCAAAGCGAAGGCTCGCGCTCCACCGACTGTCCCGCCTGTCCGGGCAAACCCGTGCTCGAGCGCATCGAGACGCGCACCGCGCAGATCGGCGAGGCTTTTTCGCAAAACTTTTGTGACAAATTCACGTTTCCGAATCCGATCGCGGCGATCGCCTCGTGTGCTGGTAGGCACCGAACCGTGGTGCGTTTCTGCAAGCCGTCTAGAGTCAACTTATAGTTTGGTCAGACGACGTAATGATCGGGACCGTTAGTTCTTGTCCCACATTACGTCGTACTGCTCCGTTGCCGCGGCGGTTAACATTTCCACTAGCGGGTAGGCTCGGTTGGCTATGCTAACCCGTGGCGCCTTCATCTCCTCGTCGTCACCATCCGCTGCTTGGCCCTTCGCGTCGGGCGTTTCGATGGCTTTTTTCAAGCGCGCTAAGGCCGATGGGATCTGGTCCGCGAGCAGGGCGCCGGGGACCGTCCCGCTATTCCCCATGAGTTTGAGTAGTGTTACCGCGACGTCGCCAAACATCGTTATCTCCCCCGAAACCTTACTGCGAAACGTGACCAACATGTGCGTCTCCAAATCCGATTCTGCGGTCAAGCGACACCGAGCGTACTGCGCGGAGTATTCATTATTCTATCGGATCGGTGCGAACCCGCGCCCTCCCGCAAAGAAAAAGGCAACCGAGACAATTCCGCCGGGAGCGGAATTGGACTGGCGCAGGGCACAGCGGCACACGTTAGAGGCATGCTTTAGCAGCCCCACGTTGCCCGCCATCAACGCGGGAGCCGCAAAGTGCACCACCTGCCAGAACGGGAAGTTCCACGGCATCACCGCGAGGATCGGCCCCAGCGGCAGGTAGCGGACGTAGCTTTTTTTGGCATCGGTCTCGATCTCCTCGTCGGCGAGAAAGCCGGCGCCATTTTCTGCGAAATAGCGGAAGCCCCAGGCGCATTTCTCCGCTTCCGCCAAGGCCGCCTTGTAGGTCTTGCCCATCTCCCGGGTCATCAGGCGCGCCCAGGTGTCCTTCTCGCCCTCCAGGATATGTGCGGCCTTGTTGAGCCAGCCAGCGCGCCCCTCGAAGGAAGTGCTGCGGTATGTGCGGAAGGCTTGCTCCGCGCGCCCCAGGCCGGCTTCCAGCTCCGCATCGCTCATCTCCTCGAAGCTTTCGATGAACTCACCGGTGGTTGGATTGATGCTTTGTAATTTCATGCTGCCTCCTGGTGCAACTCGGCTGTGGCGTGCTGTTATTAGACACCGACCTGGTCGATCATCCGCGGCATGCGCTGATCGGGAGGCGCACGCTCGAGTTGCTGAAGGGCCTCAAAGGGATCCGTTCCCGTCCGGCGGTCCGATGCCTGCTCTTAGGAAACGATGGGATCCCACCTAAGCAGTCGCCGTTGGCCAGGGCTCCCAGGCGCGCTGAGCTACCGCGATCGCGCCTTCCTGCGCCGCGATTTCCCATCGCGTCTGCTCCGCCTCGCGCCAGAAGTGCAGGTCAAGCTTTGTGCTGCCCACGGCGAGGCCGCGGAGAGTCAGGTCCGGCAGCCAGCGCGGCAGGACAGGGTCGAGATAGAGGTGGCCCTTCGGTGCATCCGCCTGGATGCCGAGGATTGCTTGCAGCAGGTGGAAGATCGAACCCGCCGCCCACGCCTGGGGGACGTTCGCCCCGCGGTACTGAACCGGGAAGCTCCGCGACTCACGCGGAATGCCGGCATACAGCTCGGGGAGCTGATGGCTCACAAAGTAGCTCGCGGCTTCCGAAATGTCGCGCGCTACCCGAGCGGCTTCCGCCGAGAACCCGTACCGCTTGAAGCCCATGGCGATGATTCCGTTATCGTGCGGCCATATCGAGCCGAGCTGATAGGAGAACGGGTTGTAGGCCGGGTTCTTCGCCGAAAGCGTTCGGATACCCCATCCGCTCCACATGTCGGGCTCGAACATCCGCTGCACTACCCGAGCTGCGCGATCGGGGCGGGCGATGCCGCTCCAGAGGCAATGTCCGGCGTTTGAAGCAATGGTTGCGACCGGCTCCTTTTTGGGGTCGAGTGCGAATGCATAAAAGCCGGCCTCCTCGCACCAGAATCGGTCCTCGAATCGCTGCTGAAGGTCCGTGGCTTTCCGTCGAAGCTCGCGTGCTCGATTCGGCTCACCGAGCACCTCGAAAACTTCCGCCATGCGATGCCAGGCGTCGAACACGTAACCCTGCAGCTCGCACAGCGCCTTCGGCTGCTTGACCTGACTGCCGTCGGGATACACCACCGCGTCGCCCGAGTCTTTCCAACCCACGTTTTCGTAGCCTAGCGTCGAGCGGGTCTGGTATTCCTGGAAGCCGTCGCCGTCGAGATCGCCGTAGCGATCGGTCCACTCGAGGCAGCGCTCGGCCACGTCGCGATACTCGCGGAGGAGCCCATCATCTCCGAGCCATCTCCAGGCCTCGTGGAGCGTGATGAGGTAAAGCGGCGTGGCGTCCGCGGTGCCGTAGTACGGGGTGTGGGGAATCTTCTTGAAGTAGGCGAGCTCGCCGAAGCGGATTTCGTGCGGGATCTTCCCGGGCTCGGCGTCTCGGTAATCGTCCATCTCGGTCGCCTGGAGCTCGGATAGCTTCTTGAGCGCCCCGCGACAGAACCCCGCGTGGACCATCATGTTTTGCAAGCTCACGATCAGGCTGTCGCGGCCGAAGATCGTGACGAACCAGGGCACTCCCGCCGCGGGCAGCCAGTCATCGGCGAAATCGTGGTCGTAGATCCGGAGCGCCCCCATGTCCTCGACTGACTGCCTATAGAGCCGATACACGTCTTCGTTTGCGGTCGACATCCTGGTTGCGGTCGTTTCCCACTGTTTCTGGAGCCTGTCCTCGGGCGTGTCCTGCGATCCGCCCGCGGCGGCGTTGCAGGACCGCTTCGGCACGCAGACGTGCGAGCCATCGGTGAGGATGTAGTCGCAGCAGGTATGCCAGGAGCCCCCCGGCGCCAGATCGATCTCGAAGCTCATCCGGCCATTCGCGTACCGCGCGGGCGAGCCGCTGTGGTACGGCCGGTAGATGAACTCGCGTTTGAAGTCGCCGTTGCTGTAGGTCGTGGACATCTGGCCGGTCCGCTCGTCCCACGTCGTCGCGGTCTGCCCGCGACGGATGAGCCTGTGTGACTTCACCTCAAACAGGTCTGCGAAATCGGAGCGCACCGCGATCTCGAGCACAAAGCGGACTCGCGCGAGGCTGAAATTCGTGAGGTCAAGGTCCTCATGGATGCCCTCGCCCACCGACCGGCCGATCGTGAGCTCGACCGTGCCCTCCGGAACCATCCCGTCCTCGGTTGCGAACGCCTTGTTGATGAGATGGATGCGCTCTCCGTAGTAGCTCGTCGGGCTGGAGGTTAGGCGATCCCACGGCTCGCCGTTCGCATAGATCGCCCAGTGACTGACGAAGCGCGTGTCGGCTGCGAAAACGCCCTGCTCGCTGTCGGGCTGAATCCCGCCGTTGAGGTCGGTCACCATGAACGTGCTGCCCTGGTTGATGGTCAGGACGGGCGGACCAACGCTGACCTTGATCGGCACGGTGTCTCCTAGACCTTGATTATCTCTCGGTTCGTGACCGGCGGTGAGCGGAAGGTTGAAGTGAACGCCGACGCCATCAACCAGAGTTGCTCAAGGCTCGCCGCCGATGTCGT
Organism: Gammaproteobacteria bacterium; assembly: GCA_050740435.1. Taxonomy (GTDB): domain Bacteria; phylum Pseudomonadota; class Gammaproteobacteria; order JACCXJ01; family JACCXJ01; genus USCg-Taylor. The sequence continues at coordinate 5,739 of JBOIDL010000167.1, forward strand.
CGCGGTAGATGTCGCCCACCCGCCCTTCGCGACGCTCACGCTGCTCAGCCTCATGAGGACCGAACGGGTGGCCGCCGAAGCCACGGCGCATCATTGCGATCGACCTCGCCCAATTCTTTCGCTCATCCCGCGAGGCGAAGAGCTGCATGATCGACTGCGCGATGACCGGCACTGGCACTTCCATTCGCAGAGCGTCGCCCAGCAGCCAACTCACCTCGCCGGTGTCCTCCACGTAGCCTGGAATCTTTTCCAGGCCACCCTCGGCCCGGTAGGCGCATTCCATCAAGTCGATTAGCCAGGAGCGGATAACCGAGCCGTTTCGCCAGCAGCGCAGCACCTCGACGACATCCAACTCGTCGTGATACCGCTCCAACAGGTCCACGCCCTCTCCGATAGCCTGCAGCATTCCGAATTCGATGCCGTTGTGGACCAGCTTCGTGAAGTGGCCCGCCCCGGGAGGGCCCGCATTGACGTAGCCGCCCTCGACGGCCAACGCAACGAGGATCGGCTCAATCCTCGCCACCGCCTCAGGGTCGCCGCCGGCCATGAAGCACGCCCCGTTGCGCGCCCCCTCGATGCCGCCGCTGGTGCCCAGATCCACCAGATCAATGCCCAGCTGCGCGAGGCGCCCGTGGCGGCGAATGGAATCGCCCCAGTATGAGTTGCCGGCGTCCGCGATCACATCGCCGGCCTCCAGAGACGCGGCGAGATCGTTGAGCACGGAATCGACCACCGGGCCAGCGGGCACATAGAGGAACACCGCCCGCGGCGGGGCGAGCTGACCTCGGAACCCATCGAGCCCTGGGACCTCGACCATCCCGGCGCCGGTAAGCTCGGTAGAGGCGCCGTGCGTGTCGAAGCCGACCACGCGGATGTTCTTCTCCAACGCTTGCAGAGCGAGGCCTCCACCCATCCGGCCCAGGCCAACGATTCCAAACTCTCGGGTGGCTGTTTTCATTCTCAATGCTCCTTCGGTTGGTTGGCGCGCTAGCGGTCACCTGCCAATCGCGGTCGAAGCGCAGCGCGGGCGGGTGCCCCGTCGGCGTGCAAAATCCTGAGAGGCATACACACCAGCTCGTAGAGTCCGGGCTCAACGTCCGCCAGGTTCAGACCCTCGATAACCCAGATCCCCGCCTCCAGCAGCGCGTGATGGATGGCGTCGCCATCGGCTCGGTATCCGCCGACCGACAGATAGTCGACGCCAACGGTCTGAACGCGCCGCTCCGCGAGGTACTGAGCAGCCGCAAGCGAGATGTAGACGAAATCTTCGACGAATTCGTCCGTCTGCCAGACGCGCGGAGAGTTCCGCGTCTTTAGCAGGATCCGCTCGCCGGGTCCGACGTCATGCCCGGCCAGTTCGCCGGGCTTCACCGATTCCGAGTCTTCGATCGCGATCACGCGCGTGGGGCCGATCGCCGCCTCAAACGGCATCGTGTCGAGGCTCGCGCCGTCTCGGAGGTAGTGGAACGGCGGGTCCATGTGGGTCCCGGTGTGCGAGCCCATCACGACCGAGGACACGTTGCATTTGTCGCCTCTCTCGATGGCCAGCACTCGCTCGATGCGCACCTCCGGATCCCCCGGCCAGTGGACCATGCCGCTCTTTAGCGGCACCGAAATGTCGATCCAACCGTCAACCATCTCGTCCCCTCGTCCGCTAATTCCCTAGGTGTTTCTTACCGCGTTCCGCCGGGATTTGCCATAACCGGGTCTTCCCGGAAGCCGAAAACCCCGCCGATACTGATAGTAAGGATAGCGGTTAAGGAGGAAAGTCATGAGTGCCTTATCAACTCTAAGAATTCAGCGCGGGTTCGGGTATCTTCCCGGAATTTGCCAAGCATCGCGCTCGTTACCGTTAGGCTGTTTTGTTTTTGCACCCCCCGCATGACCATGCAAAAGTGACTGGCTTCCATCACCACGCCCACGCCTGTTGCTTTGAGCACCCCCATTAGCGTCATGGCGACCTGGCTAGTGAGCCGTTCCTGGAGCTGCAGGCGACGCGCGAACACATCAATGACGCGAGCAATCTTCGAGAGGCCGATCACTTGCCCATTAGGAAGATAACCGACATGAGCCCTGCCTGCAAAGGGGAGCATATGATGTTCGCAGAGGGAATAGAACTCGATATCCTTGACCACGATCATATCATCGCAGTCTTCGGAAAACAGGGAGTCCTTGACAACCTCGGTGGCTGACATGCGGTAGCCGCTGGTAAGGAAGTTCATCGCCTTGGCTACGCGTTGAGGCGTACGGTCAAGGCCTTCGCGGTTTGGGTCTTCGCCTAGGTGGAGCAGCATCTCCCGCACGAGGGACTCGAATTTTGTGTCATAGCTCTCGCCCGGTGTGGCATCCAAATTGGCGGCATAGTGACCCTCCGCCAATACATCCATCAGTGGCTTATTCATCCCTTGCACTCCGCTCTTGGTTCTAACAGAAAAGGGGTGTATCACAATACGGTATTTTAAACGCTCTTTTTCGTCGACAAGAAAATTACTGCTGGGTTTGTGAGTTGTCAAACAGGCTCGTCCTGGATTCGTCATCGGGGAGTTTTCGGGCTCTTCACTGGGCCAAAGGTACCCGAAATTTTGGAAGCTCAGGCCGATGAAAGCCAGGCACATGGATGTTGCCTGCTTGGCGCGCCGAGAATGCAACGGCCGAAAAATTCCCCACTTGTGACCGAGGATTCGCGTGTTTGACATCCCACAGGTTCATCGGTACTTTCTCTTTCGAGAAAAAGGGCTTTTTAAAATCCCTAATCCTGACCAGCGAAACAGTCCCATCATCACAACCCATTTATCCGGGAGGAGACAGCAATGGCAGAGAATCGTGGAGTCGTTTATTTAGGGCCGGGCCAGGTCGAGGTGCAGGAAATCAAGTACCCCAAATTGGCCAATCCCAACGGCAAAAGGATTGACCACGCGGCGATTCTCAAGGTCGTCTCGACC
>JBOIDL010000168.1:0-8673 GCA_050740435.1 Gammaproteobacteria bacterium
ACGCGCAGATCCCATCATGGCCAGAGCGGACACCACGCTCAACAAAAGGCCGGATATATACACGCAGTCTTTCCTTACAGCCATCGGCGTTTCTCTCCTTGCAAACCGGGTGGAGTCCATATATACACTTACTACGGCATCCGCGCGCGAATGCACCTCAACGACGGCAAAGCTGCGAGCCGCACGGATCTCCCCCTGCCCGGCTCGAAGACCCGAACGGAACTGAGGGACGCCTGGCAGCAAAGCAGTGTGGACAAAGACTTGACGGCTAAATCGCCGTACGCCGATCGCCTGCGCGAGGCTGTAACGGTGGGCCTGTACGGCCAATTGCTGGGTATCGAGAATACCTTCAACCGGCGTTTGGACAGCGTTCCCTTGTCCGAGCTCGACGCCGACAAGCGGCTGCCTGCCGTCGGACTCTTATTAGCGCTGCGCCAGGATGCCCTAGCCGCCAAAGACAAGGAGCCTTCGGCGGAAAACGATCTCAAACTGACAGGAGTCCTCGGCCATAAGATCGGCGATTGGCCGCTGGCCATCGGGATGACGACTGACGACTCCGAACAGGTGAGACCGCTGCTCTCGAAGGACCCGCACTACCTGGCGACGGCCTACCCTGTGATCTACGGCAAGCTGCTGAAAGACGCCTCCTGGGCGATCGACGGCTCCCGCGATCTCTCGCGCAGCTTGATGTACGCCGTGATGCGCAATGAGAGTCGATTCTATGCCCGGGCCATCTCTTCGGTGGGGGCGCTCGGGCTCTTCCAGTTCTTGCCTAAGACATTCGAGGGACTCAATGGGAAGTGGAAGTTGATCGAGCCAAACGGTCCATCGAGTATCACCGACTACCTGCTCGACCCAAGCCGCAACATGAAATTGTGGGCTCGCTGGGCGAAAAATGATTTGAAGATCCCGCAGCGGGGGGAGGTCGACATTGGTGTCATGGAACACCAAGCCGGCATTGGCAACGTGCAGCGCTGGCGCCTCTATTGGGATGCGGTTGGCGCGCCAGGTGATCTCGAATACCGCATCGAAACCGCCCGTTTCCCTGCGACCCGCGCCTTCGCTCGCAGTGTTCTGGCGGATCTCGCCATCGTTGATTCCGCGGGGTTGTTCGCGGATGCGGAACCAAAGCCATGCGCGGCGAGCGCGAGAGCAACCCGATCTCCAGGGTCCTCGACTGGATCAAGCATGCAATCGATAAGATCAAAACCTGCCTGCGATTCCATCAAGCCCTCGTTAGGCTCAAATACCGTCTGCTTTTCTCACCGCGACGGCACAGCCGCCCTGGCCCCAAAGGTCCCTTCCAAGGAAATCACCGCGGCTGTGGTAGCCATGAAGCAGCGGAACCCGAGCATGGGTTGCCGCAAGGCTTTGACAAGTTATAGAACGTAGCTTATTTTCGGCTGCGGTTCAGGTTCAGCTACCGATTCAGCAGGCGCAAGTCACCTCTTGTCAAGTCGAAAACGAGCGCTCAGGGAACAGGCGGCAATGACATGCCCTTAAAAGATGACGGCCGACGCGAAATAGGTTGTGGACTCGGCTGTGAACAGACAGGAATCGTTGCGCTTGTCCGGGTGATTTGAATCGCCTCATCTGCCTCTCGTGTTGGTGGCGTATGTCGGTGTGAGGCTTCCGCTCGGTTATTGGCGTAGCGATCTTGGCAGTGCACAGTCGATGGCATGACCTCTCTCCTCGCCGCAGCGTGGCTCTTCAGCTTGTCGGTCACCATCAACCTTGGCGATCGACCCTGGCGCTTCAACATCTTAGGAAAGATCCGCTTCACGGCTTGTTTGTCTTTACGTTTCTGAACCAGAATGTCGATGATGTTATCGTCTTGTCAACAGCACGCCATAGATAACGGCGCTCCCCTTGGACCGTGACGATACGAGTGCTCTGCTGGGCCGGAATGGGTCGGACAATCATTCCAAGCGATGCGAATAGGAGGAAACATGAAGATGAATCGAAGGCCCATACCGGGCTTTTTGCTTGCATTTATGATCCTTGCCGGATGCGACGAGTTGAAGGAAAGCAATCTGCGTAGCTCTGAGATGCCGCGGGAAAGCACCACTCGAGAAAGTACCCTGCCGGTGCCGAACACGAGACCGGATATCCCCTATCAATCCAATACTGACGATACCGTGGTGCCGTAGCTCTCGATGTGGCAGACCTCGCCTTGTTTCCGCTGTGGAAGGGCCAGCTCGAGAATGGATTCTTACGAACCATAGTTGCAAAAGAACGATAGATGAGACTTGCCGTTGCCAGAGCGTCATAGATGTTCCCTAAATTTAGCAATTTGCCACACACAGGCAAGACTGCGATTAGCGTCAAATTTATCCTACAATTAGCAATTCGCGACACACAGGATCCAAGTATGGCCAACGGGCCTTGACCCCCAAGGGCGATCGGCAATGGCACTCGGGCCGGGTAAATATGACGATCTCTGCACCGAGGTGCGGGCCGACCAGATCGAAGCGGACGCGAAAACCCTGGAGGACCTACAGTGAATCCTGATCGGCTGACTCCATACAAAACTGAGACCGAAGACCTGGCCGATACATAAAGGCCCCACCGGCTCACGAATGGGTGCCCTACCTCGACACGAAGAGGCTTTGGCGGTGCGGTTGGTGCAATGGATTTCTCGTGGCGAAGGACAAACCGCGCCCGGAGGCGCGTGCCATGCCTCAAGACCAGGCCGAGCGTGTGGCGCGATCCTAAACCAGCGTCTCCCCCACGGGCGATGAAAGGAGGTAAGCGATGACAAAGACCGAGAACCTGGTGATCGAGCAGTTGCGGGCGATTCGCGCCGATATCGCCGAGTTGCGCGAGAGCTTCGCACGGCAAGAAACCAGGCTCACCGACGGCGAGGCGGCGATACGTGTCGAGATCAGCGCGCTAGGCCAGCAGGTTGCCGGGCTGACAGTCTATAGCGGGCATAACCGGTTCGCGGATATCGAACGGCGAATCGAGAGCATCGAGAAGGGCCTGGAGCTGCCTGGTGAATCCTGATCTCAGGACCGTGACCATCGCCCGCGACATCGCCGATACTGAAGGTATGCGCAATCTGCTCGGCGATCTTTCGGCAACCGAAGCGCGGATTGCGTCGTTTTATTTCAATGACGGCTACCTACTGGCCCATCATTACGGCGACGGGACTGTATATTTCCCCGAAGGCACACCCCGCGAAGTATTCTACAATACACCTGCCTTCGGGAAGGGCTCGTGACCGATGACGGCGTAGTCACGCGCAAGGGCCGTGAGCTTCCGGCCCGTCGTTCCCCGTTCTACTTTTGAACTTGAACCACAATTACGTCAGGGAGGTGAATACGTCACCCGTACTGTCACTTTTTGCGGCTTTTGCCGGCCTTCTTCCTGCCCTTCTCGCGGTTCTCCTTCGCCAGCTTCTTCTCCTCGTCCACTTCCTTCGGGACAAGGAATTCGATCGCCCTGGGCTCGACCTTGATGTCTATCGTCGCGGGTGGCTTCGGCTTTTTCTTTTCCTTCGACGGCCACAGCTTGTCGTCGATATGGACGGCGAATCCGGTCCATTTGATCTTCAGGCGCTTGCCGCGGCGTGCCCCGAAGTCGGGCGGCCACGGTTTGCCCTCCTGCCAGTCCTTGATGTGATCGTGCAGTAGCTCGCGGTGCTTCTCGGCGAGCAGCACGACGTCGAGCTCGCCGTCGTTGCGCACGATATCCGGGGCCAGGAACAGATTGGGCCCGATGTACGCCATATTGAGCACTTCGAACAGCAAGTAGCGTCCGGAGATATCCGCGCCGTCCAGCGCGGCCTCGATTTCGACCACCGCGCAATCGGCAAGCTGCTCCCGGAAGATCTGCTGCGCGTAGGTGATCCTGATCCCGGTGTCTTTCAACTGATCGATCGTCTTGTTGTCCTGCAATTCCGGTATGGAGCACGTCAGCAGCCCGGTGCCGATGCCCTCGACGAAGTACCGTTCGCCCCAGGGCCCGGTCGCGATGCCGGCATCGAACTTGAGCCGGCGCGCAGACTGCCAGGCTGGTATGAGCTGCGTTATCGGCAGGTCCGCGATGCCGAGCGTCTTCGAGACGTTGTTCGCGGTGCCCAGGGGCAGCACTGCGATAGGCACGCCGCTCCCGATGAGACGCCTCGCGACCTTGCCCACGGTGCCGTCGCCGCCCGCCACGGCGACGAGGTCGGCCGATTGCTTGAGCGCCTTCTGCCAGCCATTCTCCTTGGTGGACTGGTAGCGGACCTTGTAGCCGGCCTCTTTCATTAGTGCCGCGATCTGCCCGGCGGTCGGTTGTTTCTCGTCCCCGGCGTCCGGATTGTGTATGAGTGTCACGCGCATGGATCTGGAACCTCGGGCCCGTTTCGGGCACTAATAAAAATGGCCGTGAAAAAACCGTCATGCGCCTGCTGATCTCCAACGACGACGGCATATACAGCCCCGGCATCGCGGCGCTCGCCGAGGTCGCGATCGAGTTCGGCGAGGTGCGCGTCGTGGCCCCGGACATGGAAAGATCGTCCGTGGGCCACTCCATCACCTCCGGGCGCCCGCTCTCCTACAAGCGCACGAAGCACATGAAAGTACAGGCCTACCGCGTCGACGGGACGCCGGCGGACTGCGTTGCGCTCGGCGCTTTCCAGTGGGAGAACGTGGATGTCGTGCTTGCCGGAATCAATCTCGGCCCCAACATCGGCAACGGCATCTGGCACTCGGGCACGCTCGCCGCAGCGAAGCAGGCGGCGCTCATGGGTATGCGCGGCATCGCGATGAGCATACCGGTTCTCGAGGACGAGCCGGACTTCGAGGCCCTGAAGCCTCACATCAGGCAGGTGCTCAAGTTGCTGCTGGAGGAAACCGTCCTGTCGCTGGTGAACGTCAATTTCCCGGCCACGAAACCGAGCGGCATCCTGTGGACGCGACAATCGGTCCGCTTCTACGACGGCAAGGTGGTGGCGGGGCAGGACCCCATGGGTCGCAAGCATTTCTGGTTCACCGTCATCCCGGTCAAGGAGACCGACGAGGGCAGCGATCGCTGGGCGCTCGAGCGCGGCTACATCTCGATCACGCCCCTGCGGCTCGATCTCACTGACGAAAAGGAACTCGCCATCGCGCAGAAGCAACACCCGCTGTAAGCGCAGAGGGCGCCCACTCGATCCGGGTGGACCTGGGAAAAACGTCCAACCCAATGCAGCGAGCTCAATTAAACAGTGAACCAGGCGCGCGCGAAATTCCATGCATCTAGGCTACACTGGCATCTCAGTGCATGGCTAGCTGCTTCCGCACTACAGTCGTTTGGCGGTCTATGAGCCTAACTATCCAAAGTTAGCGACTTCAGAAATTGCCGAAGGCAATTCGGTAACCCTCCTAAATGGAAAGCTTGCCGTTGGGCTCATAGATGGGCACGTCGATTAATTGGTTTATTCGGTCGCCTCAGCTGATATCCGCTGACATTGAGTAAGCGAAGAATGGTTAAGGGTTTACCCGGGCCGGTTTATGCCTGGATGCCCTTGATCGTTGCGCCCCATTTCGTGCCTCAGGTTGCATCGGCGATCGACTTCCCCGCCTGGTGCTTCTCCAGTTGGAGATAGCGCATCATGTTGTAGGTGAGGAGCTTCCGGTCGGGTAGACCTGGGTGGGCCGCTACCCAGGTCTACCCGACCTATTTCTCCTGCTGCAGAAAGTACACCCGCAGCATCATCTCCAGCTCTTTCGGCGGGCGACCGTCACGGGCGTCGGATACACTGGCGCTATCAGTGCGCACAGCTCTCCCTACGGCACGATGCGGTCCATCTCCGTTAGAAACTTCTCCCGATGCGTCGTCTTGCTGTACTTCTCGAAACCCCTGCCCAGTGTCACTTGCTTGCTCATTCATCAGCCTCGTCTGTATGCGCTCTCACCTACCGATCAGATCGTGGACTTTTGGAGAGGTTCCCTAGAGCAAATTGTGACATGTCACGACGTTACCGAGGTACGACCATGGCAGTATCGGCAGGCCGCGGCTTTTTGACAAAATCTCCCGTTCGATTTTGAGCTGCGGTTCTCACGCCGCAGACGCGTCACCCGCCTCTCGGCGAAGTGGACGTCCTTAGGCTTTTACCGCCTTTCCGCTTCGCCGCGGCAGTTCGCGCGCGGGCTATTGCGCAAGGAGCTTATGAACCTCTCGCACCAGGTGCGGATCGTTTGAGTACGGATGGGAGCGATCATCGATTCCCACCGTGCCCGACGTTCGGCCAGCGGCATCAACAGGCTTTGGTGCAAGGCCTCCGTGATCTGGTCGATGTCAAATGGGTTCACGATGAGCGCGCCGTCCAGCTCCCGCGCTGCGCCGGCGAAGCAGGAGAGAATCAGTACGCCTGGATCCTCGGGGTCTTGTGCCGCGACATATTCCTTGGCGACGAGGTTCATGCCGTCGCGCAAGGGCGTCACAAGCCCGACTTGGCTCAAACGATAGAAGCCCGCGAGCATCTTTTGCGACAAGGTCTTGTTGAGATAGCGAATGGGTGCCCAATCGAATTCCGCGTAGGTGCCATTGATGCGTCCTGCGGTCTGCTCGATCTGCTGACCCAGTTGGCGGTATTGCGCGACGTCGGTCCGCGAGCGCGGGGCGATCTGCAGCAGCGTGACGTGGGTGCGATGTTCCGGCCAGTTGGCGAGCAGCCTTTCGTAGGCCGTGAACCGGTTCGGCAGACCCTTGCTGTGGTCGAGGCGGTCGACACCAATGATCAACTGTCGACCCGCTAGGCTCTGTTGCAAACGCCGTGTCTCGCGGGAGCTGGCTGCGCTGGCGGCCATGCGAGCGAATCGATTCGTATCGATGCCAATCGGGAAAACCGCGGCGCGTGAGTTGCGCCCAAAGGCCGTGAAGCGACCATCGGCTAAGAGTTTCCCCTCAGCCTTGTTGACGATGTAATACTGGAAGGCGTGTAGGTCTTCGTGCGTCTGAAAACCGACTAGGTCATACGTGCAGAGTGCCTCCACCAGCGTTTCGTGGCAGGGCAGGAGCTCTAGCACGGAGGCCGCGGAGAACGGCGTGTGAAAGAAGAAACCAATGCGGTTCCTGAGTCGCAACTGACGCAGCGCATTGCCGAAGGGGATGAGATGATAGTCATGCACCCAGACCAGATCATCGGCCTGCACGAGCGGTGCGAGCGCCTGTGCGAGAGTGTTGTTGACCCGCAGATAGCCCTCAAAGTCCTTGCGGCGGAACTCCAATATCCCAAGGCGGTAATGAAACAGTGGCCACAGCGTGGTGTTGGAAAATCCGCTGTAGTAATGCACATGATCATCGTGGCCCAGATTGATTGTCGCATAGGTAACATTTGCTGAAGACACGATCTGCGGCGCTGTTGAGGTCTCCTCAGCTACCTCGCCACTCCATCCAAACCACAAGCCGCCATAACGGCGCAAGGCATACCCCACGCCCAGCGCGAGCCCACCGGCGCGGGCGCTGCGCTCGCGCGGTAGGATCACCCGGTTCGAGACGATCACCAGTTTCGCCAAAAGGCTTCCTCCCAAGTCTTGACGATGAGGCCGACCATCGAGTAAGTCTGTGGAGAGCTGCCCCAGAGCTCGCCTGTCGCGGGATCGATATCCTCGGAGAGCTTCCCCTGCCGTGTCAGAATCTTATGGTAGTAGCGGTGATACGGAATGGGTTTGCCAGTTTTCGCCGTACTGAAGTCCTCGGCGATCGCCTGAGCTACGAGCGGACCGAGTGGGGAGATTGGATATCCGCCATTCTGAAGGTGTATCGGTCCGCGGTCGCGCGAGTAAAAGACAAGCATGAACCTAGAGTTGCCTGGGCGGCCCGCGGCTCTAATTTAATCGTCCTTGTGGAGCACCTGACCGCGGACCTCTCCGCCACGATTCACGACCGAATGCACGTTGGCGTAGATGCATCCGTCGAGTATCGCAGCCTGCAGGGAAGCAATATTATTGACGGTTTTACCACACGTTGCGTTACAATCGACTCCTTCCTGAAAGGCGTCATTCGTCACCTCGCCCTCGGACAGGAGTCCATTCACATCCACGCCAGGGTCGGGCACTAAATCGAAGAGAAAGACCGCGATTGGCCCATTCACACCGGCCGGTGCACAGTGCAGGTGTGCTTGTGTGATATCCACGCCTTGGTCTAACCTGAGGCGAAATTGTGCCCTAGTAAGGGCACGATCAAACCGAATACGAAGTCGCCCAGCGGTCTCGCTGTCTATACCGGGCTGGGGAGCAAGGAACGGTGGGCCGACAACCTCTTGCGCGCCACCCAGATTCGCCGTAAAAACAAACGCGCCGTCGCCGTATGCGGCGGCTGATACGGCGAGAAGCGTCCCGAGGCCACCAACAAGCGTTATTGACTTCATCTTCGCACCTCTTATCTTTGACTTCGTGTGTGTCTGCTACCCAGACGGAAATGCTACGCTTCCTAGAGCAGGACTGCAACGAAGGGTGCATCGCCGAATCTGTAAGGTGCTCTGATAAACCCCCACATCTCCATATGCCTGAAACCGTTATCCCCCATTATCGTCGTAGCGCCTTTTCCTGATCACCCTTCCTCCCGCTCCCCCTGTGTCAACATAACGTGAGACACCTTTCTTTGTGAATTTAGTGTAGAAAGGTGAAGACCATGAACCGGGAGATACAACCGTTGTTCGAAGTCGATGCAATGAAGGTCGCGGTCGGCAGTACACCCGAT
>JBOIDL010000169.1:0-8603 GCA_050740435.1 Gammaproteobacteria bacterium
CGCAAGGACAACTCACCCTCAGTATGTCAGCCAATCAAGCGGTCCAGGAGGAGTTGTTGCATTACCTGGCGGCTTTGAAAGCCGCGTGAGCCGCCGAACAACCGGATTTTTTTGCAACGTTAGGGTCAATTCGAGCAACAACCTGCTCGGCTTTGAAACCGCCAACGCTAGTGGTTGGGCTTCTCAGTTCCAAAGTGGCCCCGAGAGCCTCTATTTCTCCCTGAGCCGACGGTTTCCGGGATTTGATGATGATTTTCGTCGATGGAGCGCCAATGCCACGGCCCTCACCACTGTGCCGCTGCCTGGTGCGGTTTATCTCCTGGGCTCTGCTTTTGCCGGGCTCTTTTTTGGCGCGCCTAAGCGCAAGGCCGGCCCACTATAAGCCCATCAGCGCAAGAAATTCGAAAGCCAGGGCCAGGGCCTGCTCTGAAGCGTCCATTCCTGGATTGATCGGCAACGTCCTGTTGCTGCTACGACGCTTCGCGCTGGCGCGCCAAGGACGCAGTATTTGCGCCGCGCTATATCGCCCGCCGCCATGGCCACCCTATTGCCGCGGCCGATGCAACGGCATCGCGTCACCATAAGCCCCTGGCACGCTGCTCTAAAAAAACCCCGGGAGGAGGTTCCCGGGGTTATCCCTACGCGGGATAGGCGGTAGCACCGGCAACGGGCCGGTGCGTTTCGCTACTGAGCGGTTAGGCTCGTTGTGTAGATGTGGGACTATTAGGCTGAATACTATGCGAAGGCGGAGGCTCTCCGCCTCATCACACCCGCCAGGCTCACCAGCGCAGAGCCCAGCAACCAACCGGCCGCCGGAATGGGAACCGTGGTGATCGCCTTGGCATTGATGCTGAGCGAGCGGCCAAAGGCGAAGCTGGATGGGTTGAAGGCGTAGAGGTAGACACTCTCCGCGATCCCTAACGGATCATACAGGTCTTTCAGCTTCCCGGTCGGCCCATTGGTTTTCCAACCGAGGGACACGGGGCTGCCGTCGTTCGGATTGAAGTCGAACCCGAAGTCGCTCAGCGACGCCGACCATAGCGTCTGAGAGCTATTGATCCCCAGCCCCGGGACCATGCCTTTGATGAGCACGCTCCCGGTGGTGAAATTGAACGCGTTGTTGAATAACGAGGTCAATTGGAAGCTCTTGCTGCCCGTGACGTTGTGAGCCGTCGCCGGGTTGACCTGCACCTTGAAGGTGCTGCTCGCATTGTTGGCCGCCGTCAGCTTCCATCCCGCAGCACCGTTTCTTTTCAATGTCACCTTCACGCTAGAATTCTCCACGTGCGGAAATCCCGCGTCAGGAACATCGGGGTCGGAGACGTTGAAATCCGGCACGACCGAATACGCGAATGACGGTGCCGCAAAGCCGCCCAGCAGCAGCACCCCCGCGGCTGTCAACCACGTTCTTACTGTGGTAATCATGATCTTCATAGATGGATTCCCCTCTTGGTTATGGTTCGAAGACATGCTTTCTAGCAAGCGATCCTAAGGGCGATTGCGGAGCCGCTGTCGTGGCGGAATGCTAAACCCGAGTAAAGCCAGCAAAGAGTTGCGCCGCACGCCTATCGCACTTCCTAGGCTAAGAGGGCGATATTACCGAGTCATGAAGATCTGATGAAGAAATCGCGTATAACATCACGCACAGCACGCCCCCGATTACCGCAATTCCGAAAGGTACCATTCATAAGTCACACGGATCCCCGCATCAAGGGAAATTCTTGGTTTCCAACCCAACGCGGAGATTCTAGAGGCATCCACAAGCTTACGCGGCGTCCCGTCGGGCTTTGATGGGTCAAACGATATATCACCGGTGTATCCGATGATGTGTTTGATTAGCATCGCCAGGTCACGGATAGAGATATCCTTTCCTTGCCCTATATTGATGATTTCCGGACTCTCGTATACCTCCATCAGATAAAGGCAGGCCTCGGCGCAATCATCCACGTGACAGAATTCCCTAAGCGGCGTTCCAGTGCCCCAGACTTCCACCCGCGCCGCTCCTGATACCCTGGCTTCGTGGAACTTTCGGATTAAAGCCGGCAACACGTGGGAGGTCTTCAAATCGAAGTTATCGCCCGGTCCATAGAGGTTAGTCGGCATCGCTGATATAAACCGGCATCCATATTGGCGATAGTAGGCCTGACAGAGCTTGATCCCCGCGATCTTAGCGACCGCATACCATTCGTTAGTCGGCTCCAAAGGGCCCGTGAGGAGATAGTCCTCGTTGAGCGGCTGTGGGGACAGCTTGGGATAGATGCAGGTGCTCCCTAGGAATAACAGCTTCTGAACGCCAACGCGGTACGCTGCATCAACCACGTTGGCCTCGATCATAAGGTTGTCGTAGAGGAATTCGGCTGGATAGGTATTATTGGCGAGGATACCCCCCACCTTGGCCGCAGCCAAGAACACATACTCAGGCCGCTCACGATCGAAAAAACTTTTCACTGCCGCCTGATCTCTCAAGTCCAGTTCCGTGCGAGAGGCAAGCACTAGATTCTTATATCCATGCTGGTTAAGCGCGTTGACGATTGCCGAGCCCACTAGTCCCCGATGGCCGGCAACAAAAATCCTGGACTGCGTGCTGAGCGCTGGAAACTGAGTGGTCATTTAGCGGCGTCTCTACCCCCGCCCTTAGTCCGGGACATCACTCGTTATAATCGTAGGCCGAATACCCGTGGCGCTTGACCAATTCGTCGCGCTCAGCGCTCTTCAGATCTTCACGCACCATCTCCTGGACAAGCTCGCGGAAGTTTACCTTGGGCCGCCAACCGAGCTTTTCCTTAGCTTTGGTGGCGTCGCCGAGCAGCGTTGCCACTTCCGTCGGGCGGAAATAGCGTGCATCGACCGCCACGATACACTTACCGTTTCCGTAATATCCTTTCTCGTTGACCCCACGGCCGTCCCAGCGAATGGTAATACCAAGCTCGGCCGCTGCAGAGCTCACGAAATCACGAACGCTGTGCTGCTCACCTGTGGCGATCACGAAGTCTTCAGGCAGGTCTCGCTGCAACATTAGCCACTGGGCTTCCACATAGTCCTGGGCATGGCCCCAGTCGCGCCGGGCTTCTAGGTTGCCAAGGTGGAGGCAATCCTGGAGACCTAACTTGATGCGCGCAAGTGCGCGCGTAATCTTCCGGGTGACAAAGGTTTCGCCGCGAATGGGGGATTCGTGGTTAAACAGGATCCCGTTGCAGGCGTAAATGCCGTACGCCTCACGATAGTTGACGGTGATCCAATAAGCGTAGAGTTTAGCAACGGCGTACGGACTCCGCGGATAAAACGGCGTAGTCTCCTTCTGCGGGACCTCTCTTACGAGGCCGTAAAGCTCGGAGGTCGAGGCCTGATAGTAGCGCGTCTTGTTCTCCAACCCGAGCATGCGGATCGCTTCGAGCACCCGCAGCGCCCCGAGCGCGTCGGCGTTGGCCGTATACACCGGCTCTTCGAATGATACCGCAACATGGCTCTGCGCTGCGAGGTTGTAGACTTCATCAGGTTGCACCTGCTGAACGATGCTGATGAGGCTGGTGGAATCTGTCATGTCGCCATAATGCAGGATAAAACGCCGTTCTTCGACGTGCGGATCCTGATAGAGATGGTCGATACGGTCGGTGTTGAACAGCGATGTGCGGCGCTTTATGCCATGAACGGTATAGCCTTTGTGGAGTAGAAACTCGGCCAGATAAGCTCCGTCCTGCCCGGTGATACCCGTGATCAACGCCACCTTGGATTTCATTGAATCAGTCATGCTTACCTCGAATCTCCGTAAAACTCGATTCATGAAGTGTATGCAAAGGCTTTAAGCGCGCCCGTTTAACCCACCGATCCGACGCGCACGCACGCAACGATATAACCCTGGGTTGCCTTTACCCCTGGTCAGTCGCTTAGTCGGCGACACTCCTGGCATGGGTTAAACATGGGGCATGCTGCGACGAGCTAATTTCACGAACGGCATAAATTGGGCTTAAGCTACTAAGCATGAATACTTTTCGCAACATATATTACAGTCGCAGGCCTCCGCAACCTGGAGCTTGTAGGAGCCAAGGTCGATGGCGTTGCCTTCGAGGTAGACAAGGCAACGAAAGGAATCAGCACGCCGTGGCTGTACTCGGGTCGTCTGGCCATCCAGATCGAGTACATCTGCCGCAGCCCCTCGAGGAACGCCGGTACCGCCACGACGGCGGCCCCCACCCAGATTGCCCAACCCGCCTTGAGCACCTCGCCGGTTTCGACACGCATCCTTGGAGTTTCCGCCCTCATTGAACTGCCCTGCGTACGAACGCGATGCCGATACCCCCACCGGGATACCAATGGCGCCGCGGCTTTTCCTGGAAGAATAGGAAACTGCGGCCGGTGCGCGTGGCGAAGTCGAGCAGCCGGTCGGTCACGTGCGCGTTGTCGCCAATAATCACGGCGCGCTCGGAAAGCCTGGGTGCTACGGTCTCGTATTTCCAGCGCCTCGTAGTCCGCCGAGTGATCACTGTCGTTGATGAAGAAGTCGATGGGCTCGTCGAGCTGGGCCAGCGAGCGCACCGAGTCTCCATAGAGGATTCTGCCGGTGCGCGCATATTCGCCGCAGAACAGTCCGCCGGCGGCGGGATTGATGTCCGTGCCGTAATACCGGCCGGGGAACCCTTCCGCCGCATGGCGCAGCAGCGCGGCGAGCACGCAGGAACCCAGTCCCTTGTCGACACCGGTTTCAACCACGACGCGCGGCCTGACCACCCGGACCGCGGCATACCAGGCGACCCGCCGGCCATATTCGATTCGCCGCGCCAGATCCGTCTGCTGCGCTGTGGCCCGGGCCCATCGGCGTATGTGAGTCCTCAGCGGCTCGTCGGTCTCGATCTCTTCGACGAGCCGCTGCACCAGGGGCAAATCCGCACCAGTCACATCCGCGATCAGCGCCACGAGATAGGAGCGGTTCGTCGCTTCCAGGCCATAGTGAAGTTGTTCGTCTCTCGTGAGGTGAGCCACCACCGCGCCAGGCGGGCGGCGGTCGCAGGGCCAGGGCGCCGCTGTACACAAACACTGCGACGGACCCGAGCATCGGGATCTTCGCCACGGCGCGCATCCGCCGCCTCGCGGCGTCAAAAACCAGCTCGCCGAGCTGCTCGAGCGCCTTCTGATATGAGCCCGAGAACGGCCGCGAGCGCGCGTCGCGTTGGACCTGCGTTGGCGACCAGTATCTTTCGATCGAGATCGCGCCGAGCGCGGCGTCGCGCACTTCGCAGCTCAGGATGCTGCCGGCCGGAAGCTTGCGCACATTGGTGAATATTGAAGCCGGGGCCGGAATATAGGAGTAGCGCAACATCGTGGCGACGGAGTGCGTGTCGACCTGCCCCTCAAAATGGGGAAAGTACCGCAACGCACCGAGCTCGGAGCTGAAGAGCAGGGTGCGCCCGTCGGCGCTGTAGTAAAGCGGCTTCTTGCCGATGCGATCGTGCACCAGAGACAGGCGGCGCTCGTTCCGGTCCCACAGGGCGAACGCGAACATGCCGATGAATCGCGTCACGGCCTCGCGCAAGCCCCAGATCTCGATCGCGGCGAGCATGACTTCGGTATCGGACTCGCCGCGAAAGCAGTGGCCGAGCGCGGCGAGCTGCCCGCGCAATTCGCCAAAGTTGTAAATTTCGCCGTTGAACACGACCACGTATCGCGAGCTTGTGGAGTGCATTGGCTGGCTGCCGGCCTCGCTCAGATCGACGATCGCGAGCCGCCGGTGTCCGAGCCCGACGCGCGCGCCTGCATCGAACCACGTCCGGCCCGCGATGTGCCAGCGCATCGCGCATTTCACGCAAGACGGCCCGGTGATCTGCCGCGAGCCGGCGGTATCGATGAACCGGTGATGGCGCACATGTGAGGAGCTCAGGCCGGGTGTGGCCGTGGCGAGACAGGCTGCATCGCCGCGCGCGCATTGGCTTCAAGCATCATCGCGGGACGCCCCGGCCAATTTGCAGTACGCGCTGGCGCAGGACCAGGACGATGAAATGCGGCGTGGACAACAGATTGCGCTGCCACAGCCGGCGCGGCTCACCGATCAGACGATACAGCCACTCGAATCCGGCACGGCACACCCAGACCGGAGCACGGCGTATCGTGCCGGCGTAGTAGTCGAACACCGCGCCGATCGATCCGATGACCGGTGCGCACAGAGCGGCTCGATGCTGCTCCACCCATTTCTCCTGCTTCGGAGCCGTCATTCCAACCCAGAGCACGTCGGGCTGCGCGGCGTTCATGCGCGCGCAGTACGCGGTGCTCTCCTGCGCGGTCAGCGCGCGAAACGGCGGCGACAGCGCACCGCAGACCGTCACCCGTGGAAACTCCTTGCGCAGGTGCTGCCGCACGAGGTCGAGCACCGCATCGGTCGAGCCGAAGAAAAACACGCGGCCGGCGCGGGCCTCCAGGCGCGTCATCACCGCAGTGAAGAAATCGGTTCCGGTGATGCGCGGCCCGGCCGGCAGGCCGGCGAGACGCGCGCCGATTGACAGGCCGACTCCGTCAGCTACCAGAAAGGTTGCGCGGGCCAGCGCCTCGCGGAATGCCGGGTCGCGCTGCGCCACGACCAGAGAGTGCGGATTGGCGCAGGCGAACACGATCGGTCCGCTGCGATCCTGGATCGCAAGGTCGACGTCCCGGATCAGAGATCCGAGCGGGCGCACTTCCAGCGCCAGTCCGAGCAGTTGCGAGGTCTTACTCATTCACGAGCCGCCGCCGGGACGCCGAGCGGCAATCGCTGGCTGCCCGGTCGTAGATGGCGAGAAGCTGGTCGAGATTTTCCGCGGCGCCATAGCGCGATTCGAATTCGGCGCGCGCACTGAGCCGCATGCGGTCCAGCGCGATCGGCTCGGCGCAAAGGCGACGCACGGCCGCCGCGAGCCCGGCGGCATCGCCAGGCTCGAACTTGACACCGGTGCGTCCGTCCGCCACCAGTTCGTCGAGGCTGCCGATTCGCGATGCGACCAGCGGCGTACCGCAGGCCAATGCCTCCACCAGAACAAGCGGAAAGCCCTCGTACCACTGCGAGGGAATGATCTGCAGCGCGGCGTCGCGGACGAGCTCGAGCACCTGCGCACGTGTACGCATGCCGAGAAACTCAACAGGCAGCACCTCGGTGCGCGCGAACTGCTCGAGCTCATTCCGTAGCGCCCCGTCTCCGACTATCTTCAACGGCAGCAGATCGCGCCGCGTCCTCCACGCCTGCAGGAGCACACGCACCCCCTTCTCCGCGGTAAGCCTGCCCACGTACAAGGCGTACCCACCGCGCCCAGTGCCGACGGCCGGCGCATCGGCGAGGAAGTTCGGCTTGACGTCGATGCGATCGGCGGGCAGGCCCCCGCTGATCAGTCGAGACGCGGCGAACGACGTCAGCGCTATGTACCGATCCACGAGCGATGCATAAGTCCCGTGCCGTTTGTTACGCAGCAACATCCAGACCACCGCCGCGGTGCCAGCCGCCGAATCGCGATAGCAGCGGTGGGCGAGCGCCGGCAGAAGGTGACTGCCGACGCAGTCCTCACACGGCTGGCCCTTTCTCATGAGAAGACCGCCGGGGCAGATGAGGCGATAGTTGTGCAGCGTCTGCACCACCGGCACTGCGCTATCCCGACACGCCGCGTAGGCGCTCGGTGAAATCAGAGGGAAGGTGTTGTGAAAATGGGCGATCTGCGGACGCTCCTTGCGCAGTTGCACGGACAGCGCCCGATAGGTTTCACGCGACCACGATGCGTGCCAGGCGACGCGGGCGGTCGCGGTCAGGCTGCCGGCATCGATGCTGTCGTTGCGACGCTCGAACGTGGACACCGCAATTCCACCACGCTGCAGCAAATCCCGTTCCTGCAGGTACACGCCATTCTCGCCGCTGGGCGCCGATGACTGGTAGAAATTGTGAACGAGAAGTACGCGCACAGGCTTTGCCGTCAGTAGTCAACAGCGGTTATCCGTGCAAATCTAAGGTCGCAGCTTTGCGAATGTATGACGAACCGCCGGCCGATCCGGTCGCGAAGCACTTTTCGGATAGCAGTACCCCTGCTCGACGAATACCTGCTGCTAGTGCTGATTCGCGGCGCTTGCCGCCCGAAAAACGCGCAGTCCCGTTGCGAATGCCCACAGCGAGCCCTGCTCGTCCGCGACGACCAACCGCACTGGAGACCCGTCATGACGAGCCGCGCCGGACCAGCATCGGCAAAGTCGTCGTTGTGGCGCTCGAACACTGCGGTCACGTGACCCGCCGATTCGAGGAGCGCGCGCTCCTGGCGGAAGACCGCGTCCTCGCCGCTGGGCGCCGATGAGCCGTAGTAGTTGTGAACCAGGAGTATACGCATCGCAGCCGCAAACTGGGGCAACTCTTCAATCTAGCGCGGCTGCGTTACATTCCTGTTAAGAGGACAGGAATCGTGGCCACGCCCGGCGTCGCCGTCGCGCCTGTTATCTCTGCGACACCCCGAATGCCGGTGTGGAGGTGTGGTCGCTCTTGGCACATTGGGTGCCCTATGTGGTCGGGCCGCGCAAGCGCATCGTGGTGGCGATGGACTGGACCGATTTTGACCCCGATGGGCAGGCAAGCTCTCGCTGCTCACCCGCCATGGGCGCGCCACACCGCT
>JBOIDL010000170.1:0-8532 GCA_050740435.1 Gammaproteobacteria bacterium
TCGTTGCCGTTGTGCATCTGTAAGCTCGATAACACTGGCTGTTCGCATGCTCGCCTCCTCGTTCGATCTCCAGATCAGATCGACCGGAAGGCATATAGTTCCATCAATTACGAAGCGCTACACTAGGAATTCCGATTTGTGCCGGTCGGCCGTCAGCGCCGCATCCCGCGCCGCAAGCGCATCCTGCGTCCGAATTCGCACCTCCGATTCAAGTACATCCGCATGGGCCCTCAAGGTCTCTTTCTTCGCCCAGAAGATGAGTAGAAATGTAAGCACCACACCAATCGTTGCATTGATGGGTACGAGTACGAACCCGAGTCGACGCAGCCTGTGCTTGTCGATATCGAGGAGCACATAGCCGACCACCTCGCCGGGGCGTGTCCGTTCGACATACGGGGAGTTGGCCTCGGCGTCTGTTATTCCGATGGGTGCGATGAAATGCCAGAGGTGATCGTCCTCGGCGGCGAGGGTCCCGTGCTCCGGCCAGGATCCCCGATACGCCTCGTGTGCAGGTCCGCTCGGCACGCCATCCTCGTACCGAATGAGAAAATCGCGGTCAATGACCGCAACATACTGCACGTCCGGATAGCCTTGAAAAACGGAGGCGGTCTGCTGAATGGCATCGAGGTTATTGACCACGAAAACCGGCCGGCTCGTATGCGCGAATTGCTCGGCGAGTTGTACGCCTTGTTCGATGAGAAGTTGACGGAATTCCCGGTACATCAGCCATGACATGATGAGAAACGCAGCGAGCGAGACGACGGCAATGCCGCCGACTCGCACGTACGGTAGCATCCCGCGCAAGCTTGTTGATTGAAACCGAGGGTGTCCGGATCCGCCAGGCATCATCGTTTTAAACTCGCCTAGTCGTATCTAATCTCGAAATGATTGGTGGAGCCCGCGGGTAGGCCGAGATGATTCATGATCCTCGTATTGGGCGCTATTTTGATATCTCGAAGGGGATCGACGCCTAACGGATGCTTGGGATGTTCGGCAAGCTCCAGCGCCATCTCGGCGAGCCGGTGTCCGAGCGCGCGGTTGTCCGGGTAGGTCGAAAACAATACGCCCCACCGGGCGTGCTCGAGCGTGTTCGAGACGATGATGATTTTTCGGTACCAGGCCTGTTCAATCAAATACGGCACAAGATTCTGGTCGTCGATGATCGCGTTGTTCAGTGTCAGCCAAATCGCGTCGGTGTGGGGCTCCGCGATTTGCACGAAGTGCCCATAGCGCTCCCCTCCATCCAGTACATTGGCCGCAGGCTCCGCACGCAATTCCAACCCGCGGGCTGAGGCTTCCTTTTTTGCACGTTCGAGTAACCAGCGATCGTGCGCTGGCTCAAACACCAGGAATACCCGCTTGATCCTGGGTGCGATTTTCTTAAGGTGATCGAACATCACGGCGGGATCCACCGCGAGGCTGATCCCGGAAGCCTCCGGCCGCGTATCCGGGGATATATCAAGGGCTCCGATCACATACGGTAGCCTCGCACCCGAGGTTTCGAGCACCCGCGTAGCGAGCCGACCGAGCGTGATCACAACCTTGGGAGAGCGGCCGGATAACCAGCCTTTTGCCGCGTGCGTGTCCGCCTGTTCGAGTAACGCTAAGGTGCAGGGCTGGGATGCGCTTACCCGCTCCGCGATCCCGTTGAGGATCTCCTCGGTGATCCTGGAGTAGGGTTCACCTACGTCCGGATACAGAACGCATACCTTGGGCGCTGGCAGAGGATCTCCTCGTGCAAGGAGAGGAGTGATCAAACAGGCCAGTATTAAGACGATACAAGTGGCGCCGTAATAACGGCCCTGGCTTAACCGTTTTCGATCCGCTGGCACACCCGAGGATGGGTTACCGGGCCGTTCGCTGGTCCTCTCGCGCACTGTAAGGCATAAGTTGTCCAAGGACGGGCCTCGTTCCTTGACGTCGCGACGCCCTTCGCTGCCTGCCTGACGATCAGTCGTTAATCCCCCGAGCCGCGGCCGGTCTTCGGCTCCGGGACGGATGGTCTTGCTACATTTCTCCGGCGGTACTTGCGGTGCTCGACCATGACGCCGAGGATGCGGCCGGAATGTTTTGAGTCGATCACGTAAGTGGGGTAGTCTTCGTTGAGCGGCGCGAACTCGACGACCAGCGCCCCCGCCCGGTCGCGCTGCCGTGGGCGGTACTTTCTGAAAACCACCTTCTTTTCGTCGTCTAGCTTTGCGAGCACGTAATCTCCAGGTTGAGGATCGAGTTCCGGGTCCAGGAAGACATGATCGCCTGGCCCGATGGCATCCATCATGTCCTCTTCATCTACCACGACACCAATGGCCCGATCGCTCGCCTGCTCGAGCCGAACCCACTCCACCTGCGTCCTGTCGGTAATAGGATAAGGACGCCGTGAGCTGATCCACTCGGCGGCGAGCTCGTAACTGACCACGGCCACCATCTTATGGCCGAACGGAGACACCACGATTGCCTTACCCTTCGCCGAGCTTAGCTTCTGGCTGAACCCCTCGGAAAATAGATGGACGTCGTCCATCCACCCCTCGGGTTTCCCGGTCTTCTCCTCGATTCGGCGGGCGAGCCGGTTCCCGATCTCTGTGATACTACCCGCACTTAGCGCCCGGGAAATCTGTGAAGGATGAAGTCCTACCTGCCGCGCAAGCTTCGCATCGATACCATCGAACTCCGTATCGATCAGCCAGCGCAAGTTAGCCCGTCTCGTCTCTCCGATTGCCATAATCAGTAGTGAATTTAGACGTAGGACCCCAATCAACGGCTACATGACATAGTTTGTCAACATACGCTATCATAAGTAACGTAGAAAATCATTCTACGGAAAGTACCAGAACCGGCAGGAATCAATAGTCGCCATGACGGCAACAAGACACCGAAGTGTGCTTTTAGCGCTGATGGACATTGCTTTCGGGCGTTAAGATTAGGATTAGTCCACTGAGGTGACGGTAGAGCAGGATCATGGTTAGAGAGAAAGTTTCACAAGATCTGGCAGGAGCAATGTGCGGCGGCCAAAGACGTAAAAGAACGTTACGGCGTCGAAAGCGCACTTGCATATTTCGTAGTCTTGCGGACTTCGGCGATCGGCCTGCCGAGCGCTTCCGGTCGGGGTTTCGCTCTCTCCGGGCGGTTGTTCTCTCCTGGTCGGTCGGGTCCCTCTGGGCGAAGTCCGCAAGCAGACTAAAACTGCCCATTACAAGACATTGGGTTACGCGCGGACGAATCGAGCGGTTGGATGGGATTATTGGTCAAGCTACGATAACCTGCTGGTACCGGCGAAGCGAGGGCCATGCGATTAGATCCCGATCGCCCTAGATAGGCGGGCTAGGATGGGGGGCGGGTTTATCACTCCACCAACATATCTCGGACATTCGCCCTGTTGACCCCGACCTCCGATGCTGCGACGATAACGATAGAACAATCTGCCGCTACCAAGCGAGCTAGAGCCTGGCCCCGCGACGCACTCCTAATCGTATTCAAACCGTCCCGGGGGATCACCACAGCCTAAGCTTGGTTGCCTCAGCGTGAGCCTTCCACATGCGACCACAACATGTTAGTTGGAGCATTCACGGCACCTCGACACTGCTCGCAAGTGGCGCTACGCCCCTGCAGATACACACTTTTCTTCGTCAGGGAGATGCTCCGGCTGCCGATCTATCATAACCGCGCATCGCCCAAAGCCCGATATCGCCAGAGCCCTCGTTACTACCGTGGGCAAGGACACCATGATCCCGGACCTCGCATGCAGCCCCCTGTTTGTGGGCGGCGATTAAGAATTGCAATATGGAAAATATACTAACGCCCGCCGAGGGGATCGTTTTCCTGACAGTCTATGGTGCGGTCATGATTGCCGCTACCCTCTTGGTCAGTCACCGCAGACATCAGGACACTCCGGAATTCTTGCTTGCCGGCCGTAGAGTCGGTGTCTTATTTGGGGCCATGTCAATCGCGGCGGCTTGGATTTGGGCTCCAGCATTGTTCGTTTCCTCCCAGAAGGCTTATGAACAAGGGCTACCGGGGGCTTTCTGGTTTATTTTTCCTAATCTGCTGGCACTTCTCGTATTTGCACCTCTTGGCCTGAGGGTTCGTCAAGTCCTTCCAAAAGGTTATACGTTTCCCCAGTATATCCGTTTGCGGCATGGAAAGGGTGTACACATCCTTTACTTGATACAGTTCGTTGGTCTCCAGTTGTGTTCTTTCGCCGTGCAAATTCTTGCGGGCGCAACGTTGATACACACTGTCTCTGGTCTGCCTTTCTCATTCGTAGCAGCTTTCTTAATACTGATCGTCCTGACATATTCGCTGCTCGGCGGTCTCCGCGCCTCGGTGACAACTGATTGTATTCAAATGTTCTTGATCCTTCTAATCTGCGCAGTTTCAGTACCGTGGGTAGTCTCTCAAGCCGGTGGTTTCAGTGCGGTTACTGCGGGATTCGGCGGCGCGTCCGGCAACTTCAGTAGTTTGTTTGACCCGTGGGTGGCATACTCCTTTGGCATCTCTACCACTATTGGTCTACTTTCCGGG
This sequence comes from Gammaproteobacteria bacterium, assembly GCA_050740435.1. Lineage (GTDB taxonomy): Bacteria > Pseudomonadota > Gammaproteobacteria > JACCXJ01 > JACCXJ01 > USCg-Taylor. The sequence continues at coordinate 4,519 of JBOIDL010000170.1, forward strand.
CCCATTGGTGATCAAATGCATTGGCAGAGGGCTTACGCACTCAAGTCCGATGCAGACGTAATCAAGACTTTTGTATTAGCGGCGTTCCTATTCGTGCTTGTGCCACTGACCTTATCCACGCTTGGCTTCGTCGCTGCAGGGAAGGTAAATGCGGCTGCTGAAGGTTGGACCATAGCAAGCGCGCAAATGGTAGGCCCGACAACAGTTTCTTACTTGCTTCCAAGCTTCATGCTTATCGCCTTCAGCGTAATGATTCTAGCCGGACTCTGTTCAACTCTGGATTCAATCCTTTGCGCCGTATCTTCCATTACAGTTGCTGATTTGTTCGGCGCTGGCCACACTCCTCAAGAGGTAGATAGGGATGTTTATCCAAAGCAAGTACTATTGGCTAGGACGTCAATGCTGGTTGCCGCGCTGGTGGGTTTCGGTATCGCAATGATCCCGAATCTGAAGATTCTTCACCTGTTTCTTTTTTACGGGACGCTACGAGCCTCAACACTCATTCCAACAGTCCTCACGCTTTATTGGCCACGATTACAAAGTAAGGCGGTATTTTACGCCGTTATGGGTTCCTTAATATTCGGTGCCCCGATCCTGGCACTGGGTACTTATCTGGGTAATCCTCACCTGAGTGTCACCGGTAGTCTCTTGGTGATCGCGATAGGCCTCGGTGTTTGCGTAGGCCTCAGCATAACTATAAAGCCCGTGGAGGTCACAGGCAATGTCTCATAAACCCGGCGAATCTATTGTTATTCTTCACCTTTCTGACCTTCATGCGGGGCAGCGGTTTAAGAAGCCATTTTTTCAACAGCATCCTCTCCAGAAGCGATGTGGACGCCTGCTACAGATCTTCAACGAGAATACCTTCGGCAGGCTGGGTTTACCTTCAGTAGACCTGCTCGTCTTGAGCGGTGACCTTACCGATGAAGGCCGGCGTGAGGAATTCCAAGCGCTCATTTCACATTTTCTTAAGCCACTCACTGAAAGCGGTTTGGTCCGCAACGCTATAGCCGTGCCCGGCAACCACGACGTCGATTGGAAACTTGTTAGACAGCCGTCCGAAGGGCTTATTCCATTACACGAGTTTAGGAGCAGAATTTCTGAAAGCCGATTTGAGAAGCTTTCTGCTGGAAGGATTTTTTGCCCACCCGCCGGTTCTGGTGACACACTTGGCTTCTTGCCGCTCGGTGACCCCGCTTGGTGCCAGGTTGTGCCATTCAACTCTGTCAATTTAGGTGGCACACTCCATCCCGATATTAAGCGGTATCTAAAACTTGACCCGAAGAAAGCCATTGACGATGGCAAACTTGGGTTCGAGGAAAATGAAGAGATGTTTACAAAACGTTTCGGCGAAGCCCCTCCCATTGACCCGGCATTCATCTCAGACGATGACCTGAGCAGCGTTCACACCACACTTGACGTTAACACTCCAGCCGGACATACACCGTTCCGGATTGCAGTCATCCATCATAATCCCATCGCTTATTCATCCGAAGGGTCTAATCCTCGACCTTACCGCTTCCTCAATGATGGAGCATTTAACGAGTTTCTAATCAAACACGGCTTTCATTTAGTGTTGCATGGACATCAACACGTAGCCGAGCTTTTCTCGTTCTCGCGCGCGCCGTCTAGGGGACGCGCCACAGCTACGGCCCATAAGACTTCTCCGGCATTAGAAAACGGCTTCCTGTGCTTAGGAGCACCGTCCTTCGGCGCAGAGGACGCGCCGGGAATTGGTTTCAATCTTATTGCTGTCGAACGTATCCGAGATCTCGCTACTGTACATGTGCAGCGCTTAACATGGGAACATAGTTCTAGCGGCGGTCTGCAAGAACTGACGAGGAATGAGTCTCGTCATGTCGTTCCTTTGGGTGACGTTGACGACCGCCGCCGCACCTTGTTACACAGGCTGTCAATTATGGTGCTCAATAACGATAAGCTTCCGGAGCTGGAACGGGAAGCAGGCATCAGCGCTACTTTTGAAGGGGCATTTTTCGGGCGCTTAAGAGATATGCGTAATGATCACAAGAATATTCGGGCCATGTATTCCCTTAGTGTTTTCCCCGCCGAGCTTTGGAGCGAGAAACGCCTCGCAGAATTTTTTCTACCGGAAGCGCGGCGAAATATCGCACGCGCGGCCGCGCTGGCGAAGAGCTTGGAAACGAGGTATCAAAATGTGCCAAATGCGACGCTTCGAGATAAATTGCGGCAAATCGTAACCTCAGGGACCCCCAACCTCCTTTTTCGGTTTTCCCGCCCGGTGCACGAAGCGATCCGAAGCGCCAAGTCTATTTCTGAGGGACTAGGGATTACTACACTTATCAGGGCAGCGGCTACGGGAGGGCAGCTGCCGGAGCTTCACATCAGGGATCGTACTTTTATCGAGCGGAATTCGGCAAGGACTACAATTAACACCGGGTGCGCCGATAAATCCGATTCTCTTAGCATATGGGACAATGTGTGTAGCGTGGGTGGCATCGACTTCGAAAGCGAGGCTTGCGAAGCCGAGATCGCGGCTATGGACATAGAGGGCATTACATCCCTATTGAACAGAGTATCGGTCGAGGATATGCGCTTCAACCTTTTTGATCCTCCATATGGCTTCGAACCGAAGCAAACTAACAACCCCACGGCTATATCGAAGCTCGCCGAGTTTCCGAGGATACTGCTGTGGAAAGGAGAGGATTTCGATAGTGAAGAGGCTATTGAGTGTATCGAGTTTCACGAGAACTGCGCGTTTCCGTTGTTTTGGATCCGGCCGGAAATGTTACGAGGCACAAAGGGTGAGCGGAAATATATCGGGCACTTTACCATCGTCGATGCTAACAGGGCGGGGGTGTCGAGTCGCTGGAACGACGCCCAGGGTGATGAACCCGGCGAACCAACCGGCTGGAATCCTAATAAGGTTAAGTCGCTATGGGATAATGCACCCCCACACTGTCTCAGAGATGAGCCGAACTTGATTGACGAGTTTGTTCATTTGCTAAAGCGCCCCGACATTATGTTCGCAGCAGATGCATGGGCAATGCGAAAAATGGGGGCTAGTAAATGGGATGCACTCATAAATCATTTGAACTTAATAGATCTTACGGCTTGGATGAATGAGCCAAGTCGAAGCTGATGCGTAGGATGGATTAATGCACATCATAAACAATCCGAAGAACGGCGACCGTATAGACGCCACCACAACCATGTATCCATCCTATCTTGAGGTGGTGAGCGGAAGGTTGGAGCTTTTAGACGAGGGTGCGACGCGCTATGGTTACGTCTTGTGCGGCTCAGCAAATCTAAAAGGGGACCCTCTGGAGGTGGTCGCTAAGGCCGGCACGTTCTTCTGTTGGCCCGGGAACTTATGCCTTGTTGCGGATGGTTTGGTGGTAGTTATATGCCGGTATGGCTTCCGGGGTCTTTTGAGCGTTGGCTTAATCGAGCAGGCTGGCCGCCTAACCTATATCGATGGTTGTTCGAGCACGATACTAGCGCAACCGCCTCGCGTTGGCGACCCGGTGCTAAACCATTTGCATTTCCCTCCTGAGACGCTCCAAACAGAACATACTCATCCCACTATTCGGTTCGGCGTGGTCGCGCGAGGTCAGGGAATAGCATTTGGGTCGCATCCTTGCGGCGACGGAAAGTGGGAAAAATCCCTCAGCCGGGGTTCTGTTTTCTTGTTGCACGCACAAGAACGCCACGCGTTCCATACCTTACGTAGCAGCGACGGTATGGACGTTATCTCCTATCATCCAGAATCCGACTGGGGGCCAACTGATCAAAATCATCCGATGTTGACGCGAACCTATATGAGCGGGCACCATTGAAGCCAGAATAGCGGATCACAAAGTGCGCGACCACGGAGGAGGTAGCAGGTTTTATGTTCCCGGGCCAGGGAGCTAGTGTAGCGCTTCGTAATTGATGGAACTATATGCCTTCCGGTCGATCTGATCTGGAGATCGAACGAGGAGGCGAGCATGCGAACAGCCAGTGTTATCGAGCTTACAGATGCACAACGGCAAC
>JBOIDL010000171.1:0-8390 GCA_050740435.1 Gammaproteobacteria bacterium
AGGCCATCAGCTCACCGCCGCCCTGTCCGCCATCCGCCAAACTAACCTCAAACGCCTCATCGGCACCCATCCCACTCCCGCATAATCTGCGCACGGCGCGAGAAAATCGAGAAGTAGTAGATCAGAGGGTCGCAAAGACCTTGTGCGCGGCCTCGATCGTCGCGGCGATTTCGGCCGGACCATGGGCGCTCGACACGAACCCAGCCTCAAAGGCGGAGGGAGCGAGGTACACGCCCGACTCGATCATCCCGTGGAAAAACCGCTTGAACCGTTCCTGGTCCGCGCGCATGACCGCGGCTAAGCTGGTGACAGTCGGATCCTCCGTGAAGAAGATCCCGAACATCCCTCCCAGGTGATTGGTGGTCAGCGGCACGCCCGCCTCGTTCGCGCAGCGGCGGAGTTGATGGGCAAGGTCGGCGGTCGTCGCGCCGAGTGCGTCGAAGAAACCAGGTTGCGTTACGATCTCCAAGGTCGCGAGCCCCGCGGCCATCGCCACGGGATTTCCCGAGAGCGTCCCGGCTTGGTAGATCGGTCCGTTCGGCGCGAGCTGATCCATGATCTCCGCGCGTCCGCCGAGAGCCCCCACGGGCAAACCGCCGCCGATGACCTTCCCGAGGGTGGTGACATCGGGGCGCACATTGAAACACCCTTGCGCCCCGCTGAGCGCCACACGGAAACCACTCATGACCTCATCGAAAATGAGCAGACTCTTGTAGTGATCGCAGAGCGCACGCAGTCCCTCGAGGAAGCCCGGCGCAGGTAATACGCAATTCATGTTGCCCGCGACCGGTTCGACAATCACCGCGGCGATGTCCTCGCCGAGCTCGGCGAAGACCTCTTGCACTTGCTCCAAGGCATTGTAGGCCACGCTGAGGGTGTGCTGCGCCAATGCGGCCGGGACGCCCGGAGAGCTCGGTACCCCCAAGGTCAACGCCCCGGAGCCGGCCTTGATCAACAAGGAATCCGCATGCCCGTGGTAGCAACCTTCGAACTTCAGGATCTTGTCGCGTTGGGTAAAACCCCGGGCTAGCCGGATGGCGCTCATCACGGCTTCCGTGCCGGAGCTGACCATGCGCACGAGCTCGATGGACGGTAAATGTTTGCAAAGGGTCTCGGCCATCGCGGTCTCGATCTCGGTGGGCGCGCCGAAGCCGAGGCCACGGTCCACACTTTCCTTGACCGCCGCAATGACGTTTGGATGGGCATGACCCACGATCATCGGGCCCCACGAACCGACGTAGTCGATATAACGGCGCTCGTCCGTGTCAATGAGGTAGGCGCCCTCCCCGCGCCGGAAGAACAGCGGGGTGCCGCCGACGCCCTTGAATGCCCGGACCGGGGAATTGACCCCGCCCGCGATCACGCGCTCGGCACGGCTGAATAGTTCCTGGGGACGGGACATTCCAGACTCCTTATTTATTTATGCTGAGAAAAGAGCCGCGCATAGCGACCGGCTGCGGCGCGTACGTCGGCGGCGCCGAACACCCCTTCGATGACGGCCAGGATATCCGCGCCGGCATCGATAAGCAGCGCGCCGTTCTCCGGCGTGATGCCGCCGACCGCGACGATGGGAATGCGTAGCTGTCGCTTAGCCTGCGTGAGCAATGAGACCTCGGCGGCGGCGGCCTCGGGCTTCGATCTTGATGGAAAGAAGCGTCCGAAGGCCACGTAGTCCGCGCCGTTGGCTTGTGCCGCGCGCGCGGCAGGCACATCGCCGTAGCAGGAAACTCCGATGATGGCGTCATTGCCGAGCACGGCGCGCGCTTCGGCGTAGCTCGCGTCGTGGCGCCCGATATGCAGTCCGTCCGCAGCCACGGTGCGGGCCAAGGCGAGATCATCGTTCACGATCAACGGCCGTCCGTGCCGCCTGCAGATCGCGCGCAACGCTACGGCCTCGGCATAACGTTGCGCATACCCGCCGTTCTTGTTGCGGTGCTGGATCAAGAGGGCGCCGCCGGCGATCGCCGCCGCGACGGCTCCCTCGATTCCGTCTGCAGCTCGGTAGGCGTCGGAGGTAATGACATACAGACCGCGAGAGGGGAGTTTTGGGTGGGGCATTGCGTTCTATTTTATCGCCGCCGTGGACCTGCGAAAATGTCGCGCTGACGAATGCAACGGGGTAGTGAATGAAACGCTATATGTGTGTGATTTGCGGGTTTGTCTATGAAGAAGCCAAAGGCTGGCCCGGCGACGGAATCGCGCCTGGGACGCGCTGGGAGGACGTGCCCCCGAACTGGCAGTGCCCCGATTGCGGCGCGCGCAAGGAAGACTTCGAGATGATCGAGGTGTAGCGTAGTCGTTGCCTTGTTCTAGACCTCAACGCCTCGTCGCGGCTAGATCGGTTTAACCACGGCGAGGATAACCACGCCCGCAAGGATGAGTACGGGAAGCTCGTTGATCCAGCGGTAATAAACGTGGGTGTGTCGGTTGCGGTCGTGGCGAAAATCATGAAGGAGCTTGCCCAAATAGATATGATAGGCGATCAGGATCGCGACCAATCCGAGTTTCGCGTGCAGCCATCCTGCGCGCGCGTAGTGTTCCCAGCCGTTCGCGATCACCGTGGCGGCGCCGAACAGCACGGTCAGTAACGCGCCTGGCGTCGTGATGCCGAAAAAGAGCTTGCGCTCCATGAGCTTAAACCGGTCGAGGCTGATGGAGTCGTTGCTCCGCGCGTGATAAACGAACAAGCGGGGCAAATAAAACAGCCCGGCAAACCAAGCCACCATAAAGATAATGTGGAACGCCTTTAGCCACAGCATAGCGGCGTGCATGCTAGCGACGGGTCCAATCCCAACGCGGGGCGACTTTGAGGAGTTGTAACAGAGTTTCGCGCCTAGGTCACGTATTTAATTGAGGTGTGCCCGGCGAGCGCGAGGGCTAAACGCCAATGGCGATCGTGGCGAGAAGGATCGAAAAAACGACCGCAGTGCAGCAAAAAAATCATTCAGTAAATGCTCTCGGAGGTGTTGACACAGGCCGCGACGCAAATTAAGCTGCGTCTGTCGTGGCCAACCAAGCTCTCTGAGCCATGACTTGAAACATAATAACTATAAAATGACTTAAGCGGCTTCGGCCGCTTTTTCTTTTTCCGGGGCCCTGGCCCTCACCCGCAGCTTTGGAATGAATTCGAATCAATGATCAAGGTTGCCGTCGTCGGCGGAACTGGGTACACCGGCGTCGAGCTATTGCGATTGCTCACACAACATCCGGCGGTTAGTCTCGAGGTCATCACCTCACGTGCCGAAGCGGGCACGCCTGTCGCCGGCATGTTCCCGAGTTTAAGAGGGCATATCGACTTGGCGTTTTCGCCGCCGGACATCGAACGCTTGCAAGGGTGCGAGTTGGTTTTTTTTGCAACTCCGAATGGGACCTCGATGACCATGATGGGGCCATTGATCGATGCCCGGGTCCGGGTCATAGACCTGGCGGCGGATTTCCGGCTCAGGAGCGCCGAGGTATTCGAGCGCTGGTATGGTCTGCGCCACGGGTGTCCGGATCTCTTAGAGCAGGCGGTTTATGGCCTGCCGGAATTGAATCGTGAAGCGATCAAGGACGCCCAGCTTGTTGCCAATCCGGGCTGTTACCCTACGGCGGTCATACTCGGCCTCGCGCCTCTTATCGAGGCGCGCCTGGTGCGAGCGGATCGATTGATCGCCGACGCCAAGTCAGGTGTCAGTGGTGCGGGCCGGCAGGAGAGCGTCGCCCACCTGTTCGCCGAAGCAGGTGATACGCTGAAAGCGTATGGCGTCGCGGGTCACCGGCACCTTCCTGAAATCCTGCAGGCGCTCGCCGGCATCACCGGTAGCGAGGCCGATCTCGTGTTTGTACCGCATTTGGTCCCCATGATCCGCGGTATCCATGTTACCATGTATGCTGAGCTGCTTCGTCGCGAGGTCGATATTCAACACGTGTACGAAGAAAGATATCGGCGGGAACCGTTCATTGACGTGCTGCCGCCGGGCAGCCACCCGGAGACGCGTTCGGTGAGAGGGTGCAATACCTGCCGCATTGCCACGCACCGGCCGGGTGAAGGCGATCGAATAGTGGTATTATCTGTGCTCGACAACTTGGTCAAAGGCGCGGCCGGCCAAGCGATTCAAAACATGAATCTGATGTTCGGGCTGGAAGAAACGTGCGGTCTGGCGAGCATCGGCTTGTCGCCTTAGGGGTTGCGTTTGAAGTGTGGGTCCACGGGACCGGAAATCGAAGCGCCGGTTCATGTGGAGGGGGCAATTGGAAATGTTCGGAAGACGGAAAAAGCGAAAAATTTCCAAAGTGGATTCGCTCGTCGGGCAGAACACCCAGGTATTGGGCAACGTCAACTTCGATGGCGGCTTGCATGTTGACGGTGCGATCAAGGGCAATGTTTATGCGACCGACCAGCAAAGCTCGGTGCTGACGTTGAGCGACCGCGGTACGATTGAAGGCGAGGTGCGGGTTCCTTATGTGGTTTTGAACGGCGTGGTATTGGGAGACGTTTATGCTAATCAGCATATTGAACTGGCGTCTAGCGCCCGCGTCGAAGGTAATGTTTATTATGGATTGATCGAGATGGCGGTCGGGGCGGAAGTCAATGGTAAGTTGGTGCGCACCGCCGAGACCGAGAAGCTGGCACTGGCGTTAAGCCATCACAGCGTGGTTGAATCCGAAGCACTGTCGGCGGCCGGCGTCAGACCCGGGGCAACGACTTTGGATGGGTAGTTTTAGCTTTTTGGTGGTTAATGAAACACTTAAAGAGCAATTTGGATGGAACAGTATGAACACGATCGCTACAGAAGACCCTCTAATGTTCACTGATGCCGCCGCAATCAAAGTGCGGGAGCTGATGGCTGAAGAAGGCAACGCGGCGCTTATGCTGCGCGTATTTATCTCGGGGGGCGGATGTTCCGGCTTTCAGTACGGGTTTACCTTTGAAGAAGCGCTCGGCGATGGGGATACAATCGTCGAAAATCAAGGCGTCAAGCTATTGGTTGACCCGATGAGCGTCCAATACCTTACCGGCGCCGAGATCGATTACAGCGAAGGACTCGATGGCGCCCGATTCGTGATCCGCAACCCCAATGCCGCTACCACCTGCGGATGCGGATCCTCATTTTCGACTTAGCGACCGCCCGATTAGCCCCCGCGGGTTGAGGGGAAAATCGGCTAAGGCCGTATCGACGGAGTGGTTTGGGCCGCCAAGGTGACGCCACTCGCTAAACCCTGGGAAGGCCCGGTATGGGAAACTGCTAATGCGTCGAGTTTGCTTAATAAGCCCCGTGTCTCTGCCTTGAACTGTGCCAGGTGCTGCCCTTCTAGAGGTAGGGCATTCGGTAGATTAACCGTCAGCGGGTTCTTATGGACGCCGTTGACTCGAAACTCATAGTGCAAGTGTGGGCCCGTGGCGGATCCTGTACGGCCTACATAGCCGACGATCTGTCCCTGACGAACGTGCTGCCCCGGCCGCAAGCGGTTCGCAAAGTGCGATAAATGCGCATACAGCGTGCTGTAGGTTAGGCTGTGATCCAGGATGATGGTATTTCCGTAACCGTTTTGCCTGCCGACGAATTTCACCTTACCGTTACCGCTTGCCTTGATAGGCGTTCCCTGCGGAGCGGCATAATCGACGCCGCGATGCGCTCGAATCGTATGTAAAATCGGATGTCTACGGTGCGGGTTGAAGTGGGAGCTTATGCGCGTGAACTGCACTGGGGTTCTAATAAACGCTTTATGCAAGGCGTTCCCCGTATCCGTGTAATAATCCGCACGACCCCGCGAATCCACGAACCGGACCGCGCGATAGGTGTGTCCTTGATTCACGAACTCGGCCGCGACAATCTCGCCGTCCCTGATCTTGTTTCCGTCTTTATACAACTCTTCGTAGACTACGGCGAACCGATCACCCTCATGGATATCCAGTGCAAAATCGATATCCCAGCGAAACATTTTTACGAGCCTAATGATGAGGTCATCGGACAGCCCGGCTGCCTGTCCCGCGGTGAACAAGGAATCTCCAATGGAAGCCGTAGTCATGGAGACTCTTATCTCTGGCTTGGATTTCGAGGTTTGCGCGGAGAAATCACCGTCCGTGTCTTTAATCACGCGCAGCAGGTGCGTGAGGTCGCGCTGGTAGATGAGCTCGGCGAGACCGCCTCGTTTAACAAGAAAACTCAGGGATTCGCCCGGATAGAGATTCGTGAGAGGCGCGGTGATTCGGCCCAGAGCTACGATTCGGTCGAGATCTAGCGTGCTCAACCCCAAATGCTGAAAGATCAGCGACAGGTTATCACCCTTCCGTACGGTGATCTTTTGCCACTCGGGTTTCAGTTCACGATCGATCTTACCAACGCGGGCTTGAGCGCGTTGCTTTCGCGGTTTAGCGGGCTTCGGAACTGTGCTTTTATGCGTGTGCTTGAGGGCGTCGCCGAGGTTTGCATCCGGCGCGAGCCACGCGCGGAGCGGGATTTCGGCATCGGGTACTAGCTGCGAGGCCATACCGCCGAGCAGGATCGTCAAGATAGATAACAACGGCAACGAGAGCCAACGCACCGGCGGCAATTGGCGACGCGATGCGCCTCCGGATACTAACGGATGAATCGCGCTCGCCCCGGCGAGTGCTATGGAATTGCTATTCCACTGCAGCCGGGGCTTATAATCGCATTTTGTTACCCGCCTGTAGGACACGAAGGTCTTCTTATAGTGAGTTGTCTAAAAGATAACCGCTTAAGCCGGATAGGTCAACGCTATCGGCTGATCGTCGCCAGGCCCACAATGAAATAACTGTATTGTTCGGCAAGTGAAACGATGGACAATGACTTCGATACGATAAAACATGGTACGGTCGAAATCTTGCCCGAAGTACAACTTCGAACCAAGTTGAGCGCGGGGCGACCGCTGCGCGTTAAGGCGGGATTCGATCCGACGGCGCCCGATCTTCATTTAGGCCACACCGTGCTGCTTAACAAGCTGCGGCAGTTCCAAACGTTGGGACACCGCGCCTTATTCTTGATCGGTGATTTCACAGGGATGATTGGCGATCCGAGCGGCCGGTCGACAATCCGCAAGGCACTTACGCGTGAGGCGGTGGTTGAAAATGCGGCTACATACACGGACCAGATCTTCAAGATTTTGGACGCGGAGCATACGGAGATCGTTTTTAACTCGACGTGGATGGATAGAATGCCTGCCGCGGATATGGTTCGGCTCGCGTCTCGCGCCACGGTAGCTCGGATGCTCGAGCGTGAGGACTTTACTAGACGTTACAAGAACGGTCAAGCCATTGCGATCCATGAATTCTTATATCCGTTAATACAAGGTTACGATTCGGTAGCTTTGCAAGCCGATGTGGAGCTCGGTGGCACTGATCAAAAATTCAACCTTCTGATCGGCCGGCAATTACAAGCGGAGTATGGACAAGAACCGCAGACCGTCGTCATGATGCCGCTCTTGGAAGGTACGGATGGCGCGCAGAAAATGTCTAAATCGCTGAATAACTACGTCGGTATTAACGAGCCTCCGCAGGAGATGTTCGGAAAACTGATGTCGATTTCCGATGAGCTGATGTGGCGCTACGTGAGTCTCCTAAGCTTGCGCACAAAAGCGAAACTGGAGACATGGAAACGCGCGGTCGCGGAAGGGGCTAACCCACGCGATTATAAAGTATCGTTTGCCCAAGAGATGGTAACGCGTTTTCATAGCGCAAGAGCAGCGGATCTCGCGTACAAGGACTTTGTCCAGAGATTCCGAGAGCATGCGCTACCAGATAGTATGCCGGAGTTGACGATTCCTGAACCCACTGGAGGGGTCACTGTTGCAAGCCTGTTGAAGCGAGCGGGCTTAACCGCCAGCACTTCGGAGGCGATTCGAATGGTCGCACAAGGCGCCGTGCGTATCGACGGCGAGAAGACTCAAGATGCGATGCGCAAGGTGTTCTCAGGCAGCACGCATGTTTTTCAGGTGGGAAAGCGACGCTTTGCAAAGGTCTCCGTCGTTTAGCCATGATCCTCCGGCCGCGCGTCGATACTATCCAATCCCGAAGATTGACCGATGCGGGCCACAAATCGTGTTGACCCGCCGTGCGTTAGGTGTATAATCCGCACCCTCTAGACGGGCGCTCTAGCGCGGGCTTCCCTGCGTTGATCTTTAAAAAACCGAACAATCAAGCAATTTGTGTGGGTGCCTGCGTTCAGGATTTCTTCACTATAAGTTGTGCGGCGGAAGCGAGGGTTCACTTCGATACCCGGTAACCGCCTAGCGAGAGAATCTTAGCTGTGTAAGCAGCTAGGTAAGCTTAAACTGAAGAGTTTGATCCTGGCTCAGATTGAACGCTGGCGGCATGCTTAACACATGCAAGTCGAACGGTAACAGGCCCTTCGGGGTGCTGACGAGTGGCGGACGGGTGAGTAATGCTT
>JBOIDL010000172.1:0-8360 GCA_050740435.1 Gammaproteobacteria bacterium
GCCTTTCAAGGCTTCCAAAGCCACTCGCGCCTTGAATGCCGGTGAGTGATTGCGTCGGGGTCGTTTCATCGGATTTTCTCCTGCTATCATCGGAAAATATAGCAGTCCATCCACTTAACGACCTGTCCGAATTTCCTAGGCCACCTCTGTGTTCTACGACGGGACGGTGTGGGACACGGCGATGCTGGCGGCGGCCCCGATCTTAGGCACGGCGCGGGAGCGGATGTTCGCGGCTCGACTGCGGACAACGTGGACACGGTCAAGATAGTGGGTAAGCTGCCCTCAGAGATTTCGGTGAGCCGGCGGGTCGATCAGTCTGGCAACCTGACCAACGATCTGGTGCTGAAAATCAATGGCACCACCGATCAGTTGACGCTGCAGAACTACTTCGTGGCGGGTAGCGCCTACAAGGTGGAGAAGGTCCAGTTCGACGACGGCACGATGTGGGATATGGCCTTGCTCGGCAGTGCCGCGATCATGGGGACGGCGGCGGCTAACACCTTGAGTGGTTCGGCCGATGCGGATCTGATCCAGGGCTTAGAGGCTAACGACACCCTTTCTGGCAATGCCGGCAACGATATCATGCAAGGTGGCGCTGACAATGACACCATCTCAGACACCTCTGGAAATAATCTTTTCGATGGCGGCGCTGGGATCGATATACTCACCGGTGGCTCAGGTAAGGAGCTATTTATTGGAGGCGCAGCTAACGATACGATAACAACCGGTCTAGGTGCGGACATCATCGACGCGGACCAGCGGCTCGGTGGTCTTACGGCATTGAGTAAATTCAATGCCGAATGGGCGTTTCTACGGCATCTGCACGAGATCGGCCGAGCGGCGGCGAGCGAGTGGTTGGATAAGCACTATGAGAGCATCGGCGAGCGTTCGACAGTAAACGTTCGATCGCTGTTTACGTAATAAAGTTTAGTAAACCCGCGGCTCTGCCGGGGGACTCGTACTAATCCACCTGACTCAACATGCTACGGCGGAACATGACGTGGCCCTGGACCGAGCACTCGCGTGATTGACAGCTCATAGGTTCAAAAGTAGTCTTCCTTATCGGGAAAAGGTGCGTTTGAACAATCCTATTCCCCGAGGCGTCGTAGTCTGCTGCCACACCCACCGCCTACTTTCAATCCACTGTGGCGTAGGAGGAAGTAATGAAAAAAGTGACAGTTGTCCTAACATTATCGGTACTATTAGGTCTGACGGTTAGCGCTGCACAAGCCACGGAGACATGCTATCAGCTAGAACCATTTAGCGATATCCTCAGGTTTGGTACAAGGAACTCCGGGCCCCTCACCCCACCAGGGCGTAGGCATACACTCATACATGGCAACTGGATTGCCTTGGGTGTCTATACGATTCCGTTTACGGGGAGTGTAGAGCTCGACGTAGGTAGTACTACCACGAAACGGCTTGGAATTCACGGCACCAATGGCGACGGAGGCTTCCCCCCCACCTTCTTCGGCGGGCAACCGTCTTGCCTGCTTGATGGATACCCTGGTGGGCCATGGTTTATCAGCTGCAGCGGAGGAACGTCTTCCCCATTCGTTAATTCTGGCAACCCCCTTAAGCTGATTCCCTGCGGTGGGCAACCCCCGTCGTCGCCCGGGAGTGGTATCGCAGCCGGCGAATAAGGAGCCGGCCCGCATCGAGTCCCGCGATCGAAAGGGATCGGAAAGCCAGGGCCAAGGATGGCCCTGCTGGGCGCGCCGAGGACGCATCGGCGGTTGCGCTATTGCGCCCGCCCTAGCTTTGTGGGCGAACGCCTGAAACGGGCGAAGGCCGGCGAGCGTCTTGTCTATCATCTGCCTGAGCCCCGGCCTGACGGGCAAACCGTGCTCTAGCTTACCGCGCGGGAGTGGCTGGATCGGGTGGCGGTTTTAATCCCCCCGCCGCGCAACCTAGAATCCAGTTCAGACGCCGAATTCTGGACTCCAGCTTTCGCTGCAATGACAATGACGACGGAAAAGAAGTGAGGTCTCGATAACAGCAAAAGGATCGAAGCACCGTGATCATACGTCCAGAAAAACCGGGGGATACTGCCGAGATCCGTTACCTCAACGAGCAGGCGTTCGGCCGCCCGGCAGAGGCCCAGCTTGTCGATACTCTCCGCGCTCGCGGTAGGATCATCCACTCCCTCGTTGGCGTAAGAAATGACCACGTGGTGGGGCACATATTGTTCAGCCCCGTCGCCATCGAGACGGAGAGAGAGGCCTTGCCTGTCGCGGGCCTCGCGCCGCTGGCGATAGTACCGGCGCTACAGCGGCAGGGGATTGGCTCCCTGCTGGTTAAGGCTGGGCTCGAGGCGTGCCGAAAAGCGGGCCTGGCGGGCGTTGTGGTGTTGGGACACCCGGACTATTATCCGCGCTTTGGTTTCGTACCCGCGAGCGACTATGGCATCCGGAGTGAATACGCTGTCCCGGAGGGCGTGTTCATGGCGATCGAGTTGCGCGCGGGGGCTTTTCATGCCGGGCTCGCGACGTATGCGCCGGAATTCCAACGGGTGTGAGCGCTCAACGCTCGCGATAAACGGTGGGTCATTTGATCAAGTTGAGCTAGTAACGAGGTGATTATGAGCAGCAGGGTTTCTTCGGCTTACGAGCATGATTTCTATGCTTGGGCTATGACCAATGCCAAGCTTTTGCGAGAAGGGAAGCTGGAGCAGATCGACGTCGAACACGTCGCAGAGGAACTTGAAGGCATGGGCAAGACACAACAGCGCGTGCTGATCAGCCGTTTAACCGTGTTGCTTGCCCACCTTATGAAGTGGCAACTGCAACCTGAATTACGTTCCAGAAGTTGGAAAAATACCATAAGGGTCCAACGCATCGATTTTCAAGAGCTACTGCAAGACAACCCCAGCCTTGGGCCTCAGACGGGAGAGGCGTTAAGCCGAGCTTACCAGAAAGCCAAGCTGTTAGCCGCCGGGGATACGAATATGGATGAAACCGGCTTTCCAGAGACTTGCCCGTATTCCTTTGAGCAGGTGATGGATGAGGCGTTTTGGCCGGAAGGAGGAGGCTAAAGGAGAGCGATGGCAGGGGGACCACGACCATCCGCCTCCCTAGCGCAGGTCGTCCACAGCAAGAAGGGTGACCCGCTACGGTACCTATGGCTACGACGCCACCGGCAAAGCCATGCTCACCGAGCGCAGCGGCGGCGTTGAGCACTTCGGGTTTGTCTACGACTCCGACACCCAGACCACCGTCACCGACGCCGTGGGCAATCAGGAGCTCATGACCTTCCAGACCCAGTTTGGTCTGAAACGCCTGACCAGCCTTTTGAACCAGTCCGACAACAAAACCCTCACCCAGACCTTTGATGCCCAGAACAACCTCGTCTGTCGGCAGGACGAGGAGGGCAGGGTCACCACCTGGACCTGGAACGCCACCAACCAGAAAACCTCCATGACCGAGGGCCAGACCGGCAGCTGTGCAGCGCCGCAGACCACCTCCGTCACCCGCACCACCAGCTATCAATACCTCTCCACCAGCCTGGACCTGCCCACCCTCATTCAGAGCCCCAGCGTGCGGGCGGGGCAGCAGCAAGCCACCGCCATTCAATACACCGATACCGCGCATCCCAATCTGCCCACCGTCATCACCCACAGCGGTTACACCCCGGACGGGGATTCGGTGTCCCGCGCGGTATCCGTGCAGTACAACGCCCAAGGCCAGGTGGATCAGGTGGACGGCCCGCGCACGGATGTCAGCGACCTCACCACTCTGGCCTACAACGAATGCATCAGCGGCATCGGCTGCGGACAGCTGGCCAGCCTCAGCAACGCCCTCGGGCAGGTCACCACCTTTGACAGCTACGACGGCAATGGCGGGCTCACGCAGATGACCAACCCCAACGGCCTGCATACCAGCTACCAGTACGACCCCCGCGGGCGGGTGCTCTTCATCACCCAGACCCCGCCCACCGGAAATGCACGCACCACCGAATACCGCTACGTCGCCGCCGGCGATGTCACCTTCACCGCCTTCCCCGACGGCATCACGCTCGGCTATCAATACGACGCGGTGTCCGCATCGGCACGAGCGGGATTACAAGATGCAGGCTAGTCCGAAGCAAGGTCCCCGTGACGGGCACGGATGTATCGATCCATGAGCCCGCGGGTCGAGCCGTCGTGATCGGTGCCGATCGCTTGGGTTTCCAACTCGGAGGCGACTCGCGTGGCGAGCCGTTTACCGAGCTCGACGCCCCATTGATCGAAGGAGTTGATCCCCCAGATCACGCCTTCGACGAAGGTCTTGTGCTCATAGAGGGCGATCAGCGCGCCCAGCGTCTCGGGGGTCAATCTTTCGTAAACCAAGGTGTTGCTCGGTTTGTTCCCGGGGAACACCTTGTGCGGTAGCAGGTGCTCGATGGCGCCCGGAGCGAGCCCGTTGGCCGCCAGCTCGGCGCGCACTTCGTCCTCGCTCTTGCCGCGCATCAACGCTTCGGATTGAGCGACGCAGTTCGCGAATAAGAGCTCGTGCTGCCGGCCGATCCGATAGTAGCCCTGCAAGGGTGTCATGAAATCCACCGGCACAAACACGGTGCCCTGGTGCAGGAGTTGAAAGAAAGCGTGCTGGCCGTTCGTCCCGGGGGCGCCCCAGACGACCGGCGCCGTGGCGTAGTCGATCACTTGTCCGCCCGCGGTGACGCGCTTACCGTTGCTCTCCATCGCCAGTTGCTGCAAATAGGCAGGCAAGAACTCCAGGTGCTGGTCGTACGGTACCACCGCGTGCGTCTGCGCTCCGAAGAAATTGGTGTACCAGATCGAGAGCAACGCAAGCACCGCGGGCAAGTTACGCTCGAGCGGAGCCGTTCGAAAGGATTGGTCCGTCTGATGTGCGCCGTCGAGGAGTCGCTCGAACCGATCCATCCCGACGCAGAGCGCGATCGGCAGGCCGATCGCCGACCAGAGCGAGAAGCGTCCACCGGCCCAGTCCCAAAATTCGAAAACCCTGTCGTCATCGATCCCGAAGCGCCGGGTGGCCTCGAGATTGGTTGACACGGCGAGGAAGTGGCGGCCGACAGCCGCGGGATCCCCGATGCGATCGCAAAACCAGCGCTTGGCGGCTTCGGCGTTAGTGAGGGTTTCGAGTGTCGTGAAGGTCTTGGATGCGATGATGAATAACGTCGAGCCCGGATCGAGCTGCTCCAGGACCTCGCCGAGATCGGCCGGATCGATGTTGGAAACAAAGTGTACGCGCATATCGCCTTTGCGGTAGGGTCTTAGCGCACGCGTCGCCATGAGCGGGCCGAGGTGTGAGCCGCCGATCCCGATGTTGACGATATCGGTGATCGAGCTGCCGCCATGACCGCGGTATGCACCCGCATGGACCGCCTCGGTAAAGCTCCGCATCTTGGCCAGCACCGCGCGAACACGAGGCATGACGTCTTCGCCGTCCACGTACACGGGTGTATCGGAGCGGTTGCGTAGCGCGGTATGTAGTGCCGCCCGCTGCTCGGTGCTATTGATGCGCTCGCCGCGAAACATCTTTTCGATGGCCTCCGGCACGCCCGCGGCGCGCGCTAAGGCCGTGAGGAGGGGTAGGGTATCCGCGATGATGCGGTTTTTTGAATAGTCGAGCAACAGCGGCCCCGCCTCGATGGAAAACCGCGTGACGCGTTCGGGATCCTCGCGAAACAAGTCCCTGATGTGTAGCGGCGATATCGCTTGCCAATGTTGCGCAAGCGCCTGCCAGTGGCGGGTGGAGGGGAGAGGCGGAATCGCTTGAGTGGACATCGGGCTACCTCAATCGCAATGGAGTATCGGCGCTAGCAATTAATTCCTATTATCCCGCGCTTTCGGCACAGACAAAATTCCATAACTGATCCGGTGCCCCGGCGGCGCAAGAAATACGTGAAAAAGGTGCTTGAATTCCTTTATGCTAGCGATGCAATCAGGCTGCCGGTAACAGGTCAAGGCCAACAATAACCCTCAATCCGGTGCCGGCGATTGCGAAAAAGGTTGGCCCATGACAGAACCGACGATCACCTGTCCGAACTGCAAGACTGAGATCAAGCTGACAGAGTCCCTTGCGGCTCCGCTTATCGCGGCGACCCGCCGCGACTACGAGCAACGCCTGGCCAAGAAGGACGTTGACATTGCTAATCGCGAGACATCGCTGCGTGAACGTGAAGAGGCTGTCGCAAAAGCGAAGGAAACGATAGACGATCAAGTCGCCGAGAAATTGCTGCACGAGCGTGCGAAGATCGCGACAGATGAAGCTAAGAAGGCAAAAATTGCCCTGGCGGCCGACCTTGATCAGAAGACCAAGGAAATCACTGAACTTCAAGAAATCCTGAATCAGCGGGAAGCGAAGCTCGCCGAGGCCCAGAAAGCCCAAGCCGAACTCATCCGCAAGCAGCGCGAGCTGGACGACGCAAAACGCGAGCTCGACTTGACAGTCGAGAAGCGTGTTCAAGAGGGGCTTGGCGCCACTCGTGAGCAGGCGCGCAAGGAGGTCGAGGAGCAACTTAAGTTTAAGGTGATGGAAAAGGAACAAACCATCGCCTCGATGCAGAAGCAGATCGAGGAGCTTAAGCGCAAGGCCGAGCAAGGGTCACAGCAGCTTCACGGCGAGGTGCAGGAACTCGAGCTCGAATCCCTACTGTCCGCAAGGTTTCCGCGCGACACCATCGAGCCCGTACCCAAGGGGGAACATGGCGGCGATGTACTGCATCGAGTCGTCGGGCCGCTCGGCCAGGTATGCGGCACAATCCTGTGGGAATGCAAGCGTACCAAGAACTGGAGCGACGGTTGGCTCGGGAAACTTCGCGAAGACCAACGGGCCGCGAAAGCCGAAATCGCCATCATCATCAGCCATGTTCTACCGAAGGATGTTGAATCGTTCGATTGGATCGATCACGTATGGGTGGCACATCCGCGCGTTGCCATGCCAGTCGCGGCGACGCTTCGTCAATCCCTGGTGGATCTCGCGATGGCGCGCCAAGCAGCCGAAGGTCAGCAGACCAAGATGGAGCTGGTCTATCAGTACCTCACCGGTCCGCGTTTCCGCCTTCGCATGCAGGCCATCGTCGAGGCGTTCTCCTGCATGCAGGAGGATCTCGATCGCGAGAAGAAGGCCATTACGAAGCAGTGGGCCAAGCGGGAAGAGCAGATCGACCGCGTGATGCAGGCGACGGTTGGCATGCACGGAGACCTGCAGGGGATCGCGGGCAAGTCGTTGCAGGAGATCGAGGGGCTGGAATTGAAGGCGCTTGAAGATAGCAAAACATTAAAGGTTGAGGAGCCATAAGATCCTTCAAATGCGCCGCTCGGCCGATGTCACATATTCAGCGCTTAGGAACCAGCGCCACGACGCGAACCGGCCCGCCCGAGCCGCCTTCGATCTTCATCGGCAGCGCGATGAGCGTCGCACCACGCGGGGGGAGCGCTTCCAATCCCGTGAGATTCTCTAAGCCAGGAACATTCTTTGCCGCGGCGATCTGGTGAACGATGAAATCCTGGGAGCGCCCATAGTCGATCGAGGCGGTGTCCACTCCGAGTGCCGCGGCCCTGCGTGCTTCGACCAACAGGCGTGCCGCCTTTTCGCCATAGCTCGGGAAACTGAGCCTCGCGGCTGCACCACGCCGGTCGTCGCCCAGGTAGTGCTTGCGGTCGGGCCAGAAACGGCTCCAGCCCGTCCGCAACAAAACGATGCTCCCCGGCGCGATTACGCCGTGCGTGCGCTCGAAATCAAGCACGTCTTGTCGCCTGAGTCGATAATCGCGGTCACTGAGCGTGTTACGCGTGATGTCGATCACGATTGCCGGAGCGATCAGTTGTTCGAGAGGCAGGGCCTCCAATGTAAGTTTGCCTTGCGCGAAATGGATCGGCGCGTCGATATGGGTGCCGCCGTGCTCAGGGGCGCAGAAGGTGTTCGCGCTATAAAAATAACCCGCGGGCGTATCACCGTAAGCGAGGCGTGTGAGCTCGAAATGCATCGGTTCGGTGGGCCAATAGATCGTGTCCGCGTTAAACGGGTGGGTGAGGTCGACCAGCCGATAGGCGCGTGCATCGAATGCCTGTGGCTCGGGCGCAAGCATCCCAGCCAGTAACGCGACAACGTAGGAAAGCTCTTTACGTCGAACGCCGTTCATAAGTAGACCTCAAGTCGTTAAACAGCGATTAAGCAAGCTGCATTGTCTTATCATTAATCCGTTTTCAATACCACCGCATGCACGCGGCGGAAGATTTCTGCTCGTACCGCAAGATCGTCGCCGAAGTAGACCTTCCAGTTGCATAAATTCTGGGGTAAGCGGCGGGAAATGGCGTCGGACATAGGGTTTAGTGAGTGTTTTGCTTTTCGCTGGATCTCACCGCTGGTGAAGTCCAGCCCTTCGGGACTCTA
>JBOIDL010000173.1:0-8280 GCA_050740435.1 Gammaproteobacteria bacterium
TCCAAAGGCCATCAGCTCACCGCCGCCCTGTCCGCCATCCGCCAAACTAACCTCAAACGCCTCATCGGCACCCATCCCACTCCCGCATAATCTGCGCACGGCGCGAGGAAATCGAGAAGTAGTAGATTCAGTGCACCCGGCGCATGAGTAAGACGGCGGCCAGGAAAGTGGCGGCCGTTGGAAACATCGCGCTGAGCACCGGCGATAGATCGAATACCACGCCCAATGACCCCGCCGCCTTATTGATGATATGGAAAACCAGGCCGATGCATGACCCGATGACGACGCGTTGGCCGATACCCGCCTTTTGCGCCGTGACTAACACAATCGGAATGGCAAGAAAAACCATGACGCCCGTGGCCAACGGATATGACAGCTTCGCCCACAGCGCGTGCCGGTAGTAGCGGCTGTTTTGCCCGTTAGCCTCCCGAAAGCGGATGTAGTTATACAGATTGATCATCGACAAGTGCTGGGGGTTGATCGCGACAAGATTGATAAGCTTGGGATCCAACAACGAATCCCATGTTGCATGCTCCATTCGCCGCTTGCGCACGCGATTCGCGTCGAAAACGGTCTGATTGATCCGTTCGAGAACCCATCGGCCCTGCTTGTAATAGGCCTGCCGCGCGGAAGTGCTTACGCGGAGACGATTCTGGTCGTCGAACTCATAGATGTAAACCTCCTCCATGCGATTGTCGGGTAACACCCGGCGAATGTTGATATAACTCCGCCCGTCCCGAGCCCAAAAACCGCCCGCGGTTCTAAGCGCGATCTTATTGGTCGTCGCAATCGACTTTCTGTTTTGCGCCAACTCTTCGCTGGGCGGGGCGATAAACTCGCCTACCACAAGGGAGGCGAGCACGAATACGGCCCCCAGCTTCATTACCGACAAAACGATCCGCCCGAGCGACACCCCGGAGGTTCGAATCACGATCATTTCGCTATTGCGAACCAGCGTTCCCAGACCGATTAAAGTGCCGATCAAGGCGGCGATCGGGAACAGCTCGTAGGCCAAGCGCGGGATGCTAAAAAAGACAAACTCAACGATGGCGAGGATCCCATACCCGCCACGGCCTACCTGATCCAGCTCATCGATAAACTCAAAGAAAGAAAATACCGCGACCAGAACCAGCAACACACTCGCGATCGAGATCATCACGATCCTCGCGATATAGCGATCCAAGGTCCGCATCACTGCGAGGGGCGCCGCTAACTACGCATGCGGCGAAAGACGAGAGCCGCGGCAAGTAAGCTCGCGGCGAGGATGACCATCGGGGAGTTCCCGAACATAACGTAAGGGGTCGCGCCCGTGCGTGCGCGAACCCGTGCTTTGAGTGTGAATGGCCGAAACTGCGGCGCCTGCGCCACCACCTTGCCCCGGTGGTCGATAACGGCGGAAATCCCATTGTTGGTGGCCCGCAAGAGAAACCGTCCACCTTCGAGAGCCCGCATACGCGCCATCTCCAAATGCTGATGGGGCGCAATCGAGTCTCCGAACCAGGCATCGTTGCTGACGTTAACCAAAAGCCGGGCCACCGGAAGCTGTTCGATGACCTCTTCGCCGAATGCATCCTCATAGCAAATGGAAACGCCGACCGGGACACCGGCGACCACAAGCGGTGCTTGGTCCCGGCTGCCGGCGCTGAAGCTCGACATGGGGATATCCAGGAAATCGAGGAGCCTCCCCAGTAGCGCCGGGAACGGTAAATACTCCCCGAACGGCACCAGGTGGCGTTTTCGATAGATCCCCGCGTGGCGCCCGATAGTAGCAACCGCGTTGTAATACCGCTGCCCGTCAGGGTCTCGATAGGGTACGCCGAGGAGAAACTCGGTCCCCGTTTGCCGTGCTTGTTCGGCAAGTATGCGAACATACGGCGTGGTCTCTGTATAAAACTCCGGTATGGCGGTCTCCGGCCACACGACAACGTCGGCCTTCCCCCAAGAGGACGCCGTCAGACCGAGGTAGCGATCGATGGTTGCCTGCCGCTCCGCGGGCACCCATTTCATCGCCTGCGCAACGTTGCCCTGAATGAGCGCCGCCGAAAGCGATTCAGTCGCCTGCGCTTCGGTCCATGGTACCCTGCCCAACAGAAGCGCACCTATCCAGAGGACCGATAGAAACGCAGGGTAGCCTAAGCGCGAGGGACTCCGGAGCATCGCACAGAGAAGCCCGGCGCTTAGCGCCGCCGCGAAACTTACTCCGTATATACCGACCACCGGGGCGAGGCCGGCGAGCGGAGTATCCACCTGGCTATAACCGACATTCAGCCACGGGAAACCGGTCAAAACCCACCCCTTGAACCATTCCATGAGCGTCCAGAGAGCCGGGAGCACGACCAGAAAGCGCGCCGCGGCGGACACGCGAAACCAACGGTTGGCGAGCGCGCCGATCAGCCCGGGATAAAGGGCGACAAAGGCGATAAACCCGGCGGTCACGGTGACCGAAAAGGCCAAGACGGGCAACCCGAATTGATGGATGCTGATTTGCACCCAAGAAACACCCGTTCCAAGCATTCCGAGGCCATAAAGCCAGCCGCGCAAAAACGCCCGCCGCGGCGAGACCCCGTCCCAGAGATAAAAAAGAGCCGCGAGTGACAGCACGGCCAGCGGCGCCAGCTCGAAGGGCGCGAACGCCAATGGCAGAATCGCACCCGCCGCGAGGCTCGCTAAATCCCCGGCAAGACTAAGCCAGCCTTTATTCGCCAAACCTTCCCGCCACTCGGCGGCGAGCACCACGGCCCGGCGATCACGCATTTTGCCCCAAACCTTACCCAACTCCAGCCTGCGGCTGCTCACCGGCCCATTCCTGTGTCCGGCTAACACGTATTAAATGGATGCGGCGCGGATCGGCGCGGAGTATGGTAAATTCCCAGCCCTCAACCTCGATCGTTTCGCCGCGCGCCGGCATATGACCCAAGGCTTTGAGGATGACACCGCCGATGGTGTCGAATTCCTCGTCAGCAAAGCCGGTTTGAAAATAAGCGTTGAATTCCTGAATCGGGGTGCGCGCCCGAACGATGTAGCGATCGTCACCGTGCTTCCTGATATATCCTTCTTCGCCGATGTCGTGCTCGTCGCTGATGTCACCGACGATCTGCTCGATGACATCCTCGATGGTCACCAGCCCCGACACCCGTCCGTATTCATCGACGACGATGGCCATGTGGTTACGGCTACTGCGAAATTCCCGCAGCAGCACGTTCAAGCGCTTGCTTTCCGGCACGAACACCGCCGGACGCAACACATCCCAAAGGTCGAAGGGGGTGGACTCTGTCTGCGCCAGGTAAGCAAGCAAGTCCTTCGCGAGCAAGATCCCCAGCACCTCATCGCGTTTTTCATCGACCACCGGAAACCGCGAGTGCCCGGAACGGATCACCCGCGGCAGAAACTCTTTCACCCCCGCATCCGCGGAGACCACCGCCATCTGCGCGCGCGGTAGCATGATGTCTCGCACCTGCATCTCCGAGACCACCAGCGCACCCTCGATCATCGCCAACACCTCGGGATAAATCACATTGCGTTGCTCGAGCTCACGCAGCAAGTCCGTGATCTCTTGCTTGTTCTGCGGATACAGGCGCAGAAATTCCCTAGTCCTTCCAAGCCACGAATTCTTTCGGGTTCTACTAGGGTGGTCTTCGTTCATGCACCGGGTACATCGCTGTAGGGATTCGGATACCCGAGTCTTTCGAGAATGTCCTGTTCTAGCTTTTCCATCGCTTCGGCTTCACGCTGCCTCTGATGGTCGTATCCAAGCAGATGCAAGACGCCGTGAACGATGAGATGCGCCCAATGAGCCTCGGGAGATTTTAATTGCTCATGGGCTTCGCGCATGACCACGGGGGCGCAAACCACGATATCGCCCAGGAACGCGCAGGCTGCGTGATCGAGACCCTCGCTCGCGAAAGATAGTACATTGGTCGCGCCGCGCCGCTTACGCCAACGCCGATTCAAATCCGCACCCTCCGCTTCGCCGACAATGCGCACCGTGACCTCGGCGTTCGCGCACCGGCGGGCCAGGGCCGCGCGTATCCACTTGATCACGGCCCGGTGCGTGGGCAGGTCCGCGGATCTGCAGGCATACTGCAGCGCTAATCGGATCGCCATCAACAGGGCTCGGCCGCGCTCCGGCTTCCGGCTTCGTAGGTTTCGTAAGCCTCGACCACCCGTGCCACGAGCGGATGTCTTACGACGTCCTTGGCTTGGAAAAAAGTAAAGCTCACGCCCCGCGTCTGTCGTAGCACGTCGATGACATGCCGCAGTCCCGACAGCCGGCCCGCCGGGAGATCTACTTGCGTGATATCGCCGTTGATAACCGCGGTCGACCCGAACCCGATGCGCGTAAGAAACATCTTCATCTGTTCCGAGGTGGCGTTCTGCGCTTCGTCCAGAATGATCACGGAGTCATTCAAGGTCCTCCCGCGCATGAACGCAAGCGGCGCGACTTCGATGATGTGACGCTCGATATATTTCGAGACTTTGTCAAACCCCAGCATCTCGTAGAGAGCATCGTACAAGGGCCGCAAATAGGGGTCCACCTTCTGGACGATGTCCCCGGGCAGGAACCCTAAGCGCTCGCCCGCCTCCACCGCGGGCCGGGTTAATACCACGCGCCGCACCGCTTCGCGTTCCAAGGACTCGACCGCGCAGGCAACGGCCAGATAGGTCTTACCGGTCCCCGCTGGGCCGATGCCAAAATTAATGTCGCACTGGCGAATGTTATCGACATAACGGCGCTGGTTCGCGCCGCGGGCTTTCACGACACAGCGCGGCGTTTGGATAAGGTGATCGTCGTGCTCAGCTTCCTCCAAAATCTCTTCAATGCCGGCTTCCTGCAGATGCAGATGGATGCGCTCCGGACAGAGTACCTCCTCAACGGTCGCCGCATACAACTGTTCGATGATACGGCCGGCCGCGGCTACCGAGCGCGGCAGGCCGATCACGCGGAAGGCATTACCGCGGTTGTTGATCTCGATCCCCAAGCGGCGTTCTAGCAGCCGCAGGTGCTCATCGAACTGACCGCATAAATTGGCCAAACGCTGGTTATCGAGCGGCGCTAAAACAATGTCGCTCGCAAGTGCGGGCGGCAGCTTCTTGGTCGTACTCAAGCGCGCACTGGGCGATCAGTGGTCCCGATCGTCTCGCCGCGCAACGAATGCGGCAAGGCCGCGGTGATCCGCACCTCGGTAAAATGGCCGGCGAGCCGCGGGCGCGCGGCCAAGTTCACCACCCGGTTGTTGCCGGTTCGGCCGCACAGTTCCTCCGGGTTCTTGCGCGACGGGCCTTCCACCAAGATGCGTTCCACTTTGCCCACCATGGACACACTGATGTTTCGGGCGTTTTCGTCGATGCGCGTTTGCAAGATCCGTAGCCGCTCTTTTTTTACCTCCTCCGGAACCTCATCGGGGAGACTGGCGGCTGGCGTGCCCGGGCGCTTGCTATAGATAAAGCTAAACGATTGGTCAAATCCTATGGCGTCGACGAGAGTTAGGGTTTTCTCGAAATCCTCCTCGGCCTCGCCCGGAAAACCGACGATAAAATCCGAGGACACGCTGATGCCCGGCCGGACCTCGCGCAGCTTGCGGATCTTGGCGCGGTATTCCAGCGCGGTGTAACCTCGCTTCATCAGAGCGAGGACGCGGTCCGATCCGCTCTGCACCGGCAGATGCAGGTGATCCGCGAGTTGCGGAATGTCCGCGTAGGCCGCGATCAAGCGATCGGAAAACTCCAGCGGATGCGAGGTTGTAAAGCGGATGCGTTCGATGCCATCGATGTCGGCCACATAACGCAGCAATACGGCGAGATCGGCGATCCTGCCATCGTGCATCGCTCCGCGGTAAGCATTGACGTTCTGACCGAGGAGCGTCACCTCGCGCACGCCTTGCTCGCCGAGCCCGGCGATCTCGGTGATCACATCGTCAAAAGGCCGGCTGAACTCCTCCCCGCGCGTATAAGGCACGACACAAAACGAACAATACTTGCTGCAACCCTCCATAATGGAAACGAATGCGGTCGGCCCCTGCGCCCGCACCTCGGGCAGGCGATCGAATTTCTCGATTTCCGGAAAGCTGATATCGATGATCCGGCGTCCCGCACCTCGGGCGGCGTCCAACATCCCCGGCAGCCGGTGGAGGGTCTGAGGTCCAAAAATAACGTCGACATCGGGCGCGCGTTCCCAAATCGCCGCTCCTTCCTGGCTGGCCACGCAGCCGCCCACGCCGATGACGAGCTCGGGCCGGGCCTTTTTCCACTGGCGCCAGAGTCCTAGCTGCGAGAATAGCTTTTCCTGCGCCTTTTCCCGTACTGAGCAGGTATTGACGATGAGAACATGCGCCTCCGCAGGGTCCTCGGTCTTGGAAAACCCGTGCGATTCCTCCAAGGCAGCGACAATCCGGGAGGAATCGTATTCATTCATCTGACAGCCAAAGGTTTTTATATAGAGCTTTTGCGGCATGTGCTCCTCAGAGGTTGTGAATAAATCTGCTGCGCATCCCGATCGCGGCGTCGCGTGCTCGCTCGCTCCTCGCCTATCTAGGTAGTGCGTTTCATTTAAACACTTACGACTTGAGACTCACTTGAGATCCAAGAAGAACGTCATGTCAGCGGAAGCTGGCATCCAGGAAACCGGCGTAAATCCTGGATACGTGCTTTCCGCAGGTATGACGACCTATGGCGTTCCGAGGCGAAATTCAAGACTGCCAAAACGTAAATTATTTCTAGAAACGATCTACCTCGTTGATATGTCTCGTCGCTCACTCCGCGGCTGCTCGCGCTCGGAATGCTCGCGACGATTCATTCGCAACCTCTCAGTGGCGCCTACCATCTTATTAAACTACACCTAATGCCGCGGTTTTTCCATGCGTTCAAGCGCCCCAAGCTCGAGTTCTGTCGGGACGCTGTCCGCCTGGGTATCGGGGACCTGCTCGATTTCCCCGACGGTGGCACGAGATGGATCGAATCCGGCTTGGCTGGTCAATTCCTTGATAACCGCTGTAGCGCGCCGCACGGCCAAACCTTCAAGTTCGTCAGTTGCCAACGGAGCCTTTTCAGATGCTGGAATAAATCGATACCCGGCCGGAACAGAATCGCGTCAATGCCCTCCTCCCCGCCGACGGACGATCTTCGTGCCCGGCTCGACGAGTCGCACTTCCTTGATGGAGATCTTGTCGGGGCCGAGGCCGAAGTGGATTCCGTTGGCAGACAGCGGCTTCCAGGACAGGAAGGGCTTGGCGCTCTTGGATTCGTTTAGGAGCAGTTTATCGAGGCTAAACGCACCCGCCGCCTTGAGTGATGGACCGGTTTTGGCTTGGCTATAATCGACCCGCATATCGGCGGAGACAGCGACGCTCTCGAGTGTAAGCGCCGCGACCTGTGCGACCCGCGACTTCAGCGGCGTCAGGTTCATCCCCTCGATCTTGACCTGCGCCTCGGCGCCATCAGCCTTTTGTGACAGTTGCCCCATCGTGCTCAACGCGCCGCCTTATTTTATCCTGAGCTGCACATCGAACGCGAGGGGTGGTCTGTCCGTCATTGGTGATATCTTTGAGTGCGACTTTCATGTCCTCTATGCCGTACGCAAGCTCGGGCGATACGCTCTGGTCGGCAGGCGCCGCCACGGTTGTTGGTTAAGAACTCGCCCCTTGCAACTTGGCGGACACAATCTGTTGAACTGAACCGCTAGATCGAAGCCCCGCCTATGGGGATTCTAAAGCCCGAGGAGAGATCAAGGCAAGAGAGCCGTGGCCCCGGCGCTGCGCGCCGGGCCCTGGAATGGTTCAAGGAGAAAGACACGCTGGTATTCTGCGACTTCCTCAGTCCGTTGGCCGACACTGAAACAGCGAGGCACGCCCGTAAAGCCACCCTCAAGGTCTTCTTCCAGGAACACAAATGTGCGCTACCCCAACACCATCGAAGAGCGAACCCGCGAAGCCAACGCGATAAGGGATGTTCCCACCATGCCGCGTTGCGTGCCCTGGCCTTCAAGTGGATCCGCATTCTCTATCGCTGCTGGCAGACCCAGACACCGTACGACGAATCCACCTGCTTGAACGCGCTAAAACGCCGTGGCTCACCGCTGCTCAATTCCATCGTGGAGGCAACCTAAAATGCTTGACTGTGTACCTCAGGGCGTGAGTTAGGCATCGCTGTCGTTAATCGAGCCTGCCCCTGTGAGATCCCCACGAATTTTACTCTGAGAGGCAGTGGTTTCGGATGAGTTCATCAAGGCAGCTGATGGCCGCAAGGAGGTCTCGCAAGCGCAAGGTCACCCGCGGGTCGTCGATG
>JBOIDL010000174.1:0-8245 GCA_050740435.1 Gammaproteobacteria bacterium
GATCTGGGCTACGCCCGAGGAAGCGGCCGAGTGGACCGTGCGGGTGCTCGGCGATGAGGTGGTCCGCACCGTGTCGGGCACTCCGGATGAGACCCAGCCCGGGGTGGGGATCCTTACGCATCACGATGCCGAGGCCCGTAAAGTCGCTGAGACTCTCCAAGGACTCGTCACCGGCGCCACACCGCCCACACTCGAGGCCTTGGAAGAGGTCACGGCTCCGGGCACCGTCATCACCCGCCAGATCATCGAGACCCTGCAAGCACGGCCGGCCTCGGAGCAAGCGCTTTTCATCGGCAAGCTGGCGGGGCAGGTGGCGCTCGAGCGCACCGTTGAGCGCGCGCTCTTGGCGCGACGCATGTTGCTCACGGGGATGCGCGACCCCCATGTCTCGGCCACCCCCGCGCCGCGCCAGCTCGAACCGTTCTTGGCGGAGCTCGAGCATGAGATCGATAACCTCGTATTCGAGACGCGGGTGCGGCGTGAGATCGCCTCGCGCACCGCCGACTTGCTGCTACGGGATGAGCATCGCGAGCGCGCCGCATCCCAGGGGTTAGTGCCGCGGCAAGATCCCCACCCGGCCGACGAGGGCGGCGTGCGGCCGTGAGCCTAGGGCGAGTGGCGCGATGGCTCGCCGCGGGCGTGGCCTTCCTCACGGTCACACTGGCCGTGGGGCTGGGGATCCTGGTTTGGGATCGGGCCGCGCCCCCCGGGGCGATCACGCGCACGCTCGAAGCGGCGCGGCCGTGGCTCTTCCTCTGGCGGCTCGCCCTCTCCGTGACCCTGATCGGCTTTTGGCCCGTCTTCTGCCAAAACCTGGCGCGCTGGCGGCACTGGACGGCGGACCACCTCCAGCGCCTCTTGGGCGCCCGCTGGACCGTCGCCGCCTGGCTGGTCGTGCTCGAGCTCCTGCTCGGGCAGAACGTGGTGGGCAGATTCATCCACCTCTGGGCATGACCGTCGAATCCTATTTCGAGCTCTTTCTCGCCCTCTTCGGTTGGCAGCAATACAACCACCTGTGGGAGATCCTGACGGGCACCGGACTCGCCTACTTGCCGTTCTTGTTCATCTTGCTCTTGAACATCATCGGGCCCATCACGAGCCAGGAGACCCGCGATGCGGCGACATCGAGCGCGCCCAGCATCACACTGTCCAGATGTTCCGTCATTCGATCTTTCCAACCTTAAATAGCTTAATGCCGTGGTTAAGGTTAACACGCCGTCTAGAGCGCGCGCACGCGCTTTTTTTCACCCAGCCATAAAAAAGGAGACCGGTATGCCTTTACGCAATAGCCTCTTCTTTGCTCTGACCGCGATGGATCTTCTGATCCACCCACCCATCCTGCCGGAGGTACCTGTATGACTAGCCAAGCCCGTGTCGTTCCCCATCGACACGACGTCACCCTCGCGAGCCCGCCCGTACCGCTTTGGGAAGCCCGGCGCGGTCAGATCGCAAACCTCTGGCTGTACGCCTACTGCGCGATCCTCTCCCCCTTCATTCTGCCGCTGCTTTATGCCGCCTGGCGGGCGGGCAATACCTTCTGGCACCGCTACGAGCTGCTGCCCGATCGGCTTCGGATCACGACCGGCCTGTACCGCCCGAGGATCCACACCGAGGAGGTCGATTTTAACACCGTGGAGAGCGTCCGGGTCGAGGGGTTTCGGCTCTATCGCCTCGTGAACCGGGGGATGTGGTGCTCGTGCGAGCAGGCGGTCTCAACCCGGTGCGCATCGAAGGGATCAAGAACCCCGAGGGGATCAAGAGACTCATCGACGGGGCGATCGAGCGCTGGCGCCCGCGTTCGGTGGCGCGCTGAGGAAGTTATCCACAGATCGATTAGTACATCCTTGTCGACTCCGCCATGGGGATCACCGGCGGTTGGTCAATCCTTCGGCAGCGGTTACGTACCGCGCTCACCGGGCGTCCGCCCGAGCCCACGAGCTCGGCCACGAATGGCCGTGTCCCGGTGCGCTCGCCGGAGGAACTCTTAGCCCAGCCGGAGCGTCTGGCGCGCCTCCAAGCCATCAAGGCGTTGACGCGCGTGACCCCCGCCCATTTCGAGGTGCTCTACCGAAGCGCGCTCTCGAACTACGCGGGCTACGTGCAACAACTCCCCGCCTCGGAAGCGCGTCACCATGCGGGGCTTGGGGGTTTGCTGGACCACGGGTTGGAGGCGGCGGTCTTCGCCTTGAAGCTGCGGCGTGGCCATCTTCTCCCCCGGGTGCGCCGACCGAGCTCATTGACGCGCAAGCGGACCTCTGGACCTACGCCTGCTTCACTCATTTCAAACGGTGACCGCGCGGTCTGGTCAGCACGGATCACCTTGGGTGGATGGCAACAGGATCTCACGCTCTTGCGGTTTCCGGTTTCACGCCTCTGGCCCGATTCGGCGATCCGCCCAGACACCTGCCACGGTACGATCCAGCCTTTGGCCTACACTAACGTTGCCGCAGCACCCGAAACGCCCCGGCGGCCTCGCAAAGCGTCATGGATAAACCACCTCCTCGGGTGATGCCCGCGCCGGCCTCGCCGAGACCGCCGGCACCGCCAGAACCCGCCGTCGACCCCCCAGGATCGGTGACGGTGGTTGTCGCGCCGACTTTACCCGTCGCGACGATCACCGAGGTACCGACGTCTACGAAACCTGTGGACCTGGGACAAGCGTTCCTCGTCTGGCTCAAAGCGGGGCTCGCGAGCGGCGAGCTCCCCATCAATACCGTCCGTGCACGCGTGCACCGAGTGCGAGAAGGTGTGTTGCTCGTGAGCCCCGGGATCTTCCGGGATTATGGGATTGCGGTACAGGCCCCCTGGTCCAGCATCCAGAAGCGCTTCCAGAAGCTTCGGCTCCACCGCAAGACGCCCGAGGGCTTCAATATCTGGACCTACACGGTCGTTGGCGAACGCCGTACCCGCGAGCTCAAGGGCATCTTGGTTGATGACGTCGAAAAGGCGCTGGGACTTGATTTCACGCTGCCTCCGCCAAACGTCCATGTGGTCTTGGAAGGAAGAATGAGTGATGGGAAATGGTAAGGGGACGGGCGGTGCCCGGCCAAGGTTCTGGGAAGACGCGAAGCCCTATCCGGAGCGCCGCACTATCGAGCGCTGGTTGGAGCAACAGTCGCTCCCTCAACGCCCGGAACGCCATGGCTCGAACTGTCGTCCTTCCTGCGGAACATTGGCAGCTAAAAACCGCCTCGGCGCGGACAACGCCGCATTTGATTGAATAGCGATAAGCTCGCACAATCTCCCGACGATTAACAGACGAACCATTCGAAAGGAGACGGTGTGGCAAAACTTCCGATTCGGCTCAAGCGCAACACTGAGGAGCCGCTCAAGGCGCAAGTGGTGCGCCAGACAAGCGAATTCATCAAGAGTGGTAAGCTTAAACCCGGGGCGGCGCTGCCCTCGACCCACTCGCTCGGTGAGCAACTCGGTATCAGCCCGGAAACGGTGAGACGGGCTTATGTGCAGCTCGGGAGCGAAGCTGATAGAGCGTGAGGAAAAGCGGGGGTACCAGGTGCCGGGGAGCAGCGCGAGACGGATCCCGGCGGTCAAAACGCCCCCGGCAACGAAAGCCCATCCGCTCTTAAAAGCGACTCGGTAGCGCGCGGCAAACGAGCATCGGCGGCGCAGCGAACCTAGTCTCGAACGCCTGGGCGACGCGAGCACATCGGCGATCCTGAAGGTGCCGCCGCACTCGCCTCGGTAAGCGATCGGGCTCCCTGGACCGTTTTATCCACCTGAACTGGATGCGCTTCATGCGGTCGTTTTCAAAACGGCGTCCGGTAGGTGCTTGAGGCCACGGCGGAGATCCACTCCTTCGCGCTCTCGCCTAGCGTTGGCCTCCAGTGAGGGTGAGTCTGAGCCGCGGCGATTTAATCGCAAAGATGAACGAGGCATCCTCGAAGCTCCTTCGTGAGCAGGGCTACATTAGCTTCGTCGATGTCCTCATCGCGCTGGGGAAACTGACGCACGAAGACCACGCACGCTGGCGGTTCCGTCGGATCCCCTGCCTCGAGCAGGTCATTGCGATTAACCTCGCGAAGGTCAAGACGCTGCTGCGCCCTATCCATGAGAACGCGAAGCGTGGGGGTCTCAGAGCGAGCCGAACAGCGTATCTGTCCTGAGGCAAAGGGGCCAAGCGTCGGCTTCGGTTCAGCCCAAAGCGGTGATCAGCACATCGAAGAGGCGTCGCAACGCACTTCCTAAAATTGAGCCAACAAAGCGAGGATTGACATTAGTCGCCACGCCGAAGTGCTGTCCGTTGCAGGCTAGGAAACGTGACCTCCACAGGCACGCGGCGCGCGCCCAGGCGAGCTTGCTTCACGAGCACTCGCCTATCGAGGCGCCTTGGTCTCGCGGTTCAGATACCACAGGATCGTTGCGACATTGGCAATATCCACCTCTTGGCCGGTTGGCGAGAGCGCCTGTTCGCGAAGTCGGTCAGCGAGAGCGTGGTAATTCTCTTTCTGGTCCCAACCCCGTAGGCCCTTGATCGCTTGTTCGGCGAATCTCGCTTTCATCTCGATGGCGAATTCATCCACGGCCGCGTGCAGCCTGACGATCTCTTCGCGGACGGCCGGATCAACCGAGTTCAATAGTGTGTTAAATTCCATACGCAACCCTGCACCCCAGTGCGAGTAGTTCGGTACTTGAATACCAAGCGGCCCTTGCGACCCCCTGACCATTATAAGTTGCACCGCCCGGGCGTCTCACACCCCACCCAGCGTGCCTGGCCTCGCCGCCCGAGGAATCGACGCGTCATGGCACGGAAAGAGCGCTAACGTGACGCGCGCATGATCCGGGTGGTCATCTCGACCTTCGGCTCCCCCGGCGATCTGAACCCTTATGTGGCGATCGCGCTAGAGCTGCGGCACCGAGGGTATGAACCGGTGATCGCGACCACGCCTCTCTACCGCGATAAGATCACCTCGCTCGGGCTTTGGTTTCATCCGGTCCGCCCAGACCTGCCCGCCTACAACCGCCCCGAAGAACTCGAGGCGATGGTGAGACTGGGCCGGTGATATACTTAAGACAGTCGTTTCACGAGGAGGCTTCTTATGTCCACGAACCCCGATACGCTGCGCCGACGCCTGCACGAGCTTGCCGATCAACTCCCGGCTGACGCCACGTGGGACGACGTGATCGAAGAAGCGCGCTTTCGCAGGGCCGTGGAAGCGGGGCTTGCCGCCGCCGACCGCGGTGCGTTCGCAGTTTATCGTCGAAAAGGCGAGTTCATCGAGATACTTCGTGTTTGGCACGCCAAACGAAACTGGAAGGACGCGCCCGCGTCTTAATCCGCGTGACCGGGATTACCTACGTCACCTGGGCTATCGAGGCCGAGTTCTGGGTGGATCTTCAGGGCCAGCATGATCTCTGGACCGTGCGTAGAAAGCTCGGTAAGTCCAAAGTGAAATCTCTGGTGAGCCGCAAGGCGACATAACCGCAGCGATGATTTCAACAACTCTGACTCTTTGATCCTTAAATTCTGACTGCGTTGAAGATCCGCAAGAAACCTATGGTTGTGCCACCCGACAAGCGCTTAAAGTTCTTTGTTTTCGTCATTGAGTCGCCGTCTGCAGTCGATCTCTATCATCGCCGCACCGAAGGCGAGGTGATTCGCCAAGCAGTCAATCTGAATCAAATTTGGTGTACCTCGTAGAGCCGTCCCCGGTAGTCGAGCTGAACCGCGCGGTCGCCGTGGCCATGCGCGACGGACCCGCGGCTGGCCTTATCCTCCTCGACGCCATCCTGGCGCGCGGTGATCTCGCGAATTATCACCTCACGCGCACGGCTTGGGCGGAGCTGTGCCGGCGCTTGGGTAGGACGGCGGAAGCCCGCGCTTTGTACCAGCGCGCCCTGAGCCTTACGCAGCAGGAGCCGGAACAACGCTTTCTCGAGCGTAGGCTACGGGATCTCCGGAATGAGACGCTTAGGGCCGGTCATCCCGATATTCCGTCGCACCGCGTAGGTCGATTGTCGAATTCGGGCTCTGCCAAACGACTATAGGGTGTCCAGCGCGAATTGAGGAGTACGCCATGAAGTATCTGTGTCTGATCTGTGCCGAGACCGTGATGGAGCAGATGACGGAAGCCGATGCCGACAAGCACTACGAAGAGTACCGCGAGTTCACGGACGATATCCGGAAGAGCGGCCACTTGATCTCGGTGAATCGCCTATTGCCCCCGAGTGCCGCCACCACCGTGCGGGTGCGCAGAGGCCAGGTCTCGACCACCGACGGCCCTTTTGCCGAGACCAAGGAACAGCTCGGCGGCTACTACGTCATCGAGGCCCGGGACCTGAACGAAGCGATCGGGATCGCCTCGAGGATCCCGGGGGCACGGATCGGGTGCGTCGAGGTGCGGCCCATTGCACAAGATGAACAGACGCTCCGCGCGCTCGGGCTTGTCGGTCCCGGAATCTCACGCTAGCCGCCTGGTGATTGTGTCGACAGGAGAAGCCTATGTGCTGCGGCACTGATGCTCACAGGCGCGACTTCGATCGGCGGAGTAACCGCGCTAGTCGTAAAGAAGCTCTGTGCCAAAGCCGGCGCGCATAGTAACTAACCTGACAATCGAATCCAAAGGAGAACGAGATGAATCAGCCGAAAGTCGTGTCCCGAGAGGAATGGCTTGAAGCCCGCAAGGCGTTCCTGAAAAAAGAGAAGGAAGCCACGCACGCACGCGCTGCGCTAAGCGCCGCGCGCCGCAGGCTACCGATGGTTAGAATGGACAAGGCGTATGCCTTCGAGGGCCCGCATGGAAAGGTGAGTCTGTTCGATCACTTCGACGGAAGGCGCCAACTCATCGTCTACCATTTCATGTTTGACCCGAACGATTCGCCGGCCGGGAAATCGGGGGAACCCTGGGACGAAGGTTCGTTCGTGGCCGACAACATCGGCCACCTCGCGCATCTGCACGCTCGCGACACCTCTCTGGCTTCGCCACCACGACCGCTATGGCAACAACGTCAAGGAATCGGAGGCCTGTTGCAATTCGGAAGCCTAGTCTCAGGCCATACTTACTGACTGGATGTTTTGCTGATCGTCGTGTCGATTCCGCGAAAGCCCATTCGACTTATACGTAAAGCCTGTGATTAACCGTTTGCAGGCGTCGAGCAACGCGGTTCTAATCCCAACCCTAATTTAAAGGAGAGAACGCCATGCAATACCTGCTGATGTGCTGCTTCAGTGAAAAGGCGTGGGCAGCGTTGCCGGATGACGAGAAGGACAGGATCATGCGGGAGTATGGCGCCCTGATGCACAGTCTCGCAGAGCGAGGGCAGTTGCGTGGCGGCGGGCGGCTTCGCTCGACCGCGTCGGCCACTACGGTGCGCATAAGGAGCGGAAAACCGATTTTCAGCGATGGGCCTTTCGCGGAGACCAAAGAGCAACTAGGTGGCTACCATCTGGTTGAATGCAAAGATCTAGAGGAAGCGCTCGCCATTGCGACTCGCATCCCGACGCTCCCTTCAGGCGGCGCGATCGAGGTGCGCCCTTTAGAGTCGCCCCACGAGGGCGAAATCTCGGCAGGCATATGAGCGAAGGCTCTGTTACTTGTCGTAATGTTGGTGTGAGTACACGAATATAATTCTGTCGGCATAACCGGCAACTGTTACTAAAGATTAAGGAGGTTCCCATGCGTTCGCTATTCATTTCCCTTTGTCTTTCTCTCGTCATGATTATGTCTCCCGTCATAGCCAAAGACAAGAAATCGGAGAAACCGATGGACCACCAGGCGATGATGGAGGCTTACGCGAAGCTCGCCGCGCCCGGCGAGCCACACAAGCTGTTCGCGAGTCTGGCCGGCAGTTGGACAACGAAGACCAAGTCCTGGATGGAACCCGGTAAGCCTCCGATGGAATCAACCGGAACCGCTGAAATGAAGATGTTGCTGGGCGGGCGCTTTCTTCAACAAGACTTCACCGGTCACATGATGGGACAGCCCTACACCGGAATGGGGATCAACGCCTACGACAACCTTCGTAAGAGATATGTCTCGACGTGGATAGATACCATGGGCACTGGGATTTTTCTGATGGAAGGACCGGCGAGTGCCGATGGCAAGACCATCACGATGCGGGGTCAGCACGATGAACCAGGCGGAGGACGCATGACGCATCGCGCGGTGTGGAAGATTTTGGACCGTAATACCCAGACGTTTGATATGTACGGGACTCACCACCGCGGCAAGGAAATGAAAGTGATGGAGATCACTTATACCCGGAAGCCGTAGCGAGAAGTGGGGGA
>JBOIDL010000175.1:0-8183 GCA_050740435.1 Gammaproteobacteria bacterium
GTGTGCTCACCACCGCACTCGCTATCCGAGAGTATGTGGTCATGCCTTCCCTCAGTACGGCCACCGCATAACACTCGTTGCTTTTTTGCACAAGATTTCATGGATAAGGGACTAAGAACCGCGTGGCCGCCACCGCTGGCTGCACAGGGACAAGGCCATGCGTGATCTTGATCGGCCCCGCCCGACTTTGGATAGCTGCAGCGTGGCCCCCATGGGCCCCGATCTTGGGAAACCACGTCGATGAGGGAGTAGCCGCTAAGTCGTTCGCGTATCTCCGCAAAAGGGACCGTCGGTCACGAACCGTTTGCCGTCGCGGACAGACGCTGGTCGCCGTTGATGTGGGATTCAAGGGGTTAGCGCCGAGTCTGCGTAGCCTCTCAAATGCGCTGTGGTCTTTCATCGGTGCCTGACCCAGTGATAGATAGTGATAGGATCCTGTAATCTAGAAAAAGAGCGAGGAGAGCGGACATGGCGAAAACATGGATCATTGTGGCAGAGAGTAGTCGTGCGAGGATATTTGTCACCGAGAATCCGCGCGCGCCGATGGACGAAGTAGAGGATATTGTTCACCCCGAGGGTCGGCTCCGAGCCCAAGACCTGAGATCGGATCGCCCGACCCGAGTATTCGATAGTAAGGGTCAGGGTAGGCATGCGGTAGAGTCTGAGGTGGAACCTCGTCATCAAGAGGCCATCAATTTCGCGAGACGGATCGCCGACCGCATCGAAGATGCTCGGGTAAGCGGGGGGTTTGACGCGCTCGTGCTGGTAGCGCCACCTGCGTTCTTAGGATTGTTGCGGGATAATCTCAGCGCTAATGCCATGAAACGGGTGGTCCAGAGTATCAATAAGAATCTGGCGCAGTTGGACGAGGCGCAGATCCGCGAGCACGTGTTTGGTTGATTCACTCATAGCACAAGGGCCGAGAAACTGTTTTTAACCGCGCCATGACCCCAGTGATAGAGATACCTTCAGTGCAGAATAAAGTAAGGGCGGGTTTTTAACCCGCCCTGTGGGAGTGCATGTAATCGCTACGCGACCTTGATGGTCCGCCGCTTGACCTGCTTCATCTTAGGGAGCACAAGCTCCAGAATGCCGTCCTTGAAACTCGCCTTGGCCTCCTCCCCTTTGACTTCTACGGGCAGCGATACGGTGCGTTGGAACTCACCCCGATTCATCTCGCGGCGATGATATCCGCCTTTTTCTTCTGCTCCTCGTGCTTGGTCGAGGCCTGGCCCGCTAAGGGGTGCTGCTTTTCTTGCTTCTCCGACTTTGTCTGTCGCTCTGCCATAATCTGATCCTCATAGTTATTCCCTATCATAGGATAGGACAAAATTTAGTTCGTTTAATTGCAGAGATGTTGATCTAGATCAATGTCCTCTCTGCGCCCTTGCTGCTCAGGCAGACATGATTGTGGGCAGGGCATAGGCAATGAGCCTGGCAAAGCCGGGGGCTTGTTGGGTGAGCGACTCAAAGGCGCCCCGAGTACTCGGCAGTCGTAGACGTCCAGTCTGCCGCCGTTCCGGCTCGTGGACCGTGAGACGGTTCGCCCGGGGCGAGGTCTATTCAAAACACCTGTGGCGGCCTAGACTTGGATTTCGCCTAATACAGGGCGCGTTTACGCCAATGCTGATATCCGAGGAGCTAAACACCATGCCCGAGAAAAAGACTATCGAGCGAGCCAAGCAGGCCAAGCGACAAGGGAAGGCCCCGACCACGCAAGCCGGCGAGTTTGTGCGCGAGGAAATGCATCACATCCGTGCAGGCAAACACGGGGCGCGATCGACTAAGCAAGCCATCGCCATCGGTCTATCTAAAGCCCGCCGCGCCGGGGTCGATCTTCCGCCTCCGAAGAAGGGCAAGACCTCCGAGAAGACGCGCCGCAGCGCCGAGCGCGCTTATGAGGCGGGCCAAAAGGGCAAGTCGCAGCCCTCCCCCATTCGCTCGCAAGCGACGGAAAAGGCGCTCAAGCGTGAAGGCCGGGCTGCGGCTTCATCAAGGGCGCTCTCCGAGCAGGCACATTCGGCGGCCAGCGAGCGCACGCCCGGCGAGCGCTCGGCGGCGGCTCGAAAAGCAGCGCAAACAAAGGGGCCCAAGGACCGTTCCGCTGCCGCCCGCAAAGCCGCCCGCACTCGCAAGAAGTCTGAAAAATAACTGCGGAGCGAAGTCACTCGCGCTAAACAGGCATTCCGACCCTGTGCTCACCACAGGCGCGGTGAGGAAACAAGATGGCTGCCTTGGCCATCGTTACCAAGACACTAATCTTCACCGTATTTTTTTCCGGCTCATCTGCAATTCTTACCGGTAAAACTGACCAGGCTACTGCTAGCAGACTGCCGCCGCGAATGCATCTCCTTGATCCGTAATAGATTGAAAGGAGACTACAAGAAGGGCACGCACGTTGCTCACATGGGCGTACGAAGGAGGCAATATGAAAACGAGAGTAGTTCTAATAGCTGTGATGCTATCCAGTAATACGACACTTGAAAAGGACAAGCGGTTAAAGCGAGAGTCATAAACCGACCTGTTAGCGACAAACGATTTACAGACGAAAGGAGAAAGCAGTGGCTATAAAAAGAGCGCCTGGCAAAGCGCAACTCCAACGCAAAATGGAGGCGGCGCGCGAGTCTATTTCACAAACCGTCGAGGAAATTAAGGACACTGTCGAAGACCAATACGAGTCAGTAAAGGAGACTGTCAGTGGGGTGCTCGACTTTCGGGAGCCGTTTCAAAAAGACCCCATTGTCTGGAGCATGGGCGCGCTCTCCACTGGCTTCGCTCTAGGCTACACTCTCGGCTACGCACACAAGAATATGATGCCGTCCGGGCGCAAGCGCTCTAAAGTAGCCGCCTTTGCTGACAGCCTTGTTGAGGAGCTTTCTACCGTGGGCAACAGCCTCGTCATGCCTGCGCTCAACGCGAAGATTAAGCAGTTGTTCGGCTTCGACTTCTCCGACATGTTAGAAGAGATCGGCGGCGTTAAAAAGACAGGCGGCAGGAAGAAGTCATCTCGGAAAGGCGGCGCGAAGTCTTAAGGCGCACGAAGATGCGCTTTCGGGCGTCCACCGTGGCCAATAGCGCCGAGCGTTCGAGCACGGCGATCTGACGTGATTTTGCGGAGAATTTTTGGAGGGGCGAAAGATAAATCCCGCCGACATGCTGAAAAAGCGTTACTTCTTTTCCAGCAGAAATTGACCTTCCTTTCTCACTCTACCCATAATTGTATCGGCGATGGTGGCGAGGATGTTTGGTAGACCAACTTCCACTGTAACCAACTCTTCGAACACATCAAGGTGTCCGTATATCGTCTGACCAAATGTGCCGCCCTCGAAATAAAGACGATCGTCTTCCCAACGTTCATGAAACGACAACATCAAACCGGTAACGCCACCGGTCATCTGTGCGCGCATATTGCCGAATCCTTCCTCGATACGGCGGCGCGCCTCAGCCTTGCCTAGCTTGTGGGGAATGTTGACAGTGACAGGTTTCGACATTCGGCTTTTTCTCGTGAACTCTCATTCTAACTATGTGCGCGCCGGCATCATGTTTACGCCGTAGGACGTTTAAAATAAGCGGCAACGTTTGAGGGGTACTGGAACGCACGCGGACTCCACCCGTTCTCAACTCACGCATGGTTTGGGCATCGCCGAATGCCGCAGCGCTTTGCTCGGAACGCCTCCCACCTCCGGGCGATGATGCCCTGCTGACGACCATCATAAACTCTAAGATCCCGTCTAACCACGTGCCCTAGTCCAATCAGGACCAGATGCAGCGAACTCGCTCCAAAGTCCCACGTCTCCGGCCGGCTTCCCGGACAATGGCTAGCCGCACGATGGCGATGCAAGGCCTGACCCCTGCCTTCCCGTGGCTGGAATACAAAAACACAGACAGGAAAGGTGCGCGCTTCCTGTCCGACCTGGTTGTGCCTCAGCTGGCTAGAGTTCCTTGCTTGGTCTACTTGATCATCTTGAGGTGGCTTTCGGCGCTCTCCACGGCCATCTTGGCACTGCCAGCGTCTTGCGCTTTGAGCGCGTTATTGAGAGCGCTTTCGGCTGCGGTTAAGTGCTCCGCGCCTGCTTCCTTGGCTTGCTCAGCCGCTTGGACATGTGTCAACGACACCTGCGCGTGCTCTTGGATTCCCTGAATGGTACTTTCCTTAACCGCTGCCTGGGCATGCTCCAATGCTTGTGCGGTATGCGTGGCCTCCGCTGAACAGCCAACCCCTGCTAACAAGCCCAAGCTACCCGCGATTAACCCGCCTAGCATTTTGCGTTTCATCTCAATTTCCTCCGTTTTTTACAGTTGCGATTAAACACGAAATTTGACTATTTAATCCCACGTTGATTCTGGGATTTTGCTGAGTAAAACCAGGGGCAGACCGGCTGAAAGCCCCAGGAAGAGTCCTTTCCGTTGCTTCCAATTACACGCAGACAGTATCCATGCCAAAAAAGGCGGAGGCAAGAGATAATCCAATTTACAAGAGCTTACGAGTCTACTGGGATAATCTGCCGGGTGGACGATACTTCATCCATCGGTTAGAGTTACAAAGGTGGATGTAAGGTTTGGTGTCGGCCTGGCGAAGATTGTTTCCCTCTCCTTTTCTCGACAGCGCTTTCGCGGTACTAACTCTTCAATTTCGTCGGCCGCGTCGTTGTTTGGTAACTTAGTGCCCTTTGGCACCACCGAGCGCCTTGCATCGCGGCGCATTAACCTGTAGACATCGCGCTGTCCGTCGGTAGGGGTGTTCGATGAACTTCGCTGCGCGAAGCGGAGCCGAAGCTCTCCCCAGTCCTGTACATTGAGATCGACCCAGAAAGCGATTCGCTGCAATAACCAAATCAACGATTCGATCCTCGATCAGATCGCGGTCAAAGGCCAGACTGAAGCCGCTCGATCGGCTCATAGCAAAAGGTGTAGAACAACCCGGCAATTTCTCCGCCTTTTGATTCCCAGGTGCTCACGAGAATATGTGAACTGGGCGCTTCGGTAGACAAAACAACGCGACGCTAGGTGTTAATGCGCCAACGTGGACTGGTCATATGTGCATACCCCTCTCGTATTGACTAACGCATACGGCTACTCTTTCCTGCGTCAATCGTGGCGGGATCGGTTGAACGCAATGTCGCCGGTTCCAGACCTAAAATGGCTAGATCATACCTAGCCGTTGCTTGTCGCGGGGTCCGGCCGCATAATACTCATTCGATAAACAGCCTACTATCCGGAGGGGAACATCGTGGCAAAACTATCGATTCGGCTCAAGCGTAACACGGATGAGACACTGAATGCGCAAGTGTTGCGGCAAATAGACGATTCGATCAAGAGCGGCAAGCTTAAACCCGGCGCCTCGCTGCCCTCGACGCAATCACTCGGTAAACAACTCGGCATTTCCCCGGAGACGGTCAGACGGGCGTATATACAGCTTCGGGATAAGAAATTAATTACCCGTGAG
Source organism: Gammaproteobacteria bacterium (assembly GCA_050740435.1). Classification (GTDB taxonomy): domain Bacteria; phylum Pseudomonadota; class Gammaproteobacteria; order JACCXJ01; family JACCXJ01; genus USCg-Taylor. Next base: position 5,447 of record JBOIDL010000175.1, read on the forward strand.
GACGGGCTGGGATACCGGGTGCGGGGCAGCAATGCAAAGCTAGGGCACCGGTTCGCTGGCTGACGCTCATTACCAGGCGCAACTCCCGGCACGCATGGGCCTCAAGGCTGGTCTTGACGCCGTCTTCCGTCCGCGCTCGGTCGCCGTGATTGGGGCGGGGCGCGACCCGCGAGGCATCGGTCGCGTCGTCTTCGACGGCATCCTGGGCTACGACTTCCAAGGCACCGTCTACCCGGTCAATCCGAAAGCCTCGCAGGTGCACTCCGTCCGCGCCTGGCCCTCGATCGAGGCGATCCCGGAGCCGATCGACCTGGCAGTCATCGCGGTGCCGGTGGAACACGTGCAGGCGATCGCGGAGCAGTGCGAGCGCAAGTGCGTGAAAGGGCTGGTGGTGATCACCGCCGGATTCCGGGAGGTCGGCGGGGAGGGAGAAGAGCGCGAGCGGAGACTTCTCGAGGTCGTCCGCCGCAGCGGGATGCGGATGATCGGGCCGAACTGCATGGGCGTGATCAATACCGATCCCGCGGTCCGCCTGCACGCGACGTTCACGGGGAGGACCGCCGAGCACGGTGTGATCTCATTCATGTCCCAGTCCGGAGCGCTGGGCGAGGGTGTGCTCGAGCACGTCGAGGCGCATAAGATCGGTCTCTCGAAGTTCGTTTCCCTCGGTAACCGCGCCGACGTCTCGCCAAACGACTTGCTCGAGGAGTGGGGTGACGATCCGCTGACGAAGGTCATCCTGATCTACGTCGAGGTGTTCGGCAACCCGAGGAACTTTATCCGCATCGCGCGGGAGGTCGCGCGGAGGAAGCCGGTGCTGGTGGTGAAGTCGGGGCGCACCTCCGCGGGCGCGCGCGCGGCGCGGTCGCACACCGGCTCGCTCGCGGAATCGGAGGCGGCCGTCGACGCGATGCTCCGCCAGTGCGGCGTCCTGCGGATCAAGAACGTCCAGGAGCTTTTCGACACCGCGTCGGCGTTCGCCGCGCAGCCGCTCCCCACGGGCCGGAGGATCGCCATCGTGACCAACGGCGGCGGCCCCGGCATCATGGCGACGGACGCCCTCGTCGGCGCGGGGCTGGAGCTGGCGGAATTCTCAAGGTCGACCCGTGAGTCGTTGAAGCGGCTGCTCCCGGCGGAGGCCTCGGTGCTCAATCCGGTGGACATGCTCGCCGGGGCGGGGACGGAGCAGTACCGCGAGATCTGCCGCATTGTCGCGGCGGACGCGGGAGCGGATGCGCTAATGGCGATCAACGTATCGATCGACGACTCGTTGGGCGAAGCGGTCGCCCGGGGCATCCTCGAAGGGGTGAAGGACTCCCGGAAGGCCGTGGTCGCCTGCCTTTTCGGTGCGCCGGCGGACGCGGCGGCATTCGACGTGCTCTCTAAGAGTGGCGTCCCGACGTACACTTTTCCCGAGAACGCTGCGGTCGTCCTAGCGCACCTCGCAGACTATCGGGAGATGATCGCGAGGCCCGAGACCGTGCCGGGACCGGTGAAAGCCGACCGACCCGCGGCACGCCGGATCATCGAGGCGAACCTGGTGAAGGAGCGAGTGAAGATCACGGACGATGCTGCCCGCCGCCTGGCTGAGGCCTATGGATTCCGATTCCCGAAGGAGAGCCTGGCGACGTCAACGGCCGAGGTCCTCGAGAAAGCCCGGGAGATCGGGTTCCCGCTCGTGCTGAAGGCGCAAGGGCAGGAGATCGTCCACAAGACCGAGCTCGGCGCGGTGGCGGTGGGGATCAAGAGCGAGGCGGAACTCGCGTCCCGGCTGGAGCGGATGGCGGCTTCGCTCGCATCGCACCGCGTCTCCGCGGAGAGCTTCCTGCTGCAGTCGATGGCCGCGAAAGGACACGAGCTTTTCGTCGGGATTTCGCGCGATCCTTCCTTCGGGCCGCTGGTCGCGGTCGGTCTGGGCGGGATCTACCTCGAAGTGCTCAGGGACGTCGCGTTCGGCGTGCTCCCGCTCTCGCGGGCGGACGCAGAGCGTATGGTGCGCTCGCTACGGATGTTCCCTCTGCTCGAGGGCGCGCGGGGTGAGAAGGCCTCCGACGTAGATGCGGTGGTGGACGCGGTGGTCAGGGTGGCGGCGCTCGCGGGCGACAACGCGGAGGTGCTGGAGATGGACCTGAACCCGGTCTTCGTGCAGCCCAAGGGAAAGGGCGTCGTGGCGGTGGACGCGCGTGCGTTCGTGGGGCCGCCGGTCGGCGATAAAAGAGTTCTGTCCCGGCGAATATTGACGTGCTCATCGTCGGGGCCGGCCCGACCGGCCTGATGCTTGGTAATCAGCTCGGTCGGCGCGTCGTTCGCGCGCTGATCGTCGACCGTAACCCCGGTCCATCGATCCAGACCAAAGCCCTCGGCGTGCAGGCGCGCACCCTCGAGATTTACTCGCGCCTCGGAATCGCCGAGCGGGCGCTCGAGTTAGGCGCGCGCGCTACCGGCGCTAACATGTGGGTCGAAGGGCGACCGGCTGCACGCGTACCTCTCGGTGACATCGGGCGCGATCTGAGTCCGTATCCCTTTCTTCTGATCCTGGGTCAAGACGATAACGAGCGACTGCTCGGCGAAGCCTTGCATAAGTGGGACGTAGATGTGCAGTGGAATACGGAGCTTGTCGCCGAGAAATAGTCAAATGTTGTGTACGGGGCCAGGTCAGGCGGCGATTCTTTCGGGGTCTTCCCATAGGCCGTCTTTGAAAACGACTCCCTCGATGACTTGAGCCAATCGGGGAATG
>JBOIDL010000176.1:0-8138 GCA_050740435.1 Gammaproteobacteria bacterium
AGGCCATCAGCTCACCGCCGCCCTGTCCGCCATCCGCCAAACTAACCTCAAACGCCTCATCGGCACCCATCCCACTCCCGCATAATCTGCGCACGGCGCGAGAAAATCGAGAAGTAGTAGATCAGAGTCCATCATCGTGACGGATGCGCACAAGCGCATCATCACCGTGAACGCGGCCTATACGCGCATGAGCGGCTACGATAAGCAGGAGGTCGAAGGCACCGCGCTGGACGACGTGCTTGGATCTGATGCGGCTCCGGCCCATGAGCAAGCGATCTGGGAGCATATCGAGCGGGTGGGATATTGGGCGGGCGAGATCCAATACCGGAGCAAGGGCGGGAATCTGTTCCCGGTTTGGAAGCGCATCAACGCGGTCCGCGACGGGGCCGGCCGAATAGTGAACTACGTGGCGAACTGCAGCGACATCAGCCTCTTCAAGGCGCAGCAGGCGCGGCTCGAGTATCTTGCGAGCTATGATGACCTCACCGGCTTGCCCAACCGGACACTCTTTCACGATCGCATCCGGCATGCGCTCGACAAGGCCAAGCGCGGCCAGCAACGTGGCGCGATCGCCTTCGTCGACCTCGACAATTTCAAGGTAGTAAACGACACCTTGGGACATCCGGCCGGCGACCAGCTCTTGCAAATCGTCGCCGAGAGATTGAAACGAGCGGTGCGCGAAGAAGACACCGTCTCCCGCTTCGGCGGGGATGAATTCGGGATCCTGCTCGAAGACATCGGCGGCCCCGGGCAGATCGCCGCGACCACGCACCGGATCTCCGCGGAGCTCGGCCGGCCATGTCATATCGACGGTCATGAGATCGTCGTCACGGCCAGCATCGGGATCAGCCTGTTCCCCGACGACGGCGAGGATGTCCAAGATCTGGTCAAGAACGCCGACACGGCCATGTACAAGGCCAAGGATGCGGGCAAGAACGGCTATCAGTTCTTCACCTCCATCATGAACGCGGAAGTCTTCGGGCGCCTGCGTATGGAGGCCCATCTGCGGCGCGGGCTGGAGCGGGAGGAGTTTTCCCTCGTCTATCAACCGGTCGTCTCGCTACCGCTCGGGCGTCTCGTGGGGGCCGAGGCGCTCTTGCGCTGGCACAGCCCCGATCTCGGCTTGGTGCCGAATGAACGCTTTATCGGCGTGGCCGAGCAGACCGGCCTCATCGCCCCCATCGGGGCGTGGGTGTTGAGTGGCGCCTGCCGGCAGGCCAAGGCATGGATCGATAGCGGGGCGCCAATCGCGCGGGTCGCGGTCAACGTATCGGCCCAGCAGTTCCGCAGCCAAGACCTCGTGCGTGTGATCCGCAGCACCCTGGATGAGACCGGCCTGGGCCCGGAGGCGCTGGAGATCGAACTGACCGAAAGCACCCTGATGCAGGACTCGGAGGGCGTGGCCCAGACCTTGCCGGATATCAGCAGCCTGGGCGTTTCCATCTCCATCGACGACTTCGGTACCGGCTATTCATCACTCGCCTACCTCAAGCGTTTCAACATCGATAAGCTCAAGATCGATCGCTCCTTCGTCCGCGACATCGCCCAGAACCCGGACGCCGCCGCCATCGTGAGCGCCATCATCGCGCTTACGCACACCCTGAGGATGAGCGTCGTGGCCGAAGGTGTCGAAACCGCCGAACAGCTCGCCTACCTGCGCCGGCAGCAATGCGACGCGGCCCAGGGTTACTTGTTCAGCCGTCCGGTGCCCGCTGACGAGATCCTATCCTCGAACGGACAGCTTTACGCGGAGCTGTGAAGGGCGCCGCGGCGCTTGCCGTAGGCGGATGAACCGCTCGCCCGAGGGCCCGATCGGACGAGCGGTTTACTCGCGAAGTTACTGATTCAGACGAACGGCAATGTCGACCACTCGCTCGTTAAATTTGCCGACTCGCTTGGCCTTGCCGGTCAGTGGATTGATCTGGTAGAAACCGTATACGCCGCCCACAACCAGTGACGCAAAGGCACGGTTTTGCACGCTCACACCGCCTACCAGCGAGCTATAAATATCGAAGCCCACCCCGGGACCCGCATCTACCCCGAGCGATCCGGTTGGCACGAGAATGCCGATCCCGGGGGGTGACTGAATCACGACCTGATCGCTCATCGTATTGATGCCGAAGAGCGTCGTGTTGGTGGTCGGGTTGGCCGGCTCATTGTCGTTGTTCGTATAGGCGGCACCGCTAACACCGAGCACCGTAGGAGGCGGAGGAGCCGGAGGACACGTTGGCCCGGTGGTATTGAGCATCATCTGAACCGCCGTCGTGCCGCCCGCATTGACATTGTGAGAAAGATTTTGGCCGGTATCGCTAACGATTCTCAAACGGTCGGCCGCGGGATTGAAGTCGACGCCGAAAAAGGTCCCGGATAGTGCGACGGGATTGACGCCGTCATTGAGCGAATTCACGAAACTCGCCACACCGCTCCGCGGGTCTATGGTGTAGATACCTCCGCCATTGCCAACGCCGTAGAGCATGCCATCTGCAACCCGGAAATCGATGCCGACCAGCGCCACATCGTTATCGACAAGCCCGGTGACATAGCCCACTTCTTTGCTACGCCCAGGTTTATCGCTCCGGAAACTAACCAGCCGGCCATCGTCAGTCAGACCGATGACCTTAAGGGAATTTGCGCCGCTAGTGGCCAGCGCGTTTTCAGTGATCCCCAGAGCCAATGCGCATAGCGCAACAGCCGTGGTCTTAGACAGCTTCGAGATTGTATTCATCGTCGTTCTCCAAATACCTAACGGTATACATGTAATTTCATTTAAAGAGAATCACCCGAAGACGGGTGACTCGTGCTCTTGAATACTTCCTCGTAGCCGCCCCTCGGGTTAATGCTGGCAATTCCCTTTCCGGGCAAGTATTCATGGCTGTATACGTTTGGAATCAGGATTTGGATGCTCCGTGTTTGTGCTTTTTTTCACATTCGGATTGTGAGACATTTCATTGCAGGCTGAGCTAAAGCATGCTCATCCCTATTGATCACATTCCCAGCTAAGTCTAAACACCGGCATTACCTCGCCGATTTCCACCCCGCGCGCGTTCGGAAGCGACACCCGGCGGTAGGGGATGAGCACCTTAGCGAGCGGCGGTTTCAGCACCCCGAGCTGATGCAAGACCTCGATCGTTACCACGTGCAGCGCGCGTGGCGTGCCGTCCGCGATCTTGATGGCGATCCCCCAGCCGCGACCCTTGATGCCGATGCCCTCGACGCCTTCCGCCCCTCCTTTGCTCACCCACTTCCCGCGGCCGCTTTGGGTCAATGCATGATCAAACCGGCGGCTCCCGGACACCATAACGGGGTGGGCGCTGATGGCGGAGAAAACGGCCCCGCCCACCTCGGGGTACATCCCCTCCCCGCCCGCAAGTCTGGCATAGGCCAGCGCCAGCGCCCGCAGGGGGATGGCGGCGTTGGGCGCGCTGCAGCCGTCGATTCCGACGACGATGTCGCCCAGGGGCACATCCGCCATGCTCGCGATAGCCGCTAAGATCCGTTGTTGGACCGGGTGCTCGACCTTGAGATAGTCTTCGATCGGGGCCTCGATCAAGCGGGCGAGCGCCAGCATCCCCGCATGCTTCCCGGAGCAGTTATGGTGGAGCGCGTTAAACGCCTCACTTGGCTTCGGCTGCCGGTCGAGCGCTTGATACAGCAGGGGCACATGTACCCCGCACTGGAGATCACGCCGGCTGCAGCGGATCTTCGAGAGGATCCCAAGCACCGCATCGACGTGCTTGGGTTCGCCGGAATGGCTCGCGCACATGAGCGCGATCTCCTCCGGCGTGAACGCAAACCGATCTACGCCATCATGGGCGAGCAAGGGCAGTATTTGCAGCGGTTTGCAGGCCGAGCGCGTAAACGTCAACGCCGCGGGATCTCCGGCCCAAGCGATGAGCCGGTCCTTGGAATCAACTGCGGCAATCGACCCGTAGTGGATGCTCTCGACCGCCACCCCGCGCGTCGCCACCGCTAAGGCAGCATGGCCCGCAAGCCGGCTAGTCGGCATCTCTCTCAACGCATCTGGCCCAGCCGCTCGTAGAAATCGAGAATATGGCGCGTGTTGGCGCCGAGATCGCCGCGGCCCACACGTGAGCGCGATTCGACATGGACAGCGGTTTGCCCCTCCGCCGGCGCCAGCCGCACCACGAGATCGTCTTTGAAATGCAATAGCCGTGTGGTCACAACGGCCTCGAGCCGGAGCCGGTCTCGATCTTCCCGAGCAACTTCCCAACCGAGTTGCGTCACCGCCTCCAGCGCCCTGGCAAAGACCTCTGCAGGCGCTCCGTCATAGAGACGCGGGTGCAGCTCAGCGAAGGCGCTGGCCGCATCCGTCTGCGCCACGTTGGAACCGAGATAGGTCATGAGTCTCACCCACGGACCGGGCGGTTCCAACCACGGCAACCGGTTTCCCGCCAGGGCTCCGGCTAGGAACCCAAGCGGCAGGACTAAGAGAATCAATATCGAGAGTAGCATCTTGGACACTGGGTTATCGCTCGCGTGTAAGCCGTCAGAAGCCTAAAAAAAACCCGCCTTCAAACTAAATAAGGATGCGGACGCCGATGACCGCCACCAGCAACGCGAATAGCCGCTTCAGACTCGCGACCGGCAGGGTATGGGCGAGGCGCGCGCCGAGCGGGGCGAACAAGACGCTCCCCCCGGCCACCGCGGTCACGGCCGGCCAATACAGATAACCGCTGCTCCAGTGCGGCAAACCGGCCCCATCCCAGCCCGTGATCACGAACCCGAGCGCACCCGCGAGCGCGATCGGCAAACCGCAGGCCGCCGACGTGCCCACGGCTGGACGCATCGATACATTACACCATAACAAGACCGGTACGGTCAGCGTGCCGCCACCGATCCCGAGGAGCGCGGATACCATGCCGATCACGGCGCCCGTGAGGCCGAGCACCCCACGCCCAGGCAGATCGCGGTGCGGAGCCGGTTTGAAACCATACAACAATTGCACGGCGACGACGATCTCGAACAGGCCGAACCCGAGCCGCAACCCCCGCTCGGAGATGAGATCGGCAAGCGCCGCCCCGAGCGCCGCCCCGGCCAAAATCCCGGGCGTCAATCCCCGCACGGCGGTCCAGTGCACGTAACCCCGGCGATGATGTGCCGAAGCCGAGGATATCGAGGTAAAGACCACGCACGCGAGCGAGCTGCCGATGGCGAGGTGCATGCAAACCTGCTCCGAGAATCCCTGCGCCAGGAACAAGAAATAGAGACCGGGCACGATCACGATGCCGCCTCCGATCCCAAACAGTCCGGCGAGGATCCCGGCGAGCGTGCCGAGCGCCAGATACGCGATCAGGATCGCCATCGTTACGGCACGTACTGAGCTGTTTCGGTCGATGGCGACCGGGTCTAAGGGACCTGCCACAACCGTACGACCCGCGCCTTGCGGATCGCGGCATCGAATGAGAGGAGCGGGAGGTTAAACGTCCGCGCCGTAGCTACGATAATGCGGTCGGCGGGATCGCCGTGGAAGCGCGCGGGCAGCGTGCTCAGGCCCAACACTACTTCAACGTCGAGCGGTAGTATGCGGACCACCTCCGGGCTCGCGGCTTCGCGCAGCCAGCGGTCGAAGGGCAAATCGAGTTTCAGCCTGCCCTTGGCGTTCAGCATCCGTGCTTCCCAAAGGCTTATCGCTGACAGATACGGCAACTCGCGCTCAGCCAGCCGATCGAGCGCTTTCGCCTGTCTGCGGAGCAGCTCCGGCTGGCCGGTCAGCCACCAGATCCAGGCGTTGGTATCGAGCAGGACGCTCAACGCAGCGCGTTGAAGTCGCTGTCGGCCAACGCCGACTCGTCGGGTGCGGACTCCAGACGACCGCTGCCCCGCAGGCGCTGCCAAGGCTTGTCACGGGGAGCGCCGACTGGAGCGGCGCAGACCAAGCGGGCCACCACTCGCCCGCGACGGGCGATGTCGATAGGTTTGCCTTGCGCCTCTACCTGACGGATCAGATGAAGACATTTCGCTTTGAACTCGGTAATCGTTATAGTCATAAGCTCATCATAAATGACCATTGTCGGTTGTCAAGCACGTACCGCCATGGAAATTGCAACGGCCCGGGTTTCCAAGGACAATCTGCGTCCCATGTCAGCGCACTCGCGTCGCCTAGCATGTTTACCACCCCTCGGTTGGGTTAGCGTCGCGCTCATTTGCGCGCTCGGCCTGACCTACGCGGGATCGCGGGTGGATGAGTTGAGCGGCGAGCGCGAGAGTTTCCGCCGCGCGCGTGAGGCCCTGCGCGCGGGGGATCTCCGAGCTTATCGCGCGCTAGCATCTGGGCTCGAGGCCTACGCCCTCTATCCCTACCTGCGCTACGACTATCTGCGCCCGCGCCTCGCCCAAGCCGCGCCCCAAGAAGTCCGCGCGTTTTTAAATGCCTATTCCGAAACGCCCGTCGCCGCACCACTGCGTACCGCCTGGCTGCGCACGCTCGCCTTGCGGGGCGATTGGCCCAACTACCTGGCGTATTATACAGCCCAGGAAGATCCGGTGTTGCAGTGTCACTACGCCACGGCCCGTCTGCGGCGGCAACCGGCTCAAGCCGTGCTGGAGGAAATCAAACAACTGTGGCTGAGCGCGGCCCCACGGCCCACGGAATGCGATCCGGCCTTCGCTGCCTTGAGCACGAGCGCTCTTTGGACCCAGGGCTTGATTTGGCGGCGGATCCGGCTGGCGATGGCCGCCGGTGAGACACGCCTTACGGCCTATCTCGCTGACATGCTATCACCGGCGGAGCGACCTTGGGCCACACTCTGGATCACCAACCATAACGATCCGGCCAAAGTATTGGCCAGCGCGGACTTCAAGCACGATCATCCGATGGCCCCCGAGATCATCGCTCATGCCATCACCCGGCTAGCGCACACCGATGCCGAGCGGGCTCACGCGGCCTGGAGACGGTTTGCGCCGCGCTTTAAAGCCGGCGATCCGCTCATCGGGCAGATCGAGCGCAGCCTCGGTTTGGCCGCCGCCGAACAACGCCTGCCGCAGGCGTTTGCCTGGCTGTACTCGATCGACGCCAGCGTCGTGGATGCGCAGGTCCAGCGCGCCCAGCTGCGATTGGCGATCGCAACCGGGGCGTGGCCCGATCTAGCGCGTTGGACCGAACGCGAGGCGGTTGGGGACATGAATCCCTTGCGCTGGCGCTATTGGCGCGCCCGCGCTTTGGAGTCCACCGGGCATGCGCCTGCGGCACGCAGGCTGTTCCAAGCACTGGCGGCTGAACGCGACTATTACGGTTTCGCGGCGGCCGATCGGCTGAGCCTGCCCTATCGGTTCGGCCACCGACCGACCCGCCGGTCGACAACAGAAGACGCGCGTATACGGTCATGGCCGGGCATGGTGCGCGCGCGTGAGCTATGGCTCGCCGGATATCTGCGGGAAGCGCGCAGCGAATGGACTTACACGGTGAATCACCCGCCCGATCCCGCGGTTCCCGCCGCGGCCGCCATCGCCCATGAGTGGGGCTGGCACGATCGGGTGATCTTCGCGCTCGGGAAGGCCAAAGCCTACGATGATCTCGAATTGCGCTTTCCGATCCCCTATGCGTCGTGGGTATCCGAGAGCGCGGCGCGATCTAACATCGAACCTGCTATCCTTTACAGTATCATGCGCGCAGAAAGCGCGTTCTTCGATCAGGCGCGCTCGGCGGCGGGGGCGGTCGGTCTCATGCAAGTGCTGCCGAGCACGGGAAGGCTGGTAGCGAAGGACCTGGGTATGCCCTTAGCGACCGATGTCAAGCTTTATGATCCCGAGACCAACATCGCGCTCGGCAGCCAGTACCTACGCCAAATGCTGGCACGCTTCGACGGCCATCTGTCCATGACAGCGGCCGCCTACAACGCCGGCCCCGGTAACGTCGAGCGCTGGCGGCCGCAAGGGGGTTGCCAAAACGCCGAGCTATGGGTCGAGACGATCCCCTATACGGAGACGCGCCGTTACGTGCGCAATGCGCTATTCTTCACCGCGCTCTATGAGTGGCGCATGGGAAAGCGGGTCAAGCCCTGTGAGATCCCCACGAATTTTACTCTGAGAGGCAGTGGTTTCGGATGAGTTCATCAAGGCAGCTGATGGCCGCAAGGAGGTCTCGCAAGCGCAAGGTCACCCGCGGGTCGTCGATGACT
>JBOIDL010000177.1:0-8117 GCA_050740435.1 Gammaproteobacteria bacterium
GCGCCTCCAGGCGCTGGGTGGTTAAGATCGGTAGCTCGCTCGCCACCAATAATGGCGCGGGTCTGCGCGCCGAATCCCTCGGGGTCTGGGTGGCGCAGATGGCGGTGCTCTGCCGCCAAGGGCGCGAAATCGTGGTGGTGACATCGGGCGCCGTCGCGGAAGGCGTGGTCCGGCTCGGCTGGGCGAGCCGGCCGCACGCCCTGCACGAGCTTCAGGCTGCGGCGGCCATCGGCCAGATGGGGCTCATCCAGACCTACGAAGCGTGTTTTCAGCGTCATGGCTTGCACACGGCACAAGTGCTCCTGACCCATGCGGACTTGGCGAACCGGCAGCGCTATCTGAACGCCCGTAGCACGCTGCGCACGCTTTTGGCGCTGCGGGTCGTACCGGTGGTTAACGAGAACGATACGGTGGCCAGCGAGGAGATCCGGGTGGGCGACAACGATACGCTCGCGGGGCTTGTGTCTAATCTGATCGAAGCCACGTTACTCGTGATCTTGACCGATCAGGAGGGCTTACACGAACGCGATCCGCGCGCCGATCCGCAAGCCCGGCTTATCCCGCAGGCATGCGCCGGCGATCCCGCCCTGGCCGCCATGGCGGGCGAGGGCGCCCGGCTCGGACGCGGCGGCATGCGGACGAAACTCACGGCGGCGGCGCTCGCGGCACGCTCCGGTACGGCGACCATCATCGCGTCGGGCCACACACCCGAGGTGCTGCTCGGGATCGCTGCCGGTGCGGAGACGGGTACTTTGCTGGTCCCTGGCCAGGGTCCGCTGGCGGCCCGCAAACAGTGGCTCGCCGGGGGGCTGAAACCGCGCGGCCGCTTGGTCTTGGATGGGGGTGCCGCGCGCGTGCTGCTTAAGGCCGGGCGGAGCTTGCTGGCCGTGGGTGTGACCGCGGTAGAAGGCGATTTTGGGCGCGGTGAGCTGGTCAGTTGTGTGGACCCAGAGGGGCGGGAGATCGCGCGCGGCCTTATCAATTACTCAGCACAGGAGACGGCACGGATTAGAGGCCAAGCGAGCGACCGCATCGAGGCCGTTCTAGGCTACGTGGACGAGCCGGAGCTGATCCACCGTGATAACCTCGTACTCCTCTCTAGGGAGGTTCCCAAGTAGATTTCTGCTGGCGAAAACCTGAGGCTGGCGCGCTACCCCAAGGCGCGAATCGCGAGATGCAGGCGCGTTTTATGCCGCGCCGCCTTGTTCTTATGAATGATTTGCTTGGTCGCCATGCGATCGATAACGGGCACCGCCGCCTTATAGCTCGCGGTGGCGCCGTCCTTGTCGTTTTGCCGAATCGCGCGCACGACCTTCTTGATCGTCGAACGCAGCCGGGAGCGCCGGCTGACGTTGCTCGCCCGACGTTTTTCGGCTTGCCGGGCACGTTTGCGAGCAGAGGGACAATTAGCCAACCTGATCTCCGATACCAATGTGTTAGGTGGGCTGGAACTATGCTTATTCGACGCGCCGATGTCAATGACGGCGATGTTTGCCCGCCGGTTCCTGTGCTATCGTTGTGAGCGGCCAATAATTTTCAGGGGCGGCACGCTGAGCATACGCTTATTTCGTTCCACCGCGACCGTGGGGGGTATGACCGTGGTCTCGCGCGTCTTAGGGTTCATGCGCGACATGGTCGTCGCGACGCTCTTCGGCGCGGGTTTTGTTGCAGACGCGTTTTTTGTGGCGTTTCGCATCCCCAATCTATTTCGGCGCCTGTTCGCGGAAGGCGCCTTCTCACAAGCGTTCGTGCCGGTCTTGTCAGAGTACAGAAACCAGCGAACGCAAGCGGAAACCAAACATCTCGTCGATCACACCGCGGGGGCTCTCGCCGGGTGGCTGGGATTAGCAACCGTGGTCGGCGTTGTGACGGCGCCCGTTCTGGTGCTGGTGTTTGCTCCCGGATTTACAGCCAATCCGGACAAATACGCGCTGACCGTCGACATGCTCAAGATCACCTTTCCGTATCTGCTGTTTATCTCGCTCGCGGGGTTCGCCTCCGGTATTTTGCAGACCTACGGCCGTTTCGCCGTTCCGGCCTTTACCCCGGCGTTCTTGAACCTCAGCATCATCGGCGCGGCGATCTGGCTCGCGCCCCAAATGCGGCAGCCGATCGTGGCCTTGGCCTGGGGGGTTTTCGTGGGCGGCGCGGTGCAATTGTTATTTCAACTTCCGTTCTTGCTACCGCTGAAACTGCTCCCGCGGCCGCGCATCAAACGCGGCGATGAAGGCGTCCGGCGTATACTGAAGCTGATGGGACCCGCGATTTTCGGGGTCTCTGTCGCCCAGATCAATCTGCTTATCGACACCTTGCTCGCGTCGTTTTTAATCACCGGTAGCGTCTCATGGCTATACTATTCGGACCGGCTGGTGGAATTTCCCCTGGGCGTGTTCGGGGTCGCGTTGGCGACGGTTATTTTGCCGAGCCTCGCCGACAAGCACACCCGCGGCTCAGCCGAGTCGTTCGCCGGCACCCTCGATTGGGCGCTGCGGTGCGTGCTCGTCATCGCTTTGCCGGCGGCGCTCGGTATTGCGCTCCTCGCGGGCCCCATGCTGTGCACGCTGTTCCAATACGGTGAATTCAGCGCACACGATGTCGAGATGTCCGCGCGCAGTCTCATCGCCTTTGCTTTCGGACTTCTCGCTTTCGTATTCATCAAGGTGCTCGCGCCGGGATATTATGCCCGGCAAGATACCCGCACCCCGGTCCGCGTGGGTGTGATCGCCATGCTGACGAATATTCTGCTCAACGCGGTGCTCATTTGGCCGCTGGCGCATGCGGGATTGGCGCTAGCGACTTCGCTGAGCGCCTATATTAACGCGGCCTTGTTGTATCGTGGTTTGCATCAAGCCAACATTTACCGGCCGCTCCCCGGATGGGGCATATTTCTCGCGCGTGTGATCGTGGCCGCGGCGCTCATGACCCTGTTGTTGCTACTAGGCCGTGGGCAGATCGGCGAGTGGCACCATTGGACCGCCACCGCGCGGGCGCTACGGCTCCTCGCATTGATTGCCTCGGCGGGGTTCGTGTACGTGGGTGCGTTGTGGGTAGGTGGATTGCGGTGGCAACACATGCGTGCGTTTCACCCCTCGGTATAATCGCAGTACGAGCAGCGATGGAATTTATCCGGCGAATCGCGGGCTTGCCTCCAAGGCAGCGCGGGTGCGTGGCCAGCGTTGGAAATTTCGATGGCGTACACTTGGGCCATCAAGCAGTCTGCTCCGAGATCAAACGCGTTGGGGAGCGGCTCGGTTTGGCGACCGCGGTGATCGTCTTTGAACCGCAACCCCAGGAGTACTTCCAGGCTGACGCCGCCCCGCCGCGCTTGACGCGGCTGCGGGAAAAGTACGAGCTTTTGAAAGCTCAGGATATTGATCGATTCGTTTGCCTGCGTTTCGACCAAGCGTTCGCGGAGCTACCGGCAGAGGTATTCGTGAAACAGATCTTGGTGTCGGGGCTCGGGGTGCGGAGCGTGGTGGCCGGCGATGATTTTCGCTTCGGCAAGGGACGCGAAGGCGATTATGGGATGCTGGTTGCCTTGGGATCGCGCTACGGGTTTAACGTGGTGCAACCGCCGGTATTTAAGATCGCCGGGGAGCGCGTGAGCAGTACCCAAGTGCGCCGGGCGCTTGCCGAGGGCGACATGCCGCGGGCGCGGCGCCTCCTCGGCCGTGGTTACGCGATCCGCGGGCGCATAGCCCACGGCGAGAGGCGAGGTCATGCGTTCGGATTTGCGACGGCGAATATCGAGCTGCGCCGAAACCGATCGCCGCTGCGGGGCATCTTCGCCGCCAGGGTGAGCGGGCTCGGGCGGACGCCCTTGCCAGCGGTGGCGTATCTCGGTTCCAAGCCCGCCTTCGGTGGAACCCGCGATCTATTGGAGGTGCATATTTTCGATTTTTCTCAAGACTGCTACGGAAAGGACGTGGCCGTGGAGTTTGTCGCTAAGCTGAGGGATGATCGGCGCTTCCAGTCGGTCGAGGCCCTGACACACCAAATAGCGCTCGACGCCGAGCAAGCTAGACAACTATTAAAACAAGTGCGCGCCCGCGACGATCTCCTCGTATGAGCGACTATAAGAAGACGCTGAACCTGCCGCGCACGGACTTTCCCATGCGCGCCAATCTCGCCGAGCGCGAGCCGGCGATGCTGAAACGCTGGCAGGATCTCGATCTCTACGCACGCATTCGCGCATGCCGCAAAGGCGCCCAGGACTATGTTCTCCATGACGGGCCGCCGTATGCGAACGGAGATATCCATATCGGGCATGCGGTCAACAAAGTGCTCAAGGACATCATCGTCAAGGCAAGGACGCTAAGCGGTTTCAACGCGGAGTATGTTCCCGGCTGGGATTGCCACGGTCTGCCCATCGAATTGATGGTGGAACAGCAGTCGGGTAAAGCGGGTGAGCAGATTTCGCCCAAAGCCTTTCGTGAAGCTTGCCGCGCCTACGCTCGCGCACACGTCGATAAGCAGCGCGCGGATTTCATCCGCTTGGGCGTTTTCGGCGACTGGGACCAGCCTTATCAGACGATGGATTACCGTTACGAGGCCGATATCGTGCGCGCCCTGGGCCGCATTGTTCAGGGAGGCCATCTGCAGCGCGGCGTCAAACCCGTGCACTGGTGTACGGATTGCGGATCGGCTTTGGCTGAGGCAGAGGTCGAGTATCAAGACCGCGACTCGCCCGCCATCGATGTGCGTTTCGCAGTGCTGGACGAGGCCAGCCTTTTGGAACGCTGCCATCACCTCCCCGAGCACGAGGGGAGCGGCCCGCTGTCGGTGGTCATCTGGACTACCACCCCGTGGACCCTGCCGGCCAACCACGGGGTGGCCGTCAATCCGGAACTCGACTACGCGGTCGTGCAATGCCGGGGGCCGCGCGGTGTCGAGCGCCTGGTGCTGGCCGACGCCTTGATGAAGGACACCCTATATCGCTATGGCATCGAAGAGTATCGAGTCATTGCCTACAGCGGTGGCCAGGCGCTCGAGGGCTTGGTCTTGCAACACCCGTTTTATCGCCGCGAAGTGCCTGTCATTCTCGCGACCCATGTCACCACCGAGGCCGGCACCGGCGCTGTACACACCGCGCCGGGCCACGGCCAAGACGACTATGTTGTGGGTAAGCGCTATGGCTTAGCGGTGGACAACCCCGTCGGCGGTGACGGCCGCTTTCTTCCGGGCACGGAGCTCTTCGCGGGCGAGCACGTGTGGGCCGCCAATGAACATATCATTCACGTGCTGAAAGCGCGTGGCGCGCTAGTGCACCATGAGGTTTTCAGGCATAGCTATCCGCACTGCTGGCGGCATCGCACGCCGATCATTTTTCGGGCGACACCGCAATGGTTCATCAGCTTGGACGCGCAAGGGCTGCGATCCCAGGCCTTGGCAGAGATCGTGAGGGTGAGTTGGATCCCGGAGTGGGGCCGGCTGCGCATCCACGGCATGGTCGAGAAGCGCCCGGACTGGTGTATTTCGCGTCAGCGCACCTGGGGCGTGCCGATGGCCTTGTTCGTTCACAGAACCACCGGTGAGTTACATCCCGACACCGGTCAATTGATCGAGGAAGTCGCCCGGCGCATCGAGCAGGACGGCATCGATGCGTGGCACGATCTCGATACCACCGATCTGCTCGGCGAGGATGTGGCCTACTATGACAAGGTGACCGATACGCTCGACGTGTGGTTCGATTCGGGGGTTACCCATACCTGCGTGTTGCAAAACGATGACCGCTTGCGCTATCCGGCCGACCTGTATCTCGAGGGCTCCGATCAACATCGCGGCTGGTTTCAGTCCTCGCTGCTCACCTCCGTCGCGATGCACGCTGTCGCGCCGTACAAGGCCGTATTGACGCATGGATTCACCGTTGATGCCGAGGGCATGAAAATGTCCAAGTCGCGGGGCAACGTCGTCGTTCCTCAAGAAGTCGTGAATACGCTCGGCGCCGATGTCTTGCGACTTTGGGTCGCGGCGACCGACTACAAGGCCGAGATGGCGGTGTCGGACGAGATCCTGAAACGCATCGCCGATGCCTACCGGCGTATTCGCAATACGGCCCGTTTTCTGTTAGCCAACCTGGAGGGCTTCGACCCTGACACCCACCGGGTAGCGCCCGACGAGATGCTCGTGCTCGACCGCTGGGTGCTGGCCCACGCCGCGCGCTTGCAGCAAGACGTGATTGACGCCTACGAGCAGTTTCAATTCCACCTCATTTACCAAAAGGTGCACAAGTTTTGCGCGCTGGAATTGGGGAGCTTCTATCTCGATATTATTAAGGACCGCCAATACACGATGCCGCGCGAGAGCCTAGGACGGCGCTCGGCGCAGACCGCCATGTATCATATCGTCGAGGCGTTCACGCGCTGGCTGGCCCCGATCCTGAGCTTCACCGCGGATGAGATTTGGCCCTACATTCCAGGCCACCGGAGCGAGTCGGTATTCCTAGAACAATGGTATCGAGCGCCGCGCACCCCGGAAGACCGTTTCGATCCCGGTCTTTGGGAGCGGGTGATCACGGTGCGCGAGGTCGTCGCGAAGGAGCTCGAGGGTTTGCGGGTCGCGGGCCGGATCGGATCATCGCTGGACGCGGAGGTGCACCTTTATTGCAACGGTGCGTTGTTCGATTCCTTAACCGCCTTCGAGGATGAGCTGCGGTTCGTCATGATCACAAGCGCCGCGCAGGTCCATGCGCTCACTCAGGCCGGGCCACAAACGAAGGATACGCTGATCCCGGAGCTTAAGCTCGCCGTGTTACCCTCGGCGCAACCGAAGTGCGGCCGGTGTTGGCACCATCGGCACGATGTCGGCACGGACGCGGCCTTTCCGACCTTATGTGGCCGCTGTGTAAGCAACATAAACGGCGCGAGCGAAATCCGGCGTTACGCGTAGGCGAGTTGGATGATGGTAAACGGCAAGAACGAGGATTGTGCTGAAGTGGAGACGAAGCTGGCGAGCGCCCCAGGCAGCGCCGGCAGGTGGCTCTTGCTCGCGACCGGAATTATCATACTGGATCGGGTGACCAAAGTCCTCGCGAGTCAGTATTTAACCTTGCACGAACCGCGGGCGCTGTTTCCGTCACTCAATCTAACGCTGGTCCACAATACCGGTGCCGCCTTCAGCATCCTCGGGCAAGCGGGCGGCTGGCAACGGTGGCTGTTTATTTTCTTGGCGACCGCCGTCAGTCTAGGTATCGTGGTATGGTTACTCAAGACGCCCGCCGAGCGGCCGTGGTTCGCGTGCGCGCTGGCGCTTATCCTTGGGGGCGCGGCGGGCAATCTTTGGGATCGAGTTGTTTCCGGTTACGTCGTGGATTTTATCGATGTCTTTTACGGAGCCTGGCACTGGCCTGCTTTCAATATCGCGGATGCCGCCATCACGGTGGGGGCGGCGATGATCTTATATGACGGTTTGAAACGCGATGTATCGACATAAGGGTTTAGAAATCGTAGTGTGGCCACATGAATGAGCGGCAGGAGAGTGCGGTGATGAAAATTGTGCTAGCGAACCCACGCGGTTTTTGCGCCGGAGTCGATCGCGCCATCGGCATCGTCGAACGGGCATTGGAGCTGTACGGCGCGCCGGTTTATGTACGCCACGAGGTAGTGCATAACAAATATGTCGTGGACGGATTGCGCGAGAAAGGCGCCATATTCGTGGACGAGCTTCAGGATGTTCCGGATGATTCGGTGGTCATTTTCAGCGCCCATGGCGTCGCCAAGGCGGTGCGGGATGAGGCCTCGGGCCGCCGCCTGCGCGTGTTCGACGCGATTTGTCCGCTGGTGACCAAGGTACACATGGAGGTTGGCCACTACCAAGACGAGGGAAGGGAGTGCATTCTGATCGGCCATGCCGGCCACCCGGAGGTCGAAGGCACCCTTGGACAGTACCGCCGCGGCGATGGGGCAGGCGGCATGTATCTGGTGGAATCTGTCCAAGATGTCTGGGACCTGCACGTGAAAACTCCTGACTGCATCGCCTTCGTGACCCAAACCACGCTGTCGATGGACGATACGGCGGAAGTTATCGATGCCCTGAGAGAGCGTTTCCCGAAAATCATCGGACCGAAGAAAGAGGACATCTGTTACGCCACGCAAAACCGCCAAGACGCGGTGAAGCGA
>JBOIDL010000178.1:0-8022 GCA_050740435.1 Gammaproteobacteria bacterium
AAGGAATATATCGCCGTGCATAATCGCGACCCCAAGCCCTTCGTCTGGACCGCCAAGGCCAATGACATTCTGCAGAAGGTCATTCGTGCCAATCGCCGTTTAAGTTCCAAGAACAACGAAGCACTACGCTAGTTGCTGAGGTTATCGGTGGAGTGCTCGCGGGCAGTCTCGCGCTTTTGGCTGACGCCGGGCACATGTTGACCGACGTGGCCGGGCTGGGTCTGGCGTTGTTTGCGATCAGATTCGCCGAACGCCCCGCTACCCCGGAGCGGACGTACGGTTTTTACCGCGTGGAGATTCTGGCTGCGCTCACCAATGCCGTCGTGCTGATCGGCATCTCGCTCTTCATCCTTTACGAAGCTTATCAGCGCTTCACGGATCCGCCGGAAGTAGAAAGCAAAGCGATGCTCCTGGTTGCGCTCATCGGCCTGGCGGTGAACATCGCCGGCATGCTCATCCTGCGCGAAGGCTCAGGGGAAAGCCTAAATATGAAGGGCGCATATTTTGAAGTCCTCTCGGATGCGCTCACCTCAATCGCGGTGATCATCGCCGGGGTGATTATGTGGACGACGGGCTGGTACTACGCAGATCCCTTGCTTTCGGCGGGCATCGGGCTGTTCATTTTTCCGCGCACCTGGGAGTTGCTGCGCGAGGCAGTCGGCGTGCTGCTCGAAGGCACGCCATCGGATGTCAACCTGACAGCGCTGCGCGGAGCGATCAGTAGAGTCAAAGGCGTCGCCGGCGTTCACGACCTGCATGTCTGGTCGCTGACGTCGGGCGTCAACGCGATGAGCGTGCATGCCGTGGTGGCCGATGGCGCGATGCACGATGATGTGCTGACGGCAGTGCGAGAATGTGTGACTCATGATTTCAAGATCGCTCACGCGACGATTCAGGTTGAAAAACAGAGTTGCGGAGCATCTGAAACTCATCTTTAGGTTTGTCAGAAAACAGACAAGAGCTGACCATGGACATCAAGGTATCTATTCAAGCTTTCACACTCAGAGCCGTTCTGGGAGATCCCTTTCGGGCTATTGCGCTATACTCACTTCCTCACCGCCCGCTGGATGAGGCCGTCCTGGTGTAGCTTAAGAGCGATTACCTTCCCTGCCTTGTTGCGTTCAAACTCGAGGGCTGCTTCTACGACATCGTATTCGAACCAGTTGTCGCGTTTTTCAAACACAGGTAAGAATCCCTGCCCAGTGAGTCGCGCAAAGAGGGTCTCATTCATCACC
The DNA here is from genome assembly GCA_050740435.1 of Gammaproteobacteria bacterium. GTDB lineage: Bacteria > Pseudomonadota > Gammaproteobacteria > JACCXJ01 > JACCXJ01 > USCg-Taylor. The sequence goes on from JBOIDL010000178.1 coordinate 1,236, forward strand.
TTGAGAGTGAAAACCGCACGGGACGCGAGTTTATAGGTGCCGGTGTAGGTGGCGAGCTCCTTCGCACTGCGGAACTTGATTTTGGGCAATGGGTCGTCCGTTTTCTTGGCGCTCATCTCACGACCGTTATGGAAGTAGGTAAGCGAAACAAGCTTGTCATTCCTTCGATTGAATTGAAGCTCGGCCGCGACGTCCTTGAGGAAGAAGCGATCCGGTGCCTCATGCGGGAAGAGTGGCAGAAAGGCTTGGCCGGTAAACTGCCTCCAGAGCCGATCGCCGCGTCGGAGGATTGTAAACTTGGCGTCGGAGGCCAGCGAATAAATGCCTTCATAGCCGGCGAGCTCCTCGCCATTCAGTGTCTTGTCGGCGGCCTGGGATCTCGGTTTCTCGTCGCGAGTCGCCGCTAAGACCGATTCAGGGTTTAACTCAGCATTGTTCACCAGCACCACGCGCACAGAGCGGCTGTCTGGCAGCGCTTGGAGCGAACTGCGATACCCGCCGGTGCCACCGTTATGCTCGAAGACGCGTTTGCCATCAAGCTTGCCGATGCTTATGGCTAAACCGTTCCCCTCGGCCGTCTGCGGCTGCAGCATCAGAGCAAAGGCTTCCATGAGCGGTGTCTTCTCCGGAGCGAGCAGGGCGTCGCCAAAAATCATCATGTCGGCGGCGCTTGACCGCAGTGCCCCGGCACCCGCGAGTGCGGCGAGCGCCCATGGTTTCACTTTCTGGGCACCCGCATACGGTGGAGCAAAGCGCTTGCGCTGGTCGTCGCTCAGATTGACGACGGTGTCTTTCAGTCCGAGCGGCCCGGTGATCTTCTCGGCGACCAAGACCTCCCATGGCTTGCCGTAGACTCGCGAGAGCAAGTCGCCCAGTAAACCCACGCCAAGATTCGAGTAGCTGACTTCGAAGGGAGCCTCGCCAGGCAACTTCGCGGAAGCGAGATAGGCATCGAGCTTCGTGCGATCGTAATGGGCGGCAGGATCGGCGGCATCGGCGCCTTGATTGATATTATCCGGCATCCTCGGCAGGCCGCTGGTATGCGTGGCGAGTTGTTTGAGCGTGATGGCGCCCACGCGGGAGTCGGCAAACTTCGTGTTCGCCGCGATCATTTGCTTGATCGGTGTGTCGAGCGCCACCTTCCGTTCCAGCACCGCCTGGGCGAGCAGGAGACCGGTGAAGACCTTCGTAATGGATCCGATCTCGAAGATCACCCGTTCGGGCGGGATGCCGGGGTGCTCGCGCTTGCCTGCCGCGGCATACTGGACTCGCTCCCCGGACCGTTCGGCAGTAACAATGGATCCCTTGGGAAGCTTTCTCGCTATAGACTGGGCTGCTTCAGCCAGCGGTTTGGCAGCGAGAGCCGAACGTGGATCCATGATTAGCGCGACGACCTGAACCACTGTCGCGAGAACGATGGCCAGCCGGAAGTAATTCATTGGCGCCTAGGCTAGCGATTCGCTCGTTACAACTCAAGTGACAGTTCCTGGTGGCCGGAACGAGTCAGTGCAATTGGTACAAGGGGGATCTCTGGTTGATGTACCCGGCTCGATGGAAGGATTTCAGGAGACCCTGAAGCCCCATGGGTTTCTGCGGATCCACAAGAGCTATATCGTCAACGTGCGCCACGTGCTCTCCTTGCGCACTCGGTACGGCGATACCGATGAATGCGAAGTTGATCTCCGGGAAAGCATGAAATCACTGCCTGTCGGCAGATCCTATCTGGCGTCGTTACGGGAAGCGTTGCAGTCGGCTTTGTCAACGTGTGATCAGCAGGGCGTCGGCTATTGACAACAGCTCAACGCGTAGACCATATTGTGCAGGCTTCAGGTGTCCCTGAAAACGTTCGTTCAAAGGGATGAAACGGGAAGCCGGTGCGCGCTCGAGTCTCGGCCCGCGCGCAATCCCGGCGCTGCCCCCGCAACGGTAAGCGAGTCAAGGGATCAGCATCACGCCACTGTGCAACAAGCATGGGAAGGCGCTGCTCCCGGGGTTTTTGAACCCACTTGCGAGTCCGGAGACCGGCCTGAAGGAATTGCAATGGCATTGCGGAGGGTGATGCCGGGGCGGGTCATCATCTCCAGTTCCCGCCCTGCCGCCATTCCTCCGCGGGCCTTGCGCTGTATACCGTTATTGCGCGGGTGTGCGCGGAGGAAAACCTATGGTATTGCGCCGACTACCGGGGTCTCGGGGAGACCCGCGATTTAGGCCACCGAGATCGACCGGGCCGAGTGACGCTGACCGCGGAGGAAATGGCGGGGCCAACGCGAGAGGAGGACAAGCGTGGAAGCGCTTGAGGCCGCTAAACAGGGCTCTTACCGTGATTGCCATCATCGGGCTTAACGCCGGCGTCGGACCGGCCGTCGCCGACGACCGGGGGGAGATCAAGGAATTGCGCGAGACGGTGAAGCAGTTACAACACCAGTTCGATGATCTTCGAGAAAGGTTGTCCACGCCGAGCGAACGGGAGGAAAGGTTAGGGGACGAGGTGAGGACGCTCCGGGAGGAGCTGAGCGAGCTTCGCTCGCGGACAATGCCGGTGGAACCCGTCCAAGAGATAAAACGAATCACCGAATGGGTCTGCGAACACGGGCACACGTTCTCCGCCGCGCCGGAAGGTGGGCGCTGTCCGTTCGATCAGACCCCAGTCGTCTCCCGTCTCGAGTATCGCAAGGTGAAGCTCGACCGCCGCGAGACGGTGTCGGAGAAAGTCGAAGTCCGGCTCGCCGAAGACGCGCGCCGCGGCGTTGCGGTCGGCCTCTCCGCCACGGGCATCGTGCAGCAGATCACCGGCGAAGGGCCTGATCGGCTCCGGGGCGTCGGCTCCGTGGACGTCACCTTGCTCGCGCGTCCCGCCTTGGAGACCACCTTCTTCGTGGATCTCGAAGCCATCGGGGGTGACGGACCCGATCCCTTCCTGGGCTCGGCCTCGGGTCTCAACGCCGACGCGGGATCTCTCCAGGATTCGGATCTGGCCGACCGGATCACCCTGCGCGAAGCCTGGCTGGCGGCGGCGTTCTTCGGAGGTCACCTGAGCGCCGTCGGTGGAAAGCTCGACCTCACGAACTACTTCGACCGTAACGATGTCGCCAACGACGAGACCCACCAGTTCATCTCGGGCATGTTCGTCAACAACCCGCTCCTCGGCCAACCTGTCCAGGGCGTAGGCCACCAGGCCAATGCCCCTGGCCTCCATTTCGCCTGGGATACGTTTCGCGACTTCAAGTTCGGCATCGGGGCGCAGGCGCCCGAGGACTCGGGCGACGCGCTCGGCCGAACCCCGTTTCTGATCGGCGAGATCGACTACTCGACCTCAATGCTCGGGGGGCCCGGCAACTACCGGCTGTGGGGCCGGCGCAACGGCGGAGATGATCATTCCGCCGCGATCGGCGTCAACTTCGACCAGTCGGTGAGCGCCCGGGCTCGTGGTTTCGGTCGCTACGGCTTCCAGTTCGGCGGCCAGGAACGAGATCGGCACGCGTGGAGCCTCGGGCTCGGGCTGCAAGCTCTGCCGACCCTCCGTCCCCGGGACGAGACCGGCCTCGCCTACGGCTGGCTGCGGGCGGTCAACGGCCGAGTCGAGGATCTCGCAGAGATCTACCACCGTTTCTATGTGACGGACCACCTCTCTCTGAGCCTGGTCGCGCAGTACGCATTTCACCTCGCGGGCGACGAGGAGATAGAGCCGCTGGAGGGCGTATTCCTCGGCGGTTTTCGCACCCAGGTGAATTTCTGACACCAAGAAAAGGAGAAATGAAATGAAGACAGATGCAAGATCGATGGCGCGGCGGATCGCCGTCGCACTCGCGACGTGCGGGACCTTGATGACGACTGTCTTGCCTAGCCGGGGGGTGGGAGTGGATGCACAAACGACGCTCTTCGTCACCAACCGGGACTCGAGCGACGTCACGATGATAGACACCGGACGCGACCGGATCGTGGGCCGGATCCCTCTCGGCGAGCTGGTCAATCCCCACATGGCGATGGTCACGCCCGACGGCAAGCGCCTCCTCGTCGCGGGGACGAGGCGCAACCAGGCCTTGATCGTCGACCTTGCGACACTGGAGGTTGCGCGGCGGATCCCGATCGGCATTGATCCCGAACACTTCGACATTTCGGATGACGGCAGGCTTGCGCTCATGGGAAATCTCGAAGAGGGCACGGTGTCGGTCCTGGACCTGGTCGCGGGGATCGAGGTCAAGCGCATGGACGGCTTCTCGGAGCCCCACGGCTTTGCCTTCCTGCCCGGAGGGAAAAAGGCCTACGTATCGAGCTTCGGCGCTCACGAGGTCGCCGCCGTCGCCACCGCCGCCGTGGAGACGATCGCGGTCGCGCGAAGGTTCGCGGTGGGCTCGAGTCACCTGCTTGCCGGCGCTAACCCGGATCGCTACTTGACCGAGATCAAGGGGATCGCCAACCCGACCCCGACCCTCGACGGGCGATTCGTGTATGCCGCCGACGGCGACTCCGGAGAAATAGCGGTGATCGACACCGCGACCGACCAGGTCGTGAAGACGATTCGGGTCGGCGAGGAGCCCTGGCGGGCCTACCCCTCTCCCGATGGCTCGAAGATGCTCGTGCCCAACAACGGCGACGAGACGATTTCGGTAATCGACGTCGCGAAGCAAACCGTGATCGCCACACTGCGCGGAGGGCCCGGCATGACCGGTATCAACTTCGACAAGGGCCGCAAGGCCTACGCCTTCAGCTCGGGCGAATACGGGACGGTCCTCATCTACGATCTCGCGGGCCTGCGGGAAGCCGGTCAGAGACGCCTCGGACCAAACGTTAGCCTGGAGACCGCGACGACGACCCCCGACGGTCGAAAGATCTATCTCGCGTCTTCTAGCGACAACTCGGTCTACGTGATCCACACCGCGGCCGATGAGATCACGAGGATACCGAACGTCGGTGAGTCGCCCTGGGCGACGACTATGCTCGGGACTTACCAGTACTGTCACTGAGCCGGCCCGCCGACGCCAATGCAGTTCCGCCTCTTCTGCGTCGTCGCGCTGGCTCTCGTGATCGGTCCTGCCGGTGGACGCGCGGCCGACTCCGGCGGTGAGGATGGCCGGGCGACTCGATTGCGGGAGATCGTCGAGGAGCACTTCCTGGGTCAGTGTTGCACCGCCTGCGGCGACAAGTGCTCGGTCGAGGAGATCCTTGCGTCTCTCGATCCCGCAAGCCGGATGGTGATCGGTCCCGCGCCCGATCTCGACTTCATCCGGGGCCTTTCGCCCGACGTCCCGCCTCCGAAGGTGCAGGTCGATTCAGGCGGCAGGGTGTCGGTAAGGATCGCTTCCTTCGGCAGGCGGACCGGCCGCCAGTTTCTGGCGGCGACCGGATCGCTCGACCCTTCTCGGCCCGCGTCGATGAGGCTCGACCTCCGTGGGAACGGCGGCGGTTGCCTCGAAAGCGCGCTCGAGATCGCCGGGGCTTTCGCCCCTCCCGGAGCGCTCCTTCTCGATATCGCGGGTCGCTCGGGCGTGCGCATTTTCCAAAGCCGCGGGCCGCGGCGTTTCGCCAGCCTGCCGGTCCAGGTGCTGGTAGACCAGAGAACCGCGAGCAGCGCCGAAGTTCTCGCATGGCTCCTCCGCCATTACGCGGGTGCCCGGATCCTCGGGCGGCGCACCGCCGGCAAGGGCACGGTCCAGGAGATCTACCGGGTCGATCCTCGCGCCCGCCTGGTCCTGACGACCGGCGTCTACCGTCTGCCGGGGACCCCGCTCGGGGGCACGGGCATCGAGCCCGATTCTGAGGAGGGAAACAAGTGAAGAGAGGGCCCGACCTGACCTTCAACGGCGGCTTTGGTGACGCCTTCGTGGCCAAGGTCTCTGAGACCTGGGATAAAGAAGTTGACGATTCAGATAGCGATTAAGACTCGCCGCCAGGGAGTGCATTGACGTATAGCAGGGTGCGACGCCATTCTGGCGTCGCACCCGAGGGGGGCGGGCATAGGCACCAGTGCGCCTTCCTTGTACGTGTTTCATCTCGTCGGCATCCGGCATCTCCTGCCTCATTGCCCCCTCCATAGCACGCACCGCCTACTTCACGGTTTCACTACTTCAGGCTTTCCTGATCTCAGCGATTTTGTGGTGAGCTGTGCTGGAGCATCTGGAGCAGGCGAATGACGGTCGCCTCGCTGATCAGGAAATCAAGAAAGTGCTTCAACTAAGCGCGGAGGGTTGGCTCGGGCCGAAGCTGCTTTGCAGGGCATGGGTCACGGCCTGCTTGAGCAGCTTCACCCCCCTGCGCTAAAACGGTCATAGAAACTGCTCGACTACCAAAATCCTGGAACAGTTCCTTTAGGTGGTGGTTTCAAATCCGCAGAGCATTCTGTATTGGGGCAAGTCTTCCCCTCGTTCAGTTCCTTCAGCCAATCGAATGCCTCGGTGAGCGTCTTTCCTGTGTATTCTTTGCGGAGCTTATCTGGAAAACTGTCCTCAACTTTTTGCAAACACCAGCAAGTATCTGGCTTGAAGTCAGGTTTTGCCGCTTGACTACCAAAAAGCTGCTTTTGTCCCATGTTAACGAGGTAGCGATCTATACCTAGCGCCATCATCTCCCCAACTCAACACCACGCTTCGACCAAAGAAATGTCTGGAAGAAGTGATCTGGAACATCACCGTGCTGATAGACCAATGCGGCGGCTGCGTAATCTTTAGTCCCTTATCCATGAAATCTTGTGCAAAAAAGCAACGAGTGTTATGCGGTGGCCGTACTGAGGGAAGGCATGACCACATACTCTCGGATAGCGAGTGCGGTGGTGAGCACACGGCGACCGAAT
>JBOIDL010000179.1:0-7990 GCA_050740435.1 Gammaproteobacteria bacterium
GCGCCAAGCGAGTCCTCATACGATCGGGTCCTATCGCGATACCTTTCGTCAATTTCTGAAGTTCGTTCAGCAGTGGCTGCATAAGCCGCCCTCACGCCTGAGCTTCGAGGAGATCGATGCCCCTTTGATCGTGGCGTTCTTGGATGAGCGGGAGAAGCACCAAGGCTTAAGCGTTCGCAGTCGTAATCTGCGCCTCACCACGATTCACTCGTTCTTTCGTTATGCGGCCCTGGAGGCACCGGCTCATTCTGCACAGATCCAACGGGTACTCGCTATCCCCAGCAAGCGCTTCACCCGCACCTTGGTCCACTTTCTCACGCGTCCCGAAGTCGATGCCTTACTCGCCGCCCCGGATCAACGCACCTGGTCGGGCCGGCGCGATCACGCCTTTCTGCTCGTGGCGGTGCAGACGGGGCTGCGCTTATCGGAAATGACCGGGCTCAAACGCGAACATCTCATCCTCGGAGTTGGCGCTCACGTGCGCGTGATCGGCAAGGGCCGCAAGGAACGCTGTACCCCCATCGCCAAATTCACACGCGCCGTGTTAAAAGCCTGGTTGCGAGAGCCGCAACACGGTGATGACGATGTGCTGTTTCCCAGCGCCACGGGTGAACGTCTCAGCGTCCATGGCGTGCAGCACCTGTTGACCAAGCACCGCATGGCGGCATCCAAAGTTTGCCCTTCGTTGACTCAAAAGCGAGTTACCGTTCACCGGTTGAGGCACACCATGGCGCTGCAGATCGTCTTCGGTGATCTGATCCGGGGTTTTATGATAAAACTCCACGAGCATGCGCACAGAGCGGGTGTACGCTTCTTGGGTGCGCTCGCCTTTCCCGTTGAGCTGAAGGGCATTGATTGACTTTTCGTACCAAGCTTTCATCATGGCAGTTCTCCTGTCGTATGGGGGAATGGAAGTCCGGGACATTCCGCGGACTTCGGACAGGAAAACAGAGTTGAAGTGAGGGCTAAAGAGCGGCGGCCGATCAACCGATGGCAAACTACATTGCGACAGCCAACCTCAATGAACCAAATCTGCCGCGTAGCGGCTTACTTGAACAATCGTTCGAGGTGACGCGTTGCCGCGCACTTCAAGCTAATCGTTGGCCTTCTAAGACCTCGGTATCGATGCGCAACGACATCTAGCCCGTCCAGCCGAGGCCCGAGGCGATGCAGTTGATCGACAGCAGCAAGGGCACAAGCTCCCGGCGGCGCTCTCTCTCGGATTTCTTGGCGCCGCGGAACCGCTGAATCAAGCGCACTTGTTCGTGGCCGACTTGGTCGATGATCGCCAGCCTTCTCGCGAGCCGTCGGCGAAAGCGGGGGAAGCGGATGCAGAGATCCCGCGCGCCGCTCACGCGATTTACCATCGTGACGGTGCGCTCGTACTCCTCCTTGACCATGGCATAGATCTCCTCGCGCACCTCCGCGCTCGGAACCAATTCGGCGTATTCACGGGCGATAGTTAAGCTCACTTGCGGGAGGGTCTTTTCAACCTCGTCGATGATGAGCCGGAACAGCCGCGCATGGTGGAACATGCGTTTTAACAGCGCTTGGCCTTCGGCGCCCCGCACCTCGAGAAAGTTCTTGATGCCGCTTCCGACCCCGTACCATCCGGGGATCATGTGGCGATTCTGCGTCCATGCGAATACCCACGGAATGGCGCGCAGATCATTCAGGGCCTTGGCGCCGAAGCGCCGGGCGGGACGCGAGCCGATGTTCAAGAGCACCAGCTCCTCGACCGGGCTTGCGGCCTGGTAGTAGTCCACGAGTCCTGGATGCTCGGCCAGGCGCCGGTAGGCGGCGTAGGCGGCCCCCGACAGGGCCTCCATGGCTGCATCGATCTCGGCGTCGGGTTGCAGCTCCCGCTCGTGCTCGGATTTCAGCGTATGTTCCAGCACGCTCGATGCGAGCAACTCCATCTGATACAGGGCCGTGCCGCGGTTCGCGTACTTGAAGGAAACCACCTCACCCTGTTCGGTCATCCGCATGCGTCCGTCGATGGAGCCGGGCGGCTGTGCCGCGATGGCATGCCCGGTCGGGATACCCCCCCGGCTCACCGAACCCCCGCGGCCATGAAAGAACGAGATCGCGATCCCCGCCTCGGCACCGATCCGGGTAAGGCGCGATTGAGCCCGGCTGAGCTCCCAGTTGGAGGTAAAAAACCCGCCGTCCTTATTGGAATCGGAATACCCGATCATCACCTCTTGCACCCCGCCCTGCGCCCGGACCGAGCGCCTTACCACCGGCGCCGCCAGCAGCTCTTTCATGATCCCTGACGCGCGCTTGAGATCTTCGACCGTCTCGAACAAGGGCACGATGGGCAGCGTGCAGTGTTCCACGCCCTCGGGATCGGCAAACAATCCGGCGTATTTCGCCAGCAGATAGATGCCCAGGATATCCGCCACCGAGCGCGTCATGCTCAAGATCACATGACCGAACGCATCGCGATCCACTTCCCGCCGCATCAACGGCACCATCCGCAGCATGCCGAGCGTCGCTACGGCTTGTTCATCGAGGCCATCGAGTTGGGCCGGATCGCCGAGCGGCCTGGCCAGCTCATCGTGAAGCCACTGATTCCAGGACGCCGACCCGATCTCGGGCGGCCCGGTCCCGCCGTGCCGATGCTGCCACAGCGCCGACAGCTCCTTGGTCGTCACGGTCGAGTTCTCGCGCAAGTCTAAACGCACCGTGCGGAATCTGAAGACTTCGACCTCACGCCTGAGCGGACGCACCAGGCTCGTTGCCAAGCTCTCGCAATGAGCGTCCATGAGCGCGCGTTCCACTGTGTTGAGATCGTCGATGAGATCGTCCGCGGTACCGTAACAGGGATAGCTGTTCCCGGCGGCGGGCGCCGCAAACGTGGCTTCGAGCTTACGCAGCATGCAGGCGGCGAATTGCCGGAACACCTCGCCCGGGTTACGGCGCGTGATCACCGCTTGGTCCTCAAACTGCGCCAACATCGTGTTCAGGGCGGTTTCGAAAAAGCGCGGAACCGGGACGGCATGAGCGGCGATGCTCAGGACCCGCGCCAGATGACTCAAGCGGCTCCGGTAGCGATTCAGACTCGCGCGGCGGTTGCTGAGAACGGTGTCGCGGGTCACTTCGTTGGTAACAAAAGGATTGCCGTCGCGGTCACCCCCGATCCACGATCCGAATTTAAGCAAGGCCGGGACCGCGAAGCCCGCGCCCCCGTATGATTGATCGAGCGCCCCTTCCAGTTTCTCTATCAGCTCCGGCACGCGCTCGAACAATACCTCATCGAAGAAGTGCAAGCCCCACGCGACTTCCTGATCCACCGTCGGCTTTTCGAGCCGCAGCTCGCCGGTCAACCACAGGAGCTCGATTTCGTTGCGCAGCTTTCCGATCCGATTCTCGCGCTCTCGAGGGGTCCAGCGCGGCGTTTCCAACTCCACCAGCAAGAGATAAATTCGCCGGTGAATTTCGAGCACGGTGACCCGCTTCGCCTCGGTGGGATGGGCGGTGATCACGGGCTGGATGCGAGCCCGCTCCAAGACGGTCTGAATGACAGCCGGCGCGATCCCGGCGCGTTTTGCCTCGGCGAGGACAAACGCGAAGGTACCAGGAACACGCTCCACCCCGCGCTCGGCCTCCAGCTGACGCAAGCGCCGCATCGTGGCGTTCTGTTCCACCAGCGTGACGAGTTGGAACCAGATCCCCCAGGCCTGCAGCGTCCGTAAGAGAAGCTCGGGCGCGCTATTCAAGAGCGCGGCGCGCCCTCGTAAGACGGCTTCCACCTCCGGATGGCGGGTGCGCACGACCTCGCACAAGAGATCGAAAAGAAGATCGAGGAGCTCTTGAGCGTAGGCGGTCCCAGCCCCCTCGCCGGTCTTACTTCGCTTGCGCGCCGGGCGCCGTTTCTCGCTCACACCACGCGGTCACGCGGTGGTTTCCCGGCAAAGAAGGCCTCGATGTTTTCCAGCACCCGCATCCCCATGGCGACCCGGGTCTCGCGGGTCGCGCTCCCGAGGTGCGGGAACAGGACGACGTTTTCCATGGTGAGCAATTCTTCGGCGACACGTGGTTCGCTTTCGTAGACATCGAGACCGGCCCCGGCGATGGTGCCGTCTTTAAGGGCCGCGGCCAACGCCGGTTCATCGACGACATCACCACGAGCGGTGTTGATCAAGAACGCCGTGGGTTTCATCCGTTTCAAGCGATCGGCATTGATGAGGTGCCGTGTCTCCTGTCCACCCGGACAGTGAAGCGAGATGAAATCCGCCTGTGCGAGGACCTCCTCGACGGTGTCGCATGGAGTCGCCTTCACCGCGTCCGCGGCCTCCTTGGGCGGCGGGTAGGGATCATGGAAGAGGATCTTCATCGCGAAGCCGTGATGCGCGCGCGCCGCGACCGCCCGGGCGATGCGACCGAAACCGATCAATCCGAGTGTTTTTCCGGTGATCTTGCTGGCGATCATGTGCGTCGGCCGCCAGCCCGTCCACGCCTTCGTCCGCACATGGCGCTCGCCCTCTCCCGCCCGGCGCGCGATCATGCAGAGCAAGGTCATCGCGAGATCGGCGGTGCAATCGGTCAGCACCTCCGGTGTATTCGTCACCACCAGACGCCGCCCCTTGGCGGCCGCGATATCGATATGGTTAAAACCCACGCCGAAGTTACCGAGAATCTTGGTTTTGAGCGGCTCGGCGCTTAGCACCTCGGCCGTGATCTTATCCGACACCGTGGGCAAGAGCGCGTCCGCGCCGCGCAGCGCGTCTTGGAGCTCGGCGCCCGTCATGGGTCTGTCGTCGGCATTCAATTTGACGTCGTAAAGTGCCTTGAGCCGCGCTTCGACCTCCGCCGGCCAGCGGCGCGTCACGATGACTTTTGGTTTGCTCATGTGTTAAGGCCCCGCCTCAGAGTTTGCGAAAAAATCGTCGCGAGCGAAGGGAGGTTGCGTTCCGCCGGCGCACAGGAACCGGAGTGTATGTTCAAATACATGAGGATTCCGAGCACCGCCGGAACGCGAGATCCCGAGCGTAGTAGATTTGTTCACAAACTCTCAGCTTACCTTCTTGAGCACTTGCGCCATCGTCGTACCGAGATCGGCCGGGCTCGGGGCGACGGTCACGCCGCATTCCTGGAGGATCTCGACCTTCTCGGCGGCGCTCTCGCCGAAGGCCGAGATGATGGCGCCGGCGTGTCCCATGCGACGGCCTTTGGGCGCCGTCAGCCCGGCGATATAGCCGACCACGGGTTTCTTCATATTCTCCTTCACGAAATGCGCGGCCTCGGCTTCTTGCGGACCGCCGATCTCACCTATCATCATGATGGCCTTGGTCTCGGGGTCTTCCTGGAAGAGTTCCAAGATGTCCTTGAAGGAACTTCCGTTGATGGGATCGCCACCGATCCCGACGCTGGTGGTCACGCCGATCCCCAGGGCCTTCATCTGCGATGCCGCCTCGTAACCGAGCGTTCCCGAGCGCCCGACGATACCCACAGCGCCTCTTATATAGATATGCCCCGGCATGATCCCCATCATGGCCTTGCCCGGGCTAATGGTGCCGGCGCAGTTCGGACCCGTGAGTCGCATCCGGTTTTCGGCCCGGTAGCGACGCATGTAGCGTTTCACCCGGATCATGTCCTGGGCCGGGATCCCATCGGTGATCGCAACGCAATAGCGAATGCCGGCGTCGGCCGCCTCCATGATCGAATCGGCGGCGAAGGGCGCCGGCACGAAGATGATGCTCGCCTGCGCGCCGGTAGCATCCACCGCCTCCTTGACCGTGTTGAAGACCGGCCTGCCGAGGTGCGTAGCGCCCCCCTTGCCGGGCGTGACACCCCCGACCACGTTAGTGCCGTATGCCATCATTTCCTTGGCATGGAAGGTCCCGATCTGGCCCGTGAATCCCTGAACGATGACCGCTGTTTCTTCGTCGATTAAAATGCTCATGTAATTCTTCCGCGTTACGCCTTGCCGATTGCGTGCTTCCAGGAAGCGACTGCTTTAGCGGCCGCATCCGCTAAGGTCTCGGCCATGATGATCGGCAGGCTGCTGTCTTTCAATATCTTGCGACCTTCCTCGACATTGGTGCCGGATAGGCGGACCACGAGCGGGATCTTCAATTCGGTCTTCTTGACCGCCTGGACCACGCCCTCGGCCACCCAGTCGCAGCGATTGATGCCGGCAAAAATATTGACCAGGATCGCCTGCACCTTGTCATCGGAAAGCACCAGATTAAAGGCCTTGGTGGTCCGCTCGGGCGAGGCGCCCCCGCCGATGTCGAGGAAATTCGCGGGCTCGCCGCCGGCGTGCTTGATCATGTCCATGGTCGCCATCGCGAGGCCCGCCCCGTTGATGATGCAGCCGATGTTTCCATCGAGCCCGACGTAGCTCAAGCCGCGATCCGCGGCCGCCATCTCGCGAGGATCTTCTTGCGATTTGTCGCGTAGCTCGGAGATACTGGCGTGCCGGAACAGCGCGCTGTCGTCGAAGGCCATCTTGGCATCGAGCGCGAGCAGGCGCCCGTCCTTGGTCACCACCAAGGGATTGATCTCCGCCATGGTGGCGTCGAGGTCCCGAAACGCGCGATAACAGCCTTGAATGGTCGTCACCGCCTGGCTAACCATCGCCGCGGGCAGCCCCAGCCCGAACGCGATCTCCCGGCATTGAAAGTCCTGCATGCCGACCGCGGGCTCCACCGATTGGCGCAGGATCGACTGCGGTCTCTTGACCGCGATCTCCTCGATTTCCATGCCGCCTTCGCCGGAGGCCACGACCATCACGCGCTCCGACTGGCGATCGAGCACGAAGCCGAGATAAATCTCGCGTTCGATGCTGGTCGCCGCCTCGATGTACAGGCGATGGACCACTTTCCCGCGCGGACCGGTCTGGTGGGTCACCAGGCGCTTGCCGAGCAGATCGTCCGCGACCTCCCAGATCTCATGGTCATTGGAGCAGACCTTGATGCCGCCTGCTTTGCCGCGCGCCCCGGAATGGATCTGGGCTTTGACCACCCAGCTCTCACCGCCGATTTCTTTCGCGCGGTAGACAGCCTGCTCGGGGCTGTAGGCCAGCCCTCCGGCGGGGATCGCGACCCCAAAGTCCTTCAGGATCTCCTTCGCTTGATATTCATGAATGTCCATCGAAACCTCGCTACTTTGTCTTCGCCTTGGCCTTAGCCCGCTGGCGGACTTGGATGGCCTTATCGATATTGACGATGTTCTCCGCCATGCGCGCCGAGGCGGCGTCGATCATCCTGCCATCGAGCACCGCGGCGCCTTTGCCGGCCTTCGCCGCTTCCTTCAGGGCGGCCAACATGCGCTTGGCACGCGTGACCTCTTTCTCGGGCGGCGACATGACCTCATTGGCGAGCGCGATCTGACTCGGATGAATCGCCCACTTGCCTTCATAGCCGAGCGCCGCTGCGCGCCGCGCGCCGAGCCTGTACCCTTCGGGATCGTTGAAATCGCCGAAGGGGCCATCGATCGCCCGCAGCCCATAAGCCCGGCAGGCGACCACCATGCGCGACAAGGCCGCGTGCCACTGATCGCCCGGATAATCGGGGTTCAGTCCGCCGATGTTGACGGTACGCGCGCGGCAACTGGCCGCGTAATCCGCCACCCCGAAGTGCAAGGCCTCAAGCCGTCGGCAGCACGCCGCGATTGCCTCGACATTGGCCATGCCGAGCGCCGTCTCGATCAGTGCCTCGAGGCCGATGCGGTGCTTGATGCCTTTGGCGATCTCGATCTGCGTGACCATTGCGTCCACCATGTAGATGTCCGCCGGTACGCCGGCCTTAGGGATCAGGATCGTATCGAGCTTGTGGCCTGCCTGCTCCACGATGTCGACGACATCACGGTACATGTAATGGGTGTCGATGCCGTTGATGCGTACCGAAACGGTCTTACCGCTCCAGTCGATATCGTTGAGCGCGGCAATGATATTTTTTCGCGCCCGCTCCTTATCATCGGGCGCGACCGCGTCCTCGACATCGAGAAAGACAAAGTCCGCCTCGCTCTGGGCCGCCTTCTC